>DFNY01000041.1:8799-10031 GCA_002376595.1 Jonesiaceae bacterium UBA3555 | reverse complement strand
CAGTGTAGTTTTCATCCGTAGAATCAGGAAATCTGTTGGGTTTGTGCTCTCGTGCGTACCCACAGCCGATGCCAGTTTGGTTGCTTGTGAAGAACCGATTTTCCAGTAAAGAATTCACACGGATTGGCCGATATCTCAGGTATGTATAGCGCCGCACGCAGAAGCGATGAGCTTACCAACGACGGTAAGCCAGTCACGCGACGCGCTTTACACGCTGTCCCAGTGTCACCATCCGATGACACTGTCACGTCACCCCCGCCTGGCACCGCACGTTCGGCCAACCCAACTGCCCCGTTGCGGCCAAGAAATTACGCAACCGTGAATACTCCCTCCACCCGGCGTGAGTTGCACCGTTCCACTCACACTGCAGGTGCCGCAAGCGTCGAACCTGCAGCAACCCCTCACGCACCTTCCGCGCCGCACGTACCTGCTGGCGCGGCCTTGAACCAAGCCGTTTTCAATGTTGAAGACTTTGGTCCGCTGTCTCCCGAATCTCAAGACTTATCTTCAGCGCAAGCCCACGCGCCTATGGATTTGCGGGAGCTATCCATAGCCGAACTCATGTGGCTGGCTGAGATGCGGTATCACCTGCGCACTCCCGAACAGCCACCGCTAGACGCTGACCAATTGTCCAAGCTCTTCAACGAGTTCTCTACCGCTTGGCACAGCGCTCATCAAGACAACCGATGGGACTCTACGTTCTCTGTCACCTCAATCGGGGTTGCTTTGGGTGATCTCATTGCCAGCGGAAACCCCGAATGTGTGTGGGTGGCCGCAGACACCGACAAGGGCACAATCTTTGGGGTCCGAGCGCCCGCTCAACGAGCAACGTTCTTCCCCGTAGACGCCGTAAATCGGCGATGGCTGGCCGGCAACCTAGACTGGATTGCTGGGTTCGTGCGCAATGCGCACGCACAGATTGCGCCCCAAGTTTCTGACTGAATTTTCTGGCTTAACGACGACACGGCTGGAACCGCAGGATAACTGCAGTCCCAGCCGTGTCGTCGTGAAGTTGGGTTTAGAAGTCCAACTTGCTGTCAGCCACTGCCAGTACGGTGAACGTGAGCCCCTGCTTTGAGGAGAGGTTCCATACTGGGAGCATGGTGTAGGTTCCGTCTGGCTCGGAGAATCCTGCGAGCCCGAGCTCTGCTTTGGTAATCACCTGGTTGGATACTTCCCAAGTGAACGACATACCTGCGGTTGGCTTGGCGCCAGCCTTAGGGCCATCTTTC
>DFNY01000041.1:0-8643 GCA_002376595.1 Jonesiaceae bacterium UBA3555 | reverse complement strand
CAACATTGGTGACTTGGTGTTCGGTTCCTTGGTCAGCAGGCTCAGTACTGGACGTGGACTCCCGTGCCATGTCCTCGGTGGTTGCATTCCAGGTGTAGTACACATCGTTCTTAGCTTCGAACGTGTACAGGGCCGGATCTACGCCCAGTTCAGTCATCAGCGAGCGCACTCGTTCAACGGCTACGGCCGGGTCAGATTCACCCTTGTCAACCTTCTTGTCGGAGTAGAACCATACCGAGCCAACACCGTTATCGTTCATGCCAACGCTAGTGTTGTCTGCTGACGTTGCGGTGAGGGAACCCCATTCGCTTCGGGTTTCGCCGTCAACGCCAAGGGCCTTCTTCACCTTTTCAAAGGTTTCTTTGGAAACCACTGAAGATTCGTCGAAGCCGTATGCGGTAGCGGACGTTTCTTGGGTGGACAGACCCTGTGCGCTGTACGAGTAGCGTCCACCGTAGCCCCACGGCATCGCCTTTGTCTCGTCACCAACGCCCTCCCCCGAGGGCGCCGCAAGTTCAGTGTTTCCCTTGACGTTAGGCAACTGGCTGGTTGCGCTCTCCAGGCCGTCCATTGGGAGGCCCCCAGGAAGCTGCGAAGACAACCGCTGCGAACCGTTAGTATCCGCTGCTTGAGCCGAAGGCGAGTTCTGCTCAAGCTGCTCCGCACTAGCGGTGTGGCTTGGGGAATCAGCCAATTCCGTTCCCCCATTGTCTGAGGCAGTGGCCGCATACACCCCACCACCGGCGAGCAATGCGGTTACTGCAACGCTAGCAGCGATCTGACCCCACGCCGGTGCACTCTTCTTCCGCAAAGGCACAACAGTTGGGTGCTCGATCTGGTGGGTGTCAGGCGAGCCAGCCTTTTCGGAGTTCTGGGGCTGAGCTAGCGGGAACGAGTCTGACAGGCTTGCCTCAGGCAAACGCTGCTTCAAATTGGCAATAAGTGCAGCTTGATCGAATTCGAAACCGGCTGCAGGGTCTTGATCGCCAAGCTTCTCAAATTCGTTACGGGGTGACTTAGTCATTGTCCTCACCTGTTTCTCTCAAGATCAGGGGTGCCTGTGGGGGTCAAAAGTTCTAGTTGCTGCTGGTGCGGGACGCTGGATGCTCATCGCTTTCCTGCGCAAAAGTTGTGGAGAATCTGGCGCGCGCTCTCGAAAGCGCCACTGCCGCAGAGTTGGCTGTTCCGCCAATAATCTCGGCGATCTGCTCGCTCGACTGGCCTTCCCACGCTGCGAGCACAAGAACCTTGCGGTCTTTCTCAGAGAGTCGGTAGAAGGCCTTCCTCAACGAGTCATCTTCTATGACTATCGCCGACGGATCAGAGTCTTGGGCTATCTCTGGAAACTCTTCCAGAAGCACCGGTTTGTGCTTGCGGTTATGGTTAGCAACGAGGAACCCAGCTGTGCGATACAGCCACTGAAGCTCGAATCCTTCTGGGATTTCGTCTCGTTTGCGCCACGCCGTAGCGAACGTTTCGGCGGTGAGGTCTTCCACCGCATCAGCGCTAGTACGACGATAAATGTAGCGACTCACAACCGCAGAACAGTCTGTGAATAACGTTGCAAACCAGTCATCGTTCACTCTGGGGCGCAGCGGAACAACATTAAGGGCATTCCCGCCCTGCATTTCTGAAGTTGCATCACTCATGCTGAACCCCGCTGTCATTGGCCCCTTAGGCAATCGCACACTCTTGGTGCGCTGTCACAACGGATATGTTGCCATGCCACCGGCTATTACACAGTGAGTTTAGGGATGTTTTGGCGGAGCGTTGCTTCTGTGCTCTGGCTGGCATTGCCCACCGTGCGTATTCAACGTGAGCGCAACACAAAACCCCTGACCAGTTTCCTGATCAGGGGTTTTAATTGAGCCGCCTACGAGAATCGAACTCGTGACCTTTTCATTACGAGTGAAACGCTCGTCCGACTGAGCTAAGGCGGCCGGCTTCTCCCACACCCGGAGCGAGTCACTGATGTGAGCGAAGAACCGAGTTCACTCTACCGACTCACACCTGCGTTACGCAAAATTACTGCGTGTGACCGCACTCACCTTCACGTTCAAAGCCGGTGACGTGCGATGTTGCCCGCTTCAGCGTTGTATTTCACAGGTCAAAGTAACCCCGTTACCGGGTGCATTGCGGATCGCTGGTTGGCACTGTTCCGTCAACAAAATAGCTGTCAACGGTGTCCATAACGCAGGTTGATCCGCGCCCGTAAGCGGTGTGACCCTCACCTTCATAGGTCACCAGGAATCCGGACTCTAGTTGCTCCGCCAGTCCTTGGGCCCATACGTAGGGAGTTGCTGGGTCGTTGGTGGTGCCGATAACCATGATTGGGTCGGCGCCTGAAGCAGCCAGGTCAAAGGTCTTTTCAGCCACTGGATACGGCCAGTTCTTGCATCCGATTCCGCCAAAGCCGAAGGAAGAGCCCATTACGGGCGCTGCTTCTTCGATTTCTTTGGCTTCCATCTGCATGGTTTCGTAATCGCTTGAGGCCCGATCGTCTAGGCAGTTGACTGCAGTGAAGGCTTCGGTTTGGTTGTCAGCGAAAGTGCCATCTTCGTCGCGTCCAAAGTATTGGTCTGCGAGGCTGAGCAACCCGCTTCCGTCTTTTTCTTGGAATGCTGCGTACAGGGCGTCGTTGAGAACTGGCCAGAGTTCTTGTGCATACAGCGGCTGTGCCACTCCGTAGAACGCGAGGGACTGCGTGAGCCTGCGGTCTGGGTCTGAGGTGGTCATGGGCTTGCTCATGAGCTGCTCAAACAGGTCTGCCACTGACTGCATTACTTGGTCCACGTCACCGGCCACTGGACACTCAGATGCTTCATAGCAGTCAGTTGCCCAAGCTTTAAGTGCGTTCTCAAATCCGATCGCTTGTTGCTTTGACTGNNCCGTACGAGAATCCCAAGTAGTTGAGTTTGTCGTCTCCCATAAGCGCACGCAGCAGGTCCATGTCTTTAGCTGAGCTCTGAGTGTCTACATGCCCCAGGAGTTCCCCAGTGTTTGCCTTGCAGGCCGCTGCGAACTTGTCCGCCTCAGTTTGCATGACTTCGAGTGCTTGTGGGCGGGTGGTGTCGAATGACATGGCCAGGTACGCGTCCATTGCTGGCGCGTCCAAGCAGGTGACCGCGCTAGATTGCCCTACACCGCGGGGGTCCCATCCGAGGACGTTGTAGTTTTCAAGCAGCTTCTTTCCGAACATCAGGGGCGCGTAGGACACGAGATCCACACCCGATGCGCCAGGCCCGCCAGGGTTGGTCAAGATGGTGCCCATTGCGCTCTTTCCGCGCGCTGAGTACAGCTTGATTNNATCCCAGTCCATTGGAGCGCTGACCGTGGCACAGTGGAAAGTGCCGCCGTCGCACTTTTCCCACTGGATTTTTTGAGTGTAGTAGTCCTCGAAACCGGCAACAACGTTGTCTGCTGGGTCTTGCCCAGGCAGTCCTTGCTCCGTCTGTGAGGATGAACTAGAGGCGGATGGCAGAGGTGCTTGAGTCCCGTCGGTGCATGCCGTGAGCGCCACCGTCCCCGCAATAATGAGGCTCATCCATCCGTTAACTCGTCCTTTGAGGCTGCGGCGGGGTCTCATGGATGGTGCATTGGATGTGTGCGTCATGCGGTTATCTCCATCGTGGTTCATGTGGTGCATTTGGGGCTGAGCTGCCGGTACGTTCAAGGTGGAAAACCTTCGTTGTTTTACCCTAAGGCATTGGCCGCAGCGCTACCATCATCGCCTCAGTTGCTAGAAGAGGTGAAACGTTGGCTGCGAGCCGGGTACGGGCTTGTGCGATTGCGTCGAGTTTGGCCAATGTTGATACAGCCGTGCTGGAGCGTGCCATGTCGTAGATGAAAGTCTCGTGCTCCATATTGACTAGTTCTACGCCGGTGCGTAGCTGTGTCAGTAAGACGTCACGGTAGAGCGACAGCAGATCGATCATCGCTTGGTCCAGCACATCACGTTGGTGTCTGGTGGCTCTACGCTTTTGGTCGTCTTCCAGCTGCTTTACCTGCGAACGCAATGCTGGCGGAAGTGTCTTTGCTGGGTCTGCGCCGAGCATACGAAGTAGTTCTGCGCGTTCTTTGGCATCGCGTTCTTCGGACGCCGATTTTGCTTCGGCCTGCGCTATCTCTACCAGTTCCCCTGCATGTATCACCGCGTCGGAGACCCCCCGAATCTTGGTGGCAAGGTTCAGTATCTGGTTGCGGCGCGCCCCGGCCNNCACGCGCGTACCTACGAGCCAATCCGATGTGGGAACCCGCAGCTCGGGCAGCGACCATGGCAGTATGCGGGTCTATGTTGTCGCGTGTTTCAAGGAGTCGCGCGACGTCTTGCACAGGTGGTATCCGCAAAGATAGCTTGCGGCATCGAGACCTAATGGTCACCATGACGTCTTGGGGGCTAGGCGCACACAGCAGCCAGACAGTGCGTGGTGCGGGTTCTTCAATCGCCTTAAGCAATACGTTTGTGGTTCGTTCAAGCATGCGGTCGGCATCTTCGATCAAGATGATGCGCCAGCGGCCAGCAGAAGGTGTCTTTGATGCCTCCAAGATTAGTCCGCGAACTTCTTCGATGGCTATGGTCACTTTGTCCGTGGCCAAAACGGTGACATCCGGGTGAGTCCCCCTCATCACGGACAAGCAACTTGGGCACGTACTGCACCCGCCCTGTTCACATTGCAGTGCTGCCGCAAACGCGCGGGCTGCATTTGATCGCCCTGACCCTGGCGGTCCGGTCAGCAGCCACGCATGCGTCATCGCGCTCGGGGAGTTTACTGCTTGCTGGAGCACCTCGACCACGGCGTCTTGTCCGATGAGGTCATCCCAAACACTCACTGAACTGAGTCCGTGGCGTGTGGTTCCTGGACTGGTGAAGTTTGTTGGCCAGCCACGTCAGAGGTGTCCTCGGCGCGGGATGCAGCCTCAAGGTCTTGTGCATACTGCGGGAACTTCTCACTGAGTCGTTCAACTACCGCTGCCCGCACCAATACTGCAATGTCTTCGATGCTTCCAGAACCATCGAGCACAATCCAGCGCTCTGGCTCATCCTTAGCCATCTGAAGGTATGTTGACCAGGTTCTTTGGTGGAACTCATCACCGGCTCGTTCCAAACGGTCTGGGGCGTCAGCGAATCGAGCTGCGCCAGCCTTTGGGTCAAGGTCGATGAGCACCGTTAGGTGTGGCATGAGTCCGCCGGTTGCCCACAGCGATAGATTACGCACCGAACTGCTTGTGAGTTCGCGCCCGCCTGCTTGGTAGGCCACCGATGAGTCGAGGTAGCGGTCTGTGATCACTACTGCCCCACGTTCCAATGCTGGTTTGACCAAGGAGTGGATGTGGTGGGAGCGGTCTGCTGCGTAGAGCAGTGCCTCCGCGCGTGGCCCCATATCATCACCGTGTAAAACGAGTTGGCGGATTTGGGCGCCTAGTTCCGTGCCGCCAGGTTCGCGTGTGTGGACCACTTCCCGTGCCAGGGCGGTTCCAAGCCATTGAGCAAGAATCCGTGATTGCGTCGTTTTTCCGCATCCATCGCCGCCTTCGAAGGAGATGAACAAGCCGGAGGCGCTGGTGTAGGTCTCGGCTGGGCTGGGCAAGTTTGCCTCACCACTGATGTACTGGGAGGTTGGGGCGGTTGCGTGTGGGGCAAGCGGGGCATCACTAGAATTCGTCACGGATTAACCCTACCTTTTTGTGGGCGGTGCGTGGCACTTCGTGATTGACCACGTAGTCTCGTGGCTATGCGCGAATTTGATTCCACTGATTTAGTGTTTCCCACCCCTGGGAGTGCGTTTGATGGACGCACCTTTGACGCCGTCTTGTTTGACATGGATGGAACCCTCATTAGTTCGATTGACTTGACCGAGCGGTGCTGGGGCGCATGGATGAAGTGCTACGGCTTTGATGCGTCCTTCTATCACCAGTTTCATGGCACACCGGCGAAGGCGATCATTGAGCAGCTGTTGCCGGCAGANNGCAGAGCAGTTTGATGAGGCTTTTGCTTACATCCTTAAGTTGGAGCTCTCCTCCACCCAAGGGATTACCCCACTTCCTGGCGCGTTGGATCTGCTTGCGTCGCTGCCAGATTCTGCCCGGGCGATCGTTACGTCAATGACTCGTGACTTGTTCGTGTTGCGTTCTGGGGCTACTGGAATTGAAGTATCTACTGTGGTGTGCGCAGACGAGGTTGAGCGAGGTAAACCGGACCCCCTGCCGTATGTGACCGCTGCTCGAATGCTTGGTGTAACATNNATGCTCCTGCCGGCTTGGATTCTGGTCGAGCAGCGGGCGCCGCCACCTTGGGCGTTGCCACATCCCATTCGCTTGATGCTTTGACTGCGGATGCCTTGCTCACCTCGCTATCAGATGTTCGTTTCAACTGGGATGAGCAATCCGCTACGTTCACTGTCGCTGATGCCTGACAACTACGTTTGGTGCCTGTTGCGGTGGGCTTGGCGTCATGGCGTGCAGGGTTTCAATCACCAGATCGCACAGCCGCACCCCTCTCCTAAAACGAGGATCTTTGTGTGGTTATGACGAGTAGACTTATACAGAGCAATGAAGGTGTGAAGGAGGGCCCAATCATGGGTATTTTCGGCAAGAAGCAGAAAGCAAAGAACGCACAGAAAACTCGTGGACTGCGAATGACCGAGGGGCTTCTCCCGGTGTTTGGACCCGCTCAAGTTGGAGACTCCACAACGCCCATTAGGCCTGTGTCTGATGAAGAAGCAGCGCGTTCAGCTGAATTGAACGCCACCATGGAACGAAAGACCGCCCCTGACGGAACGGTCTACCTTGTAGAAAAGCACACAGAGTAGCGTGTAACCACTACGAGGCGAGTACCTGCGTATTGAACTAGTGGCGAAGGGGGTGGCGCTCAGGCGTCACCCCCTTTGTTTTACTCGCCTGGATAGACCAAACCGATTTGTTCTCGGATCAAGTCCATTGACTTCATTACGTCCATGGTCTGCGCCCACGTCATGTGTTGTGACTCAACCTGGCCGTTTGAAATGCACCGGGCTACTTCCGCGGCTTCGAACTCCAGACCGCGTACAGGCTCAGCCTCGTATCGGGAGGTTTCGCCGGAGTTGAGGCGAACGGTGAATCCAGTTGGCGTGTAGAAAGCGCCGTCTATTTCAATGCGACCTTTGGTTCCTGTGATTGTCGCGGTGGTGGGGGTTGCCGCCCACAGTGTGGTGTTGAGAAGAGCTTGCGCGTTGTTTGGGTATTCGAAGATCATTGAAATCTGGCCATCCACCTCGGTGGTGGTCATCTGCCCGCGAGCCACAATGTTGGCAGGTACGCCCAAGATATCGTGTGCGAACGCCACTGGGTACACTCCGAGATCTAGCAGCGCACCTCCTGCGAGTTCAGGGTTGAAGAGCCGTCCTTGCGGGTTGAACTCGAATGCTTGTCCGTGGTCCGCAATGAGGGTGCGGATTTCGCCAANNAATACGCCGCGAGCCTTGGCTGCATCAAGGATGTCCTGAGCTTCGGATACGTTCCTGGCAAAGGCTTTTTCGACGAGTACGTGCTTTCCAGCGTTGATGGCCAGTAGCGCGTGCTCACGGTGGTGTGAGTGTGGTGTGCCTACGTAGACCACATCGATTGTGGGGTCGTTGACGAGTTCCTCGTATGATCCGTATGCCGTAATGGGTTCGGTGACCTCACCCAAGTGCTCGCCGATGAATTGTTCTGCCTTACCAAGGTCGCGGGAGGCTACGGCGGCAACGTGTGATGCCGTGTATTGCGCAACGCATTTTGAGAAGGCCTCCGAGATCCATCCGGTGCCGATGATTCCCCATCGGATCGCAGGTGCATCCATTGGGGCAGGTACCAAACCTGAGGTCAACGCTGACGTGATTGGTGTGTTCATGTTCCAACGGTATAGCGAAACTTGAGTAGTTGGTGAAGACACTGACCGGTTTTGGATAATTGGTAAACAAATGGGCTGTGCGCACTACTCCGCATAGCCCAAGTGTTTTTGGTTCCTCTTTGCTTCAACCGCTGAGCGATCAGAGAATACGGTTGGCAACCTCAAAGTCGAGTCGTGCCCCACGTGGGCGGTATGCCCCTTGAGTAGGGTGTCCAATATTTACCACGATAAGTGCGTGGTGCCCGTTGTCTTGGTTGTAAGCGGCATCGACGGCTGCTGCATCGAACCCACCCGTTGGGCCGGCGGCAAGGCCAACTGCGCGCACCGCAGTGATGAAGTAGCCTGCCTGGATGTGCGCGTTGTTGGTGCCCATTGCTACACGGATTGCCTCGTTGGCTNNGTGCAAAGGTTCCAAAGTGTTCGTGCCAGTTGGTGTCTACTGACAAGATAGCATTCAAGGGAGCGCCCAACGTCTTGGCCCGGTTACCGTCGTTCATTGCGGCGCCAAGCTTCTGCTTCTCGTCACCAGAACGCACCCAGGTGATTCGCAAGGGCTGAGTGTTCATGGAGGTTGGAGCCATCTTCATCATGTCGTAGATCTGGTGAATCTGTTCATCGCTTACTGGCTCATCGGTGAACGCATGAGCGGTATGAGCCTGAGTGAACAACGCCTCCACGGCGCTGACCTCAACTGGGGCAAGTTCAACAGTTGAAACTGACATGACACACTTTCCTTGAATCTTCATCTATCTCCTCCAACGGTAGCGAACCGTGCG
>DFNY01000109.1:3395-5628 GCA_002376595.1 Jonesiaceae bacterium UBA3555 | reverse complement strand
CTCCATATGGATGTCCTGCAAAATTTGGCGTTCATCTCGTTCGACGGTGACGTGGTCCAGCAGGATGCGAGGCATCAGCGAGGTGCATCCGCGTGCACTTGAGCGTGTTGGGAGGCAGGCAGTTGTGTATCGGGCCTGTTGAGACGTTTGAGCTGAGGGAAACCCTTAAGTACAGCTAAGGCCACCAGCGTTGCTGCGGAAGTCTTGACCACATCTCCAGGTAGGAAGACCATGTCAGACAAGAACGCATCATGGACTGTCATAGGAACTCGAAGCACCATTCNNAACCAGGCAGGATGCGATAGTCACCAGTACTTGTGGAGCACGCCACCACGAGGAGCGCGCCTTGGATACGCCGTCGAATTGTGTAACACCAACAGGGCGGGGCGACGAGTAGGAACGGGTGAGCGCTCCGAAAACAACCGCAACCAGCCAAGCGAGTAGAGGAAATGAGAGAAGGTACCCAGCTGTGGGCCCAGCGAACACGGCGAGCCCAGAAGCACCTNNCAGATAGAGTCCCACCGCGAGCGGAGCCAAGCGAGGCCCAAGGATCATTGCCGTGAGCATGACACCGAACGTTTGGAGTGTAATTGGGGCGGGGATCGCACCTACCGTAAAAGCGGGTGCTATTGCACACACACTGATTATCGCGGCGAACATGGCAACTAACGCCATCTGCTGTGCAGGGGTTACCCCACGTAGACCATGAGATGGTGCGGTGCCACGTGGTCCTGTTGTTCGGTCTTGTTTGCGTGCGACGTTCTCATCAGACATGTTCGTTCCTTAATAGGTTCGGCCAAGAAAACAATTCCCGAATGACGCTAGTGCACCGGTAGAATCAAATACGTTTGTGTCTGCTCCGAACTTGGGTGGACTTTTTTGGATGGTTTGTACTAAGGATGTCAATTGATTAGCGCACAAGGCGTCGAGATCAGAATCGGCGCACGCACCCTGCTTCGATCTGCCTCTTTTAAGGTAGGAAAGGGTGACCGCGTTGGATTGGTTGGCCGAAATGGTGCCGGAAAAACCACACTGACAAAGGTTCTTGCAGGGGAAACCTTGCCCTCGGCGGGGACTGCTTCGCGCAGTGGAGTGTTGGGGTATCTGCCCCAAGACACGCACCCCTCCGACCCGACGATGAGTGCAAAGGACCACATTCTCTCTATTCGTGAGTTGGACAAATTGGTCAAGAACATGGCCAAGACTGAACGAGAGATGGCGTCTGAAGACTTCAAAGTTATGANNAAGCGCGGTTCTTGGCAGCGGGCGGGTATGCCGCTGAAGCCGAAGCACTCCGGATCTCGGCAAACCTTGGTCTAGATACAGACACGCTCAATCACAAACTCGGTGAGCTTTCGGGTGGACAGCGCCGACGCGTAGAACTTGCACGAATCCTTTTCTCGGGCGGCGAGACCCTGATGTTAGACGAACCCACTAACCACCTCGACGTGGATTCCATTGCCTGGCTACGAGACTACCTCCGTGCATACGAGGGTGGACTGATCGTTATTTCTCACGATAACGAGTTCATGCGCGCCATTGTGAACAAGGTGTTCTTCCTAGATGCTGTGCGCGGGGAACTTGACCAGTACAACCTCGGCTGGGATGACTACCTCCTGCAACGCGAGACCGATGAGAAACGCCGACGTAAAGAGCGAGCCAACGCCGAAAAGAAGGCGGCTGTTCTGCTTGCACAAGGTAACAAGATGCGTGCGAAGGCAACCAAAGCTGTTGCCGCACAGAACATGATTCGGCGCGCCGAAAAGCTACTTGAAGGCCTCGACGGCCCACGAGTCGCCGAGAAGGTTGCAAAGCTTCGCTTCCCAACTCCAGCGCCGTGCGGAAAGGTGCCTCTCACTGCTGAAGGCCTTTCTAAGTCATACGGTTCCCAAGAAGTGTTCATTGGGGTTGACCTAGCAATCGACCGCGGAGCACGCGTAGTAATTATNNACATTGTTGCGTCTACTTGCTGGCGTTGAAAAGGCTGACTCTGGAGAGGTGATTCCTGGCCACGGTCTGAAATTGGGCTACTACGCCCAGGAACACGACACCTTGGATTTGAACGCCACCGTTGTGGAGAACCTGCGGCATGCTGCCCCTGACCTGAGCGACACCGAAGTCCGTTCGGTTTTGGGTTCATTCTTGTTCTCTGGAGATGACGCTGACAAACCTACGAACGTTTTGTCTGGCGGCGAAAAGACGCGTCTTGCGCTGGCCACGCTTGTGGTTTCCT
>DFNY01000109.1:0-3172 GCA_002376595.1 Jonesiaceae bacterium UBA3555 | reverse complement strand
TGCTGCCTGACGGCGACGAAGACCTATGGAATGACACCTACAGAGAACTGGTTTCGCTGGCATAGCGTTTAACCTTCCATACGAATAACGCACGAGTGCCCGGCCCCTAAGGGCTGGGCACTCGTGCGTTACTAGACCATTGAGCACCAGGAAATCGACTCTGGCGAACACTCGTGCAGAAATTTCCTACACTGTCCGCCGCTTGCGCTGGGGCTCTAGGTGTCGTCGGAAAATAGAGAGTCTTCGTAGTCTTCCTCACTCATCGACGCCTGAGAACGCCTGCGCTGCTGGCGAGAGGAACTCAAGGCCTGTGAATCAAAGGAGGGCTCATCCGAGTCTTGGCGTGCAAGTTGAGCAAAAGGATTGTTCTCTACCGCAACACCGGGGCGCCGCTTGCGCACTTCGCGCACAATCAGCACTACAAATCCGGCCAAGCCTCCCAGCGCGAATACCCACCACTGCATGGCATAACTTAGGTGCGACTTGGGGTCCGTGGATGGTCTTGGAAGCGAGTTCACCGGCTCTTGTGGCTCAGGAGTTTCACTTCGCAGCGAACCGTACACCTGAGTGAAAGTGGACTTCGAATCTAGCTCTGGGAGCGCAGCGTAGTGCGCACCTGCAGCGAAAGCGTCTTCTACGTTAATCGCCTGCACCTGACCGGAAGGCGCATCTTTGGAAGAGGACGGCTCCGTGGCGCGAAGGTGGACTGTGATGGTCACCTGGCCACTGGGTGGTTCTGGGATTCGAGACGGCCGCTCAACGCCATTGTCATATGGAACCCATCCGCGGTTAACCAGAATCACTCTTCCATTGTCCATCGCGAACGGGACCAGTACGTGCACAGAAGGCGTGGAATTGATGGGCCTATTACGAAGCAACGCAGTGTACTGAGGCAGATATTCGCCCTCCAGTTGAGCTACTGCCCACACCTCAGAGGCCGGGAGGGGGTCGCTTACGGATCTAACAAAGCTTGAAAGCTCGCGGGGCTGTGAATCGTAGTTCTCAACAATGGTGGCGATGACTTCGTCCCTAGCCTCGTGCCGGGAAAACTGCCAACGACCGAGTGAGATACAGGCGGTAACAAAAACTGCAACGCCAACCGCCAGCGCAATCCATTGGAGCGTGGACAACGACGCTCTCGGTTCACCGCTCTCTTCGGTTCCAGGTGGAACAGGAGCGGGGGACTGCGTCTTCGAAGCGCCTTCGCGTACACTCACTCCTGCTCAACTCGTTCAAGTTCGCTGACCGGGACGGTGTCCTTAAGGAACCCGCGAGCAGTAAGGAATGTGTCTAGGTGTTTACGGTGATCGTCGCATGCCAACCACACTTTACGACGCTGCGGGGTGTGGATCTTTGGGTTATTCCACAGTAGCCCCCAGCTCGCTGGTGCCCGACACCCTTTGCCTGAGCAAATTAGTGAGTCGATGGGATCTGGTGAAGCAAGAAGATCAATCACGGTGGCCTTCCCAAGAATCAGGTGCTGAAGAGTCGCGGCTGGAATCTTGCGTACTAGATGCGCGGGACGCATCATGTTGAGCTTGGCGTTCGGATTCGAGCACCAAGAATTCCATGGGGTGGGTGTTGGTTTTTCTGCTTACGCGCGAATTGTTTGCGTCAATCACTGCAAAATAGGGCAGGAATACCGCTCCAACTAGGAAGACAAGCCGTAGCCAGCCGTCGGCGAAGAACGCAGCAACAAGGCACACGGTTCTGATTGACATCTGAATCATGTATCTGCGTACGCGCTTCGACTGGTCCGCTGCCAGCGAGGTTGGTGCCGACGTAATGGACTCAACTTCGTGTTTCCGAGCCACATCTTAAGTTTACGTGCATGGAGAGTAGGCAGACGAAATTGCCGGGTGTGGCGTGAGTTGCACAGGCGGCCCATGCGCCTGGTTTTGTAGGATACCTACTAAGGATCTGGGGGAGTGGAGGTCGATTCGTGTGCTTGCTTAGTTGCTTTCGTCCTATAGCCTGTGAAAACCAGCAGGTGAACATGTCCCGCTGGCGCGTTGTGATGCCCGTGTTCTCCTTGCAGTACTGGCCGGGTATGCAACCACACTCGAGTTGGAGGAAGACATGGCGTCTACGGGTCGCGTAGTAGTAGTAACCGGTGCAAACCGAGGAATTGGCCGTTCCATTGCGGAGAAGTTCGTTGCCCAGGGTGATCGGGTCGCAACCATCTATCGTAGTGGTGATCTGCCCGAAGGTGTCTTCGGTGTAGTGGGAGACATGACCTCTAGCGAGCAAGTGGACGCTGCGTTTACCGCTATCGAGCAAGAACTTGGCCCGGTTGAGATTCTGGTAGCAAATGCGGGAATCACCAAAGACCAGTTGCTCATGCGTATGTCCGACGACGAATTTGAGCAGGTCATTGACGTCAACTTATCCGGTACTTTCCGCTGTGTTCGTCGCGCTTCCAAGGGAATGATCAAGGCCCGATTCGGACGAATCGTAATGATCTCTTCAGTGATTGGCCTATATGGCGGTCCAGGCCAAGTGAACTACGCGGCGTCCAAGGCCGGTCTTGTCGGGATGGCCCGCTCCATCACCCGCGAACTTGGTAGCCGTGGAATCACCGCAAACGTAGTAGCTCCCGGGTTCATTGAAACCGCTATGACCGCGGAGCTCAGTGAAGAAACCACTAAGAAATACAAGGCATCGATTCCAGCTGGTCGTTTCGCGCAGCCCGAAGAAGTTGCCTCCGCAGTCGCGTTCTTGGCTTCAGATGAGGCCGGTTACATCAGCGGCGCTGTCATCCCCGTGGATGGCGGCCTCGGAATGGGTCACTGACCACAGATTTAGGCAGCCCTGACGGGCTCGTGCAGAGCAACTCGACGTTTTTACAGACTTACAGAAGGAAAATCATGGGACTCCTTGAAGGCAAGAAAATCCTGGTTACCGGTGTTCTCACCGACAGCTCAATTGCATTCCACGTTGCTAAATTCGCGCAACTTGAGGGAGCAACTGTAGTTTTGACCTCTTTCGGACGCCAATTCCGTTTGACTCAGGCAATCGCGAAGCGGCTTCCACAGGCCGCTCCGGTCATTCAGCTTGATGTGACCGACGCCGAGGACCTTGCGGCTCTCGAAGCACGTGTCCTCGAACACGTTGATTCCCTTGATGGGGTAGTTCACTCCATTGGGTTCGCACCGCAATCCGTCATGGGCGG
>DFNY01000113.1 GCA_002376595.1 Jonesiaceae bacterium UBA3555 | reverse complement strand
ATACATAAACTCCTCAACTGCTGGGGCAGTTCTGGGTAAGCCGAGCATCGGGCCGCTCAACGGACCATCCGAGATGACAATCTTGAGGTTCAACACTGCTACGCGGACAATGCTCGACTTCCAAATCATCACCACCACTCCTGACGCCACCGTGAGCATAGGGCCTCGGATGCGTTACCCAAGGACCACAGATGGCACCTTGATCACTGAAACAGGACCTGACGGAACAACATCTCTGGTGACACCGGCAGAACCAGATGCCACTAGCTCCACGCCCTCCACCTCTGAGACATCCTCATCGTCAGACGGAACCAGCAGCCCGGATGGGTCCGACTCGGAAAATCCGGGTAGTGATTCGTCGAATCCCGACCCTGGTTCGTCGAACTAGAGGATTGGCGCACAGGACAAGCAGTAGCGAGCAGCATCACCTCACAGCGAGCAGCATCACCTCACATTCCAGCGGGGCTCATCACGCCAGCAAGTATTGTTGAGTTCAGAAGGTAGTACTAACCAGCACATGCAAGGAGCGCAGTGGACAAGCCGCAACTCACAACCGTGGCACAGGACTACATCAAGGTTGTGTGGGGAATGCAGGAATGGTCTGCGCAGCCCGTAACTACAAAGGACCTTTCCGACCGCCTAGGCGTAGGGGCTTCCANNACGAACGATATGGAGCGATTTCGCTCACCGAGCTTGGCCGGACGCACGCGCTCGAGATGGTTCGCCGGCACCGGTTGCTAGAAACCTTTTTGGTTTCGCAACTTGGATACACATGGGATGAAGTCCATGATGAAGCAGAGATCCTTGAGCATGCGGTTTCGGACTTGATGATCGACCGGATCGACCAAAAACTCGAGTACCCAACTCGTGATCCGCACGGTGATCCTATCCCTTCAAAGACTTTGACCATGGATCGTCCAAACGCTCGGCCGCTTGCGTTGCTGGCCCAAGGCGAACGTGGTGTTGTTGCTAGATTCTCAGACGAAGACCCAGAGGTTCTGCGGTACTTTGCCGATATCGGATTTGGTCTAGACACCAGCGTTACCATCACCTCTGTTAATCAGGCCGTTGGAATCATGGAAATCCACTGGGACAACGGAACTACTCAATCAGACAACTTGACCCTCGGCCTCGTAGCGGCGCATGCCGTGTGGATAGAAAAGTCGCAATAGTGTCACTCAGCTCCACCCCCTCCCAGACCCCCGCAACTCTTACTCCTAAACGGCAAACAATCGCTTTGCTGGCTTTGGCGTTGGGTGGCTTCACTATTGGCACCACAGAGTTTGCCACCATGGGGATTTTGACAAACATCTCGCAGGACCTTTCGGTGTCGATCCCCACGGCTGGCCACGCCATTACCGCTTACGCGTTGGGTGTAGTTATTGGGGCTCCGATCATTGCGATCATGACCGCGCGCATGTCTCGTACCGCGCTGGTTGCTTGGTTGATGGGTGCCTACTCGGTAGCGAACTTGCTCTCTGCAACGGCAGACAACATGAACCTGCTGATCCTCGGGCGCTTCATTGCTGGTTTGCCGCACGGAGTTTTCTTTGGCGTTGGTGCGGTTGTAGGTACCGCGGTTGTGGGTGCAGCAAAGCGTGGGCATGCAATGTCTGTGATGTTGGGTGGCCTTACCGTAGCCAATGTTGTGGGTGTGCCTATTTCNNCCCTTGGGGTGGCGGGCTGCTTTTGTGCTAGTCGGTAGCTTGGGATTCGTTGCCATGGCGGCGCTCGCACTGCTGCTACCAAAGGTTCCTCCGCAGCAGGGCGCTAATGCACGTAGTGAACTTGCGGCCCTGAAGAACGGCAGACTGTGGGCCATGTTCATTGCCGCCGGCATTGGGTTTGGCGGAATGTTCACCATCTATTCGTACGTTAAGCCGATTGCGATGTTTGAGGCTGGCATTGATGAGTCGAAGATTCCGTTGGTCTTGGCGTTGTTTGGAATTGGTATGACCGTTGGCGTGTTCTTCGCAGGTCGCATGATGGATATTGACGTGAAAAAGACCGTGTATCTCGGTTTCGTGTCCACCATGATTTCGATGATTTTCTTGGGATTCACTACTCATTCATGGCCGTTGTTGTTGATCGGGATTTTTGCAACTGGTTGGACTTCTCAGTTCCTGGCTATGGGCTTGCAAGGCATCCTCATGGACTTGAGCCCTAAGGCGCCTTCGCTCGGAGCTGCGCTGTGCCACTCGGCNNCGGGGCGTTCTTCGGCGGTCTATTTATCGCATGGAACCTGGGGTATCCGTCCTTGCCGTGGCTTGGGCTGGGATTGACTGTGATTGGCTTTGTCATCACGGCCGCTCTTCTTCCGCGTAGGCCACGTCTGGATGTTGACGCGATCATGAACGCGTCATAGCCAAAGATGAGCTGGACAACGCCACTGGTGAGTCTGCCTCTTTGTGGGCTTCCTTCTCTAGCTGCGGGAAGATTGCCAGCGTTTTTTCAGATTCTGTTTCTACGCTTGAGCCACACGCGGTAGCGTTAGCTACTGAGCAAATTCGCACGGCGAGCGTAGGGGTCTGCCCTCGCCGATTTTGTCCTAGGAGACTCGTATGAGTGCACGGCCTGATTCCGAGTTACCGCAGGGCGATAATGCGCCTGTGCAGTCTGGACTGGTGGATGCTGAAGACCAAGATTATGCAGATAACCTTGCGCTGATTGAGCAGATGGAGTCACGCCGCAGGATTACTGACAAGAGTTTCGGCTGGATGTTGGTAGTTCTCGGCGCCGTGGCTTTTGTAGCAGCAATGGCATTGACCATTGAGAAGT
>DFNY01000052.1:7407-7662 GCA_002376595.1 Jonesiaceae bacterium UBA3555 | reverse complement strand
AATAATCTGCTCCACTGCCCACTCGATGTGTGGGCACATTGCGCGTGGAGCAGAGTGCACGAAAAATACACCGCGCGTCATGACGTTAGCCATGTGATCCTCCTTGGTTGAGGTCCGTCTTCCCCTACGTCCTCATCCGAACGCTCAAGTGGCGTTATGGAAGGTTATTGCGGTGTGAGTAGCGTGCTGAACACGCAACAGTTTTCTTGATTCCTAATGTTGCCCCAAAAAGTCTGTGAGCGCTACCTACTTATG
>DFNY01000052.1:6973-7367 GCA_002376595.1 Jonesiaceae bacterium UBA3555 | reverse complement strand
TCTCGCATCGCTTTGCGACGCACAGAGCGTTCTAGGCGGTCCAAATAGAGTTTCCCATCTAGGTGGTCAACTTCGTGCTGGAGGCAACGCGCCATAATCTCGGTGCCTTCAACCACGATCTTCTTTCCATCAAGGTTGATTCCCTCGACGCGGGCATACCAAGACCGCTTGGTTGGGTACCACAGACCGGGAACGGAAAGGCAGCCCTCATCGCCGTCCTGGAATCGTTCTTCAGACAGGTCAACGATGCGGGGGTTCAGTACGTAACCAATTTCATCGTCAATGTTCCACGAAAACGCTCGAAGGTTCACGCCAATCTGGTTCGCGGCCAGGCCTGCGCGCCCTTCCATGTCGACGGTTTCCAAAAGATCTTCAACGAGGCTCTTCACCTTTG
>DFNY01000052.1:6761-6920 GCA_002376595.1 Jonesiaceae bacterium UBA3555 | reverse complement strand
CTGCCATACCGCTATTCTCCCATGTCCATGCCCCGAGCACGCACACTTTCACTGTGTTTTCTTCCCTGTGCGGCGTTCACACGGAACGCACTGCCTCAGGGCAAACAAAAAGACCCAAGCATGGCTTGGGTCAATATTGCTCCCGCGACTGGATTCGAA
>DFNY01000052.1:5231-6663 GCA_002376595.1 Jonesiaceae bacterium UBA3555 | reverse complement strand
GCCGCTGAGCTACGCGGGATCGTGCTTAACAAGGTTACCCAAGTCTTGCCAGAAATTGAAATCCATAGAACTTCTGTGATTCAGGCAACGACAAACAACAAAATCAACGCATAAATCGTTGACGCCCGTAAGCCGCAGTAAAACTTTAGCAGGTTTTTTAAGCCGCTCCGGACACTTCCCGCAGTTTCGCAACTACTGGGGCCACTCGTCGGATAACTTCCTTGTGGGTCGGGTCCACCCCCGGGTCGCACAGCGCCTCAACGAACAATGAACCAGCCTCGTCACGGCGCACTGCAACCCGCACATTTTCCGCGGAAGTAAGCGCAATCGTCTCCGAAATAACTACCGTACTTTCCACGCGCTCACGCAGAACAGCCAAAAGTTTGCGAGCAGACTTCCCGTCCACCAAATAGAACGCTTGAGGACGAGCTGTGGTGAACGACACTTTCACCAGGTCCTGCTCGGGGTTCCACGCCGCACGATCAATCTGATGCCACCAAATCCGCTCCGCGCCAAGCTCCCCATCGCTGGGCAGAACGAGCAGTGCGTTACGGGTTGCAACGAGCCACACCCGCTCACCAGTAGCCTCAAAAGTGAGAGCAGGTTCACCGCCTAGCCCACCCGAGTTTTCTGCTATTTCATGGGATTTTGAGGGTGAGAATACGTTCTGCGCGGCCTCTTCGCCCAATCCCTGCTCTTCATCTTCAACAACGGGCTGAGCAACACTAACCTGATCAAACGCCAGCGGTTTCTCTTTGATGAGTACACGCGCCTGAGATCGAACAATTGGAGGCAAAGAAACACGATTGCGGAACATGAACTCCACGTTATCGTGTTGCCCTGTCCAACAACAGTGCCAAAAGGCGCTAACCTATTGTCTGCGCCCCAATAGCTCAGTTGGTTAGAGCAGGGAACTCATAATTCCTTGGTCGCGGGTTCAAGTCCTGCTTGGGGCACCAACTCAAAACGCTCAGATCCACGTGTGGATCTGAGCGTTTTTGTCTAGTTTGGGACGTCCGCAACCGCATGTTTTGGCCGGTGCAGCCTAAATAGCGTGCGTCACATTTCGTCTTGCGCGCGTTAGTTCTTCGTAGACTATGTGTAGCCCCACTCCCCCACAGAGCACAGCAATGCATGAACAACTAAACACGAAACGCACAACGCTTCTTGCGCAAGTAAGCCAACTGCGCCACCGACTTCGTCGGGAAGGTTCTTCGTACTCCACCGTAACAACACTTTTCGCCCTTATGTTTGCGGTGTCTTTGCTGCTAGACAGCTTCAACCCACACCGGTCGCAGTCCAGTGTGAACCTTATTTCAGCTGGCATCGTTGCAAGTTTGGTGCTTGCGTTGCTCAGCATAGTTAAGGGCAAAGACCTTCCACGCTGGGCCGGGCTCACGCTAATGATCGCACACACGTTGGTAACGGCATT
>DFNY01000052.1:2421-5172 GCA_002376595.1 Jonesiaceae bacterium UBA3555 | reverse complement strand
CGCCTTCTATTTGGCGTGGTTCTACAGAAAACCAGTTGCACGGATATGTTTGTATGGCGGGCTCGCGCTAATCGTAGGTCTAGGGCTACTCGGCCCGGGCAGCTATCTAGACACCGATTACAGGCTGCATGAAGTCATCAGACTGGTTCTTTTCATGTCACTGAGCCTCGAAATAGGGTTCTTATGGCGTGGGTCAAGCGCGACCGATTCCAACATCGATGACCTAACGGGTGCTCACACTCGCAAAGAGCTCAACCGTGACCTGGAACGCGAACTGAAACGCAAAANNTGCCGGAGATCAAGCCCTCGTAGAAGTCGTTGCAAACCTAGCCCAGGGAACTAGATGCACCGATTCGATCTACCGATACGGTGGCGACGAGTTCGTCCTTCTGCTCCCAGATACTCGTGAGAGCGACGCATACACGTTGGTCAATCGGCTCCATAAAGACGCACCGCATCCGTGGTCATGGGGAACTGCAGAAGCCACTCCGCATGACTCCGTAGGGACACTACTGGCCCGAGCTGACGCGATGATGTTCGAGCACAAGAACCTCACCCGTTAGTGTGCACCTTCGCGTAAACCGTTACTTGCCAGTGGGCAACTGGCTATTGGCTACTGGCTACTGGCTACTGGCTTGCAGCCTGTCGCAGCACACGACGCTGAGCCTCTAGTTCCAGAAGAGCGCGGTAGATGGCTTCATATCCAGCCGGGTCAGTAGCAGGGTCAGAACGCTGCAACCGGCTCTTGACGTCACCAATTTGCCTAGTGATACCCATATCAATAAAGGTTCGCACAATTCCTTGCGCATAGGAATCAATGGCGTCTGATCGGTCCTCTGGCAATGGAGCAACAGCCAGTTCATTCACCAGCACAGCGATGGTCTCCCCCGCCGATTCAGCAACTAACCGCACTCAGTTCCCAATGTCTAGGTAACTCGCCTGACGCAAGCCGCCAGAAGCCCGGATAGCATCAAACACGGCTCTCCACGCGGGCACCACAAATGCCTGTGATGGCAAAGCGTCGATTACGTCGGCGATGATCGCGTGCGGGTGCTGCAACAACACCTCAAGAGTCTGCTTTTCCAACCGCGCCACTGGGTCGCGCAAGTCCGGCCTGGCTGGACCAAAAGAAACTGCATCAGTCGGAACCGGATTCGACTGCACACCCGCAGGCCTCGAACCGCCCTCCGCGAGAGCTGGTGGCTGCTTCTTGGCATCGCGGACCGCGTTTGCAACCGCTCGGGCCACCGAATCGTGGTCCACACCCAACCAACCAGCTAACAGCCGGGTGTACTCAGGGCGAAGCGCTGTGTCTCGTATACCTGCAACTACTGGGGCACACGCACGAAGGGCGCCAATACGCCCCTCCGCGGTGTCGAGGTTGAAGTCTTTGAGCGTTGTCTTGATAACGAACTCAAACAGAGGAAGTCGGCTATTCACCAGCGCTTGGACGGCTTGAGGTCCGCGCTTGATTCGCAGATCGCACGGCACCATCCCGGTTGGTTCCACAGCCACAAAAGTTTGAGCGTAGAACTTTTGATCCTCGCCAAAGGCGCGCATAGCAGCTTTCTGGCCCGCGGCGTCGCCGTCAAAGGTAAAGATGATCTCTCCGCCTTGGGAGCCACCTCCAGCAAGCTTTACACCGCCACCTACGTGGGTATCCCCCATAAGGCGACGCACAAAGCGCACGTGATCCGAGCCAAAGGCGGTTCCACACGTAGCAACAGCTGTGGTGACACCAGACAGGTGAGCTGCCATGACGTCGGTGTATCCCTCCACCACAACTGTCTGCTTGTTCTTTGCAATCTCTCGCTTTGCTAAGTCAATTCCATACAGAACGTTGGATTTCTTGTACAAGGGAGTCTCAGGAGTGTTTAGGTACTTGGGCCCTTGGTCATCGTCATAAAGTTTACGAGCGCCAAACCCAATAGTTTCGCCAGTTACATCCCGGATTGGCCACATCAGACGACCACGGAATCGGTCATAGATTCCGCGACCCCCCTGCGACATGAGACCGGTAATTTGCAGTTCTTGGTCTGTGAAGCCCTTAGCTCGAAGCACCCGGTAGAGGTTGTCCCAGCCTTTGGGTGCATATCCCACACCAAAATGAGCCGCGTCTTCCTGCTTGAAACTACGTTCCTTGAGAAAGGCAACCGCAGTGGCTGCCTCTGGGGTGTTGAGCTGTTCTTGATAGAAGGTGGCAGCAACGCGGTGTGCTTCAAGTAGGCGCTGACGTCTGCCTGGTTGGTCTTCAGGACGCTGAGAACCTTCTTCGTACCGCAGTTGGTAGCCCAGGCGTCCAGCAAGATACTCAACGGCCTCTGAGAAGCTCAGACCATCCATCTTCTGTACGAATGAGATAACGTCTCCACCCTCACTGCATCCAAAGCAGTGCCAGCGGCCCACCTGTGGGCGCACATGGAAAGAAGGAGATTTCTCGTCGTGGAATGGGCACAGACCCTTCATCGAGCCGACGCCTGCGGACCTCAACGAAACTTGTTCGCCAACAATGTCCTCAATGCGTGACCGTTCACGGACCGCATCCACGTCTTCTCGTTTAATCAAGCCTGGCACGTTGCCATTCTATCTGGGCAAGCAAGGATCCCAGTCACTACACACAGGGCATGGCCAACGACTACATCTCAGTCACGAGTAACGTGGTTCTGCTCAGAAGAGCAAGTTTTCACCGGTCTGGCAGTAACGCTCATGCCAGCGCAACACAGAGACGTCCGTCAAGGACGCTACCTGGTC
>DFNY01000052.1:0-2373 GCA_002376595.1 Jonesiaceae bacterium UBA3555 | reverse complement strand
GCTCTCGTGGCTCCATCACGTACGCAACTGCCATGCCCTTTAGGGCCAAGATTTCTGCGTGCGTGTCATCCGGAACAATCAAGGACGCGTCATAGCGAATCAATGGACCGTCACCATACACCTCACGCGTAGCGCGCTCAGCAGCTTGGGCAAACCGACCAATTAACTGCGACGTGGCATCTTTGAGCACAGCAAGAGAACGACGAGAACCATCGAAGTCAGTGGACAACAACCCAGCCCGTGCTAGCCGGTCTAGAGCGGCCCGCAAGTCATCAGCGGACAAGTTATGCCCGTACCACTGCAACGCCAGCTCAACTACCCGCTCACGAGCTTCATCCGCTCGCAAGGAAGCCAAGTCGAGGGTTCCACCGGCTATTGCGTCTTCCACATCATGAACGGAGTAAGAAATGTCATCAGCCAAGTCCATCACTTGGGCTTCCATACACTTTTGGCCCTCAATGGAACCTTCACGCAGCCACTCATACACGGGGACATCGCCAGAGTACACACCAAACTTGCGGGTTGGTTTGCCCTCAACGGTGGGCCGGTGATCGTAATCCCACGGGTACTTCACCGATGCGTCCAAACTCGCACGCGTTAGGTTCAGACCAGCAGGAACTCCCACTGGACTAAACACCTTAGCTTCGAGCCTGGTCAAGATTCGCAAGGTCTGAGCGTTACCTTCGAAACCACCAATATCTTGGGCCAGCTCTGCAAGGGCGCGCTCACCATTGTGCCCAAAAGGAGGGTGTCCAAGATCGTGCGCCAAACATGCAGTGTCCACCACATCAGGGTCGCAGCCCAAGGCTTTGCCCAGTTCGCGGCCCACCTGCGCAACTTCCAAAGTGTGCGTCAGGCGGTTACGAATAAAGTCGTTCGACGAGGGCCCTAGAACCTGGGTTTTGTCGCTTAACCGACGCAGAGCCGAAGAGTGCACAAGGCGCGCACGATCGCGTTCAAAGGGAGTTCGATTCTTGCTCTTGGGTGCTTCGGCAACCCACCGCGCACGGTCTGGTGCGCTGTAACCGGACTCTGTGAGCTCTGTGACGACTTGTTCCACACAAATACCCTAGCGAACGCTTACCGTTTTTCCCTACCGCAATCGCCAAATGTGGACGTCAGAACTGCCTGACGGCACATGGAACGACTCACTAGAGAGGCCCAACTCACGAGTTCCGTACAGCAACGTAGGCTGTTCGAGAATGTCTGTCCCCTCAAACTCATGACGGATGGAGAGCGGAAGGCCGCACCCACCGAACTGGCCACGCGCAATTACAACGAGTACCGACTCTGAACTTGTCGAACGGACAAACCCCACTGCCTCGTCGGAAATCAGAACCCAACGCAGGCCGCCCACTTGCAGGGCAGACGATTCCCGCCGTGCACCAAGAAGGCCCTTGTAGGTTTGGTGAATGGTCTCGTCCCACCGCGAAGGATCTTCCCACGGCATGGTCTTGCGTGCGTGCTCACCATTGATGCCCTCGAGGCCAACCTCATCACCAGCAAAGATAACAGGGTTACCCAGGTAAGTCACCAGAAGCCCAAGAGCCACTTCCACCATTTCGCTGCCCACTAGCGTGCGCAAACGAGGCGTGTCATGCGATCCCAACATATTCCAGTGATCACGATTCACCTTGAACGGAACCACGGACGCAAATTCGCGCATGACAGCAACCATGTCTTCGCCGCCCAGACGGTTGATCTTCGAGGGAAGACCAAACGCAGGAGTGTTATTGGCCGGATCTGCAAGCCACGACCACACCGGACGCGTGAAGGCTGAATAGTTCATGTTTCCGTGCCAGCCGTCACCATCAAGCTCAGCGCTAGCGTCATGGAAGTGTTCCGAAATAAGGAGCGTCTGATCGTTGATCTGCCCCATTGTGGAACGAATAGTACGGGCAATCTGGTGGGTCATATCATCGGTGCCCCATCGGCCAGTCATGTTGGCAACCTCAACACGCCAGCCGTCCAAGCTAAATGGTGGCTGCAACCACTGCCCAATAACCGACTGCGGGCCAACGATCATGCGTTTGGCCAACTCGTCAGAGTTGTAGTTCAGCTTGGGCAGAGATGGGTGCTCCAACCAGCAGGCATACCCTGGTTCTTGCTCAATCCAGTAGAAGTAAGAGTGTTCTTCGCTGGTTGCGTCGCTCTGAGCAGTTTTGAACCAGTCATGGCTGACGCCAGTGTGATTGGAGGTAATGTCCCCCATCAACCGCATGCCGCGTGCATGCACCGCAGTGGACAACCTCTCATACGCTTCGGTTCCACCAAGCAACGGATCCACCGAATCAAAGGTTGAGGCGTCGTAGCGGTGGTTAGACTGCCCAGGGAACACCGGAGTTAGGTAGACGGTATTCACTCCGAGGTCTT
>DFNY01000026.1 GCA_002376595.1 Jonesiaceae bacterium UBA3555 | reverse complement strand
GCAATGGCGCGGGCAATGCACAAGCGCTGCTGCTGACCACCTGAAAGAGACGAACCCGGACGATCCAAGCGGTCCTTCACTTCGTTCCACAAATTGGCGCCGCGCAATGAGCTTTCCACAATGTCCGCAGCATCGGACTTAGACAGTTTCTTTGAGTTCAACCGAACCCCGGCCAACACGTTCTCCGCAATAGACATGGTGGGGAACGGGTTAGGGCGCTGGAACACCATACCCACGTGGCGGCGAACCATCACAGGATCCACGTCCACGCCGTACAGGTTCTCGCCATCAAGCATGGCTTGCCCCTCCACACGAGCGCCAGGAATGACTTCGTGCATACGGTTCAAAGTG
This sequence comes from Jonesiaceae bacterium UBA3555, assembly GCA_002376595.1. Taxonomy (GTDB): domain Bacteria; phylum Actinomycetota; class Actinomycetes; order Actinomycetales; family Cellulomonadaceae; genus Timonella. Next base: position 2,458 of record DFNY01000026.1, on the reverse strand, counting down.
CGCAAGAACGTGGACTTGCCACAGCCAGAAGGTCCAATCAACGCAGTGATCGAACGGGGTTCCACGGTCAGAGAGACATCTTCTACGGCAAGGAAGTCACCGTAGTAGACGTTGAGGTTCTGAACATCGATTCGCTTAGACATGTTTACCTTTTCTTACCCGGGTAGAGCCCGGAAGTGTGTGCAGAGTTAATTGGCGTAAGCACGAGGCTTAGGCCGTGGTTCAGGAATGTAGGGCGAACCACTTATCGAGCCGCTTTAGGAGCGAAGTACTTAGAAATCAGGCGAGCGATGATGTTCAGCACCATCACAATAACGATGAGCACTAGGGCCGCACCCCATGCTCGGTCAACTCCAATGCCACCTTGTTGGTACTGGCGGTAGGCGAACACAGGAAGCGTTGCCATACGGCCCTCAAAGATGTTGAAGTTTGAATCAGCGGCAATACCGATGGTCAAAAGCAGCGGCGCAGTCTCACCGATCACTCGGGCAATCGCGAGCATGACACCGGTGACAATGCCACCCACCGCAGTACGCAGAACCACCTTGAAAATGGTGCGAGCTTTAGTCACACCCAGTGCGTAGGACGCTTCACGCAGCTCATTGGGTACTAGCCTCAGCATTTCTTCCACGGAACGAATAACCACAGGGGTCATGAGCACTGCGAGCGCCGCAGCTCCCATGATTCCGGCACGGTACGCTGGGCCAAACACCATGGTGAACAAGGTGAACGCGAACAGACCGGCCACAATCGATGGGATTCCGGTNNTGACATCCACGAAGAACGTGACGCCGCGAGCGAGCGCACCCTTGCCGTACTCCACCAGGTAGATCGCGGTCAGAATACCGATAGGCACCGAGATAACCGTGGCTGCCAAGGTAACCAAGATGGTGCCCCAGATGGCGTGGTAGATACCGCCCTCGGTCATCTCACCGAACACACCAACCATGTTGGTGTTGAGGAAGTCGAAGGTCACTACGCCAAGACCGTTTGAGATAACAGTCCATAGCAGTGAAACCAGAGGGATCAAAGCTAGACCAAATGCCACAGTAACCAAGGTGGTTGCAAAGCGGTCGGTTGCGTAGCGCGGTCCTCCAACCCTGCGGGAAATCAAGGTGAGGGCGATGGCGTGAACAATGACGCCCAACCCCACCACTGTGGCAATCGAGGCTGCGTTGGCCAGCAGCAGAACCGCTGCGGTTAGGCCAATCGATGCAGCCAAGATTGCCCAAGGAGCCCACTTAGGTAGGCGGCCAACAGATGCGAAGAGTCCTGACGGCACTCCAGTAGCTTCAACAGTAGTCATCAGTTCGCTCCACTAAATTCGCTACGACGGCTCACAATCCAACGTGCACCCATGTTCACTGCCAAAGTGATCACGAACAGCGCCAAACCGGTGGCAATCAGAGTTGAAACGGCAAGCCCTGAGGCTTCAGGGAACTTAGCTGCGATGTTCGCAGCAATGGTCTGGTGCTGACCTGGCTTGAGCAAGAAGAACGAGAACAGAGTTCCCGGAGACAAGATCATCAAAACCGCCATGGTCTCACCGAGCGCACGACCAAGGCCAAGCATTGACGCGGACACGATTCCGGAGCGGCCAAACGGGAACACCGTCATACGAACCAGCTCCCAGCGGGTTGCCCCCAATGCGAGCGCCGCTTCCTCTANNAGATTTCGCGGGTAACCGCGGTGATAATCGGCAGAATCATCACTGCCAAAACCAAACTAGCGGTCAAAACGTTCTTAGCTGGAGCTTGGTAGCCCTCAAACAACGGGATGAATCCAAGCCACTTGGTCATCCACTGGAATGCTGGGTCCAACTGCGGAGCGAGCCACAGTGCGCCCCACAAGCCATATACAACCGAAGGGATTGCAGCGAGCAAGTCAATGACATAGCCCAGTGGGCCAGATACCTTACGCGGCGAATAGTGCGAGATGAACAACGCAATACCCACCGAAAGTGGAACAGCTACGAGCAACGCAATAAACGATGCGAGCAAAGTTCCAAAGATGAGCGGGCCAATGTAGGCCAAGAGAGAGTCCCCGTTGAACCACGAGATCTTTTGCAGTTCAGCAGTCTCAGCGGTCAGCGCGGGCCAAGCCCGGTAGATCAAGAATCCAGCAACAGCAGCCAGAATCACCAAAATGGTAATACCGGCAGCAGTGGACAAGAACTCGAACCAGCGTGCAGTAAGAACAGACACGAACCTGTTCTTTGAACCGCCGGAGAAAGATCCAGAACCAGGCGTGGGAGAAGACTGACGCGGCGAGGTGCCGCGGCCTTCCAACGTGGACTCAGGTTCCAGTGCATGAACCTGAGACGTGTGTGACGAAGTCATTAGAGTAGGGCCTCTACGTGCTAGAAATCGCGTTTAAATGCAGGAATGCGAATCGTGCGGGGGGGGGCGGGGCGCGCCCCCGCGCAGTCGCTCCCCCATAAGCTAGAAGAGGGGGAGCC
>DFNY01000235.1:6707-9757 GCA_002376595.1 Jonesiaceae bacterium UBA3555 | reverse complement strand
GGTATCACTACCGTCTACCACTTCTTTTACGTGCCACTCACAATTGGCCTCGCACCTTTGGTTGCCATCATGCAAACCATGTGGGTGCGCACCCAGGATGACCGCTGGCTCAAGCTGACCAAATTCTTTGGAAAGCTGCTCCTCATCAACTTCGCTATTGGTGTGGTCACCGGAATTGTTCAGGAGTTCCAGTTCGGCATGAACTGGTCAGAATACTCCCGCTTTGTTGGAGACGTATTCGGTGCGCCTTTGGCAATGGAAGCGCTAGCCGCATTCTTCGTGGAGTCCACATTCCTCGGCCTCTGGATCTTTGGTTGGGACAAACTCAACAAGAAGATTCACCTTGCCTGCATCTGGGCAGTGGCTGTGGCAACAACGTTGTCGGCATACTTCATCTTGGCCGCTAACTCATGGATGCAACACCCTGTTGGCGCAACGTACAACCCTGAAACGGGTCGTGCTGAGATGACCGACATTGTTGCAGTTTTGACCAACTCAACAGTGTTGGCTGCCTTCCCTCACACCGTAACCGCCGCTTGGCTCACAGCTGGAACGTTCGTAGCTGGTATTGCGGGTTGGTGGATGGTCCGTGAAACTCGACGTGGCCGCAAGGAAGTTGCACAAACTGTTTACCGCACTGGGTTCAGGCTCGGCATGGTCACCATGGTGATCGCCGGTATTGGTCTTGCCATCTCAGGTGACCTTCAAGCCAAGCTCATGTTCGAGCAGCAACCCATCAAGATGGCTGCCGCTGAAGGCATGTGTGAGTCGTACCCCGAGGGTGGAACTCCGTTCTCCATTCTGTCTATCGGTGACTTTTCCAACGACTGTGAGAACGTCAAGCACCTTATTGAGCTTCCTGGCGTAACCTCCTTCCTCGCCACCAACGACTTCAATGCTCCTTTGAAGGGCTTGAACGAATTGCAGGACGAGTACGCAGCAAAGTATGGCCAGTTCGATGCGCAGGGCAACGAGATTGACTACGTTCCCAACCTGACGGTGACCTATTGGTCCTTCCGCTTGATGATTGGTTTCGCTGCTGGCTCAGCCGCGCTTGCTCTTGCAGGCTTGTGGTTCACCCGTAAAGGCAACCTTGCTGACAAACCTTGGTTTGCAAAACTGGCACTCATCGCGATTCCAACTCCATTCCTCGCTTCTGCATTCGGTTGGATCTTTACCGAGATGGGTCGACAGCCGTGGGTGGTTGTTCCAAACCCAACCGGTAGCCCAGACATTCGCATGCTGACCGCCGATGGTGTTACCTCAGTCCAGGGTGCTGGCGTGGTTGCTGGCTCGTTGATCCTTTTCACGCTGGTGTACACGTTCCTCACCGTGATCTGGGCCCGCCTGATCTGGCGTTACATGAACCACGGTGCGCCTGAATCGGTTACTGACGAGTCGCCTGAAGCCAACCCCGACAAGGACTCTGACGGTCCTTTGTCCTTCGCATACTGATCATCCGGACACTAGGAAAGGAAAGAAACGATGGATCTCAACATCTTGTGGTTTATTCTCATCGCCATTCTGTGGACCGGATACCTGATCCTTGAGGGCTTTGACTTTGGTGTGGGCATGTTGCTCACCATTCTGGGTAAGAAGGAGAAGGAGCGCAGGCTCCTCATCAACACCATTGGACCCCTCTGGGACGGCAATGAGGTGTGGCTTCTGACCGCCGGTGGTGCCACCTTCGCAGCGTTCCCTGAGTGGTATGCAACGTTGTTCTCTGGGTTCTACATCCCACTGTTCTTGATTCTGATTGCACTCATTCTGCGTGGAATCTCCTTTGAGTACCGTTCCAAGATTGAGGATCCAAAGTGGAAGCGGTATTGCGACTTCGGAATCAGCTTTGGCTCTTGGGTCCCAGCGGTTCTGTGGGGCGTTGCCTTTGCAAACTTGGTTCGTGGCGTAGAACTCGACGCTAACCACCAGTTCGTGGGCGGTTTCTTCTCGCTTCTGACGCCATTCGCATTGCTGGGTGGTGTAGTTACAACGCTGCTGTTCCTGTCACACGGAGCAATCTTCATTTCGCTCAAGACTGATGGCGACATGCGTTACCGTGCACGTGCGTTGGCTTCCAAGCTTTCGCTGGCATCGATTGTGGCTGCGGCCGCGTGGGCAATCTGGGCTCAGGTTGCATACTCGGTTGCGTGGACTTGGGCAGCTGTTGCAGTAGCTGCGATCGCTCTGGTTGCAAGCTGGTTGTTCAACGCAAAGGGAAGCGAAGGATTCGCCTTCATTTCTTCCTCCGTTGCAATCCTGGCAGCAGTAATTTTGATCTTCGGTTCCATGTACCCAGACGTTATGCCTGCGCATGACGCTGCCAACTCGTTGAACATTTACAACGCGTCGTCTACTGACTACACCTTGAAGATCATGACTTGGGTAGCAGTGCTGTTGGTACCACTCGTACTGCTGTACCAAGGTTGGACTATCCACGTGTTCCGCAAGCGCCTCAAGCTGGAACACATCCCAGAGAGCATTGGCTTGCCAACGCTGTCTGTTCCTAAGGCAGAACTCCAGGACTGATTTTTTGAAGCCTCTAGATCCACAACTACTCAAGGTTGCGGCTCCGGCGCGTGGTTACGTCATTTTGACCACGGTGTTCGGANNTGCTACTCCCCTGTGGTGGCTGTGCGGCGTGGTTGTGGCACGGGCCTTAGTTCACGGTTTGTCTGAGCGATTTGCCCACCGGGCGTCCATTGCGGTGATCATCGATCTTCGCAGGCAAGTCTTGGCACGGGCCTTAGAGTTAGGTCCTCGCTGGCTTTCGATGCCCTCTGCTACGGGCTCTAATGGCTTGGACGTAGTGAACCTCGCTACTCGCGGGCTCGATGATCTTCGGCCGTACTTTGTGCGGTATCTTCCGCAGTTGCTGCTCACTTGCACTGTCACGCCAGCTGCCTTGGCCATTGTGTTTGGCTTGGACTGGATTTCAGGCTTGATCATTGTGGTGACTATTCCACTGATGCCACTGTTCATGATACCGGTGGGTTACCTCACCGCTAAGACCTCCGAGAAGCGCCTTGCAACAATGTCTCGCTTGGGCGCCC
>DFNY01000235.1:0-6626 GCA_002376595.1 Jonesiaceae bacterium UBA3555 | reverse complement strand
CTCGGTCAACGATGAAAACGCTGCAAGTCGCGTTTCTTTCGGGCATGGTGTTGGAGCTATTAACAACGTTGTCTGTTGCCCTGGTTGCAGTGGGCGTCGGCCTGCGTCTGGTTAGTGGTAATGTGGGCTTGGAAACGGGTTTGGCGGTCATCATGCTGGCCCCCGAAGTGTATTTGCCGCTACGTAACGTGGGCACGCATTTCCACGCCTCTACCAATGGAATTGCTGCGTTCAACGCAGTAATGAAGGTTCTGGATACGCCACCTGCTTCGCGTGGGACTTTGCCCGCTCCTTCACTGGTTGGGGCGTCCTACCACTTTGACGGCGTTGGGGTCGTGGCTCCCGGGCGTGGAATCTGCGCTACTCATTCTCTTACTGCCACTTTCAAACCGGGGATGATTACGGCTTTGGTTGGTCCATCAGGATCTGGAAAAACTATGGCTGTGATGGCACTGCTTGGGCTGGTCGAAGTGGATCAAGGTCGGGTGAGCATCGTTGACGCTGATGGCGTGCATACGGATGTTTCCCAAGTGGACCCGGACTCATACTGGAGCCAAGTTACGTGGCTGACTCAGCGGTCACCGCTGATGCCAGGTACCTTGCGTGATTCACTGATTTCAGAGTTCTCCGGTGCACACAACCCGCATGATTCACAGACGAACGCCGTAGTGGATCGTGCATTGACGCTTTCTGGATTTGACCAGGTTGTGGCCGATCTTCCCAACGGACTGGATACGGTCATTGGTTCTGATGGTCTTGGGCTGAGTATTGGCCAGCGCCAACGCTNNCGTTAATCATTTTGGATGAGCCAACAGCTCACCTCGACTCCGCTACTCAAAGTCGGGTACTGGACGCATTGCGCGAACTTAAAGAACGTGGACACACAGTGGTTGTGGTGGCTCACCGCGAAGCAGTTGTGGCACTCGCCGATGACGTGATCACTGTAGCCAGCGAGCGAGAGGATGCAGACCATGTCAACGACCACATCTGATTCCTTAGCACCTGCGGGCAAGGCTGTTCCGGTACCACTGCGTAGGGCAGTTGGCCTGTTGAACATCAACAAGTCTCACGCCGTAAAAGCGGTTCTGATGGGCGTCATTTCGTTGGGGTCCTCAATTGCTTTGGCTGCGGTGTCAGCGTGGCTTATCGCTAGGGCATCTCAAATGCCGCCTGTGATGCAGTTGTCGGTTGCAACTGTCGCGGTCCGCACATTCGGTATTTCTCGTGGCGTGTTTAGGTATTTGGAACGTCTTGCCACCCACTCCGTGGCGTTGCAAGGTATGGCTTCTTTGCGCACCCACATTTATGCACGTCTTGCTACCGGTGATCCTGCTGCAGCGGCTTCTCTGCGTAAGGGCGATTTACTTGCCCGGGTGTCTGCCGATGTCGATGCGGTGGGCGACGTTGTTGTTCGCGGCATTATTCCTGCCGCGGTTGCCGCAGTCCTGTCTGCCGGTTCCGTGGTCTTTGTGGGCTGTTTCCATATTCCAAGCGCGATTGCGCTTGCGGTGTGCCTGCTGTTGGCAGGAGTGGTTGCGCCATGGTTGGCCCAGAAGTCTGCCAAGGAGAATGAGCGGGATGCTGCCGCAGCGCGCTCGGACCTTTCTGCGTTAACCCACCAGATGTTGACGCACGGCGCCGAGCTTTCCGTGGCCGGCTCGATCCCTTCGTCGTTTAGGTCTTTGGAGCAGCTGGAACGCAAGATCTATTCGGTTGCGGACCGCACAGCGCGGTTGGATGGCCTAGCCCAGGGGCTGTCAACGTTTGCGTTGGTGGCATCTGCTCTAATTGCCGCGGGTTTGGGTATTCCTTCGGTTGTTGATGGTTCCCTCGCTCCGGTGGAGTTGGCCGTCATTGTGCTGACACCACTTGCCGTATTCGAGGTATTGCAGGGGCTCCCTGCGGCGGCCGTTCAGATCCACACATCACGCTCGGCAGCCACCCGAATCATGTCGCTTCTCGACGAATCAGGCGGCATTCCTCAGAACCTCACCTCGGATGATGAGCCCGTTGAGAAGGATGCCATCACGGTTCTTGCAGAAACACTGATGATGAAGCCAAACAAGGTGAAAGCGCAGGCAGCGCAGGGCGCTGCCTCGGTCACTGCCACAGATGAAGTTGAGGCTGCGGACGAAGGCGCGGATTCGTCGGGAAATTCGCTTGTGACTCTGCGGGAGCAGAATCTATCCACTGGATGGCCTCAGCGAACGGTGCTAGAGAACCTCTCGCTTACCGTGAAGCCAGGCTCGTGTGTTGCGCTAGTGGGTCCTAGTGGCACCGGAAAAACCACTACTCTGATGACACTCGCCGGGCTGTTGCCTCCAAAGTCGGGAGCCGTCTACATGAATGACCAGGACGTGGCCACAGTAGACATCCATGAGGTGACCAAACACGTTGCGTTCATTGCCGAGGACTCACACATCTTTGAAACCACGGTGCTTGAAAACCTTCGAGTCGCACGCGGAACTGTAACTGTTGAAGAAACCATTGAGGCGCTCGATCAAGTGGGCCTAACCTCATGGCTCGAGCACCTCCCACAGGGCGTAGATACAGTTCTGGGCGCCAACGGAACCACCATTTCGGGCGGAGAACGCCGGCGCCTGCTCATAGCCCGTGCGCTCTGCTCCACGGCCTCGGTGCTTTTGATAGACGAGCCCGCTGAGCACCTCGACCCAGCAACCGCTGACGCGCTGATCAGCGAACTCATTGCGATGAACACCCGATTCGCAACCCCACGATCACTCGTGATTGCGACACACCGCCTCACTCCCATGGCACAGGCACAAGAAATCCTTATTCTCGAACAAGGACGCGTAACAGACCGAGGCACACACACTGACTTGGTCCAACGCAACGAGAACTACCGACTCGCGCTTGCCGCCGAAGCAAGCCCCTACTAAGGAGCGCTAATTTTGATGCCCGCAGAAGCAGACGCAATCGAGCGCGAAAAGTGGCTCAGTGCTGGAGCCGAAATCACCACAATGCTGCTCCAAGGCCTTCCCGAAGAAGACGTCTTGGAACACATTGTGACCATTGCCCGCGAAATCGCGGATGCAGACGCGGCAGCCCTCGTGCTGCCGGGGCTCAAAGGCGAACTCATTTTGGAAATTGTGCGCGGCTGGGGCGCCGAGGATCTACTCGGCCTAACCATGCCACGGGACGGTTTCTCGTGGACCGCATTGAAGACCGGCAAGGCCCGTCTAGTGCCGTCGCTCTCCCAAGACCGTGACATCATCACCCCGCAACTGCGGAAGTATGGTCCAGCGCTCTACGCACCTATGGGCACCACCGAAAAGCCAGTGGGCGTGCTGATGCTGCTGCGCCGCATCGGTCAAGAGTCATTCATAACCAAGGACCTTGAGCGGGCCTCCACATTCGCCGACCAAGCAGCATTGGCATTGGTTGTCTCAGAGGCCCGCCAGGCTGAAGACATGGGCAAACTGGTAGAGGAACGCGAGCGCATTGCACGCGACCTCCACGACCTCGCCATCCAGCAGCTCTTCGCCACCGGAATGCAACTTGAGGTAGTCCGACGCCGCGCGGCACGTGGTCTAGACAAGGCCGGCCTCATTGCCATCCTTGATGAAGCCCTAGACAACATCGACAACTCGGTGCGCGAAATCCGTTCCATCGTTCACTCTTTGCGTGACCCAGACGCAGCTACCGGGCTGGTGGAGAGGCTGCGCCGCGAATCGGCGTTGGCACGCACCGGGCTCGGGTTCGCTCCCTCGCTGGTTATCACCCTCGATGGCGAAGCGCTGGGTGCACTTGATGAGGACGAACAGACCATTGATGATCTGGTGTCCAAACACCTTACCGACGATGTCTTGGCCGTGTGCCGTGAAGGTCTAGCAAATGCTGCTCGGCACGCCCAGGCACAGTCTGTATCCATCACTGTTGCAGTCACCACCCCGTCGGCAAGCGATGGTGTTGGCCGTGTGGACGTTGCCGTAGANNGGGCGCAAGTCTGGCACCTGGAACATTGCGGCACGCGCTCGCCAGTACGGCGGCGACTACTCGCTAGAGAACTCCCCCACCGGACGCGGCGCACTGCTGTCGTGGTGGGCACCTTTGAAGCCACAGCGCACCGAAGGAGCTTTAAACTCAGGCACCGCCGACGAGGCACTCGAAATAACTTCCGCCGAGTAAAACCCGGTAGATAGCATCTCGGTTAAGTCCGAGAACCAACACACAAGGAGGGTCGCACCGAATCTTCGGTGCGACCCTCCTTTACGTTTGAGTGCGTTATGGGGCGAGGTTCTTCGCGNNCACTGGACCAAGCGTGGTTTTTACGGGCGGCGACCCAAGCTGCGACTTGGGTACGGCGTTGCAGGCCCATCTTCGCGAGCAGAGAAGTGATGTGGTTCTTCACTGTCTTCTCTGCAATGCTCAATCGCTCTGCGATTTCGCGGTTGGAGAGGCCTTCACCAATGAGTTCAACTACACGCAGTTCTCTCGGNGTGAGATCTTCAGTTGGGTCGTCATGTTCTTTCCGACGACGCGTTACAGTACGTTCGTCCAGCAAGACTCGGCCTGCCGCAACAGCGCGAACAACTTCGGCAATTTCGGCGCCGCGCACCGACTTCAGCACGTAGGCCGCTGCGCCAACCTCCAAAGCAGCCGCAAACGCGGTGTCATCGTCAAAAGACGTGAGAACGATTGCTCGGATGTCTGGACGGTTCTGGCGTACCGCACGCATCAGGTCAATACCCGTGCCGTCAGGCAGTTGTAGATCAACCAGCATGACTTGTGGGTTTACTAGTTCCGCGCGGCGCACACCTTCGGTGACGCTACCGGCTTCAGCCACAACGCCCATTCCCTCGGAGCGATCGATGACCTCAGCGATTCCTCGGCGCACAACTTCGTGATCATCAACGATCATGACACGAATGTCACCGGCACTAGGGTTGTTGTTTTTTTCCACATAACGATTCTATTAGATTTTGTGCTTTTTAAGGCGTAATACCGTGCGCCACAATCAACGAGTTTCAAAACTGTGCCATTGTGTTCTCTGTGAAGGCCCTTATACCCACATCCATTGACCTGAACATCAACGAACGCGACGGCCTGACCGTTGTCCCGTATGATCCCGCACTTACCGTTCCCGACAAACACCTCGACGCTGAGATGATCGTCATCTGGGGAAATACTCGTAAACAACTCGCTGATAGCGCCTCGCGACTGTCACAGCTCACCTGGATTGCCGCATTGTCAGCCGGCACCGACGTCATTGAAGCCGCTGGGTTCGCATCGGACATCCTCTTGACCAANNGAGTTCAACCAGTAGGCGTACAAGGCGGAGACTCAACATTCCCTGGCTTAGGTACGCTGACGGGTGCACGTGTGTCGATCTGGGGCTTCGGCTCCATCGCGCAACGCTTGGCACCACTGTTTACTGCGCTAGGTGCAACGGTGACCGGCATAGCGAATTCGGCCGGTGAACGTAGCGGATACCCAGTCGTTGATGCTCAAGGCAGGGGCGAACTCCTGGCAAACACAGATTTGCTAGTCAACATCCTTCCCGCCACGCCGGAAACGGACAAGATCATCAACGCTGAGGTGCTTGCGCAGCTACCTACGCACGCATGGATAGTAAATATTGGCCGTGGCGCAACCGTAGACGAAGACGCGCTCATCGACGCACTACGCAACCGCACTCTTGGAGGCGCAGCGCTCGACGTGTTTGACCGCGAACCACTCCCCGCAGATTCCCCGTTGTGGGGCATTGAGAATCTCATCATGAGACCGCACGCTGCTGGCGGACGGCCAGTGGGAGCATCAGAGTTCCTCAACGAAAACATCGCACGCTTCATGGACGGCCGGGAACTGCAGAACGTGGTGAAGCGGGCCTAACTGCTCTGTGGCTGTGCGCTAGCACTGTGTGGCTGCCTTAGCAGCCATATCCGGCTATTTCTTGTCCCGCGGCTTTGGTTGGCAGGTTGGGCACCAGTAGGAGGACCGATTCATGAAACTGGACCGTTGGATGAGCGTCCCACAGCGCGAACACGGCTCGTTCTCGCGCCCATAGGCATTCAGAGACCTGTCAAAGTATCCCAACTTCCCACGATAGATACATTGAAAAACTAGGAGCCTCAGAAGAGGGTATTTTCGCTGGTCAGGACGCATTTCGTGCCTGGACGCAGCGCCTTCGACGCTCATTCCCTACATACAAGAATACGGCATCCTGATTTCACCCTGACAGTAACGCTGTCGAAGTGAGCATCGCGACTGCGCGGCCCTGCAAACCGGAGGGCCCGCCATCGAAGATGGGCGGCTTGCGTGGGTATCTGCGCCCGAGGGCCCATTGGTGTCGCCACCGTGGCGGTATGTGGGTGGTCGNNTGCTGACTATTGCTTCACGCCTCGACGTCATGAACCGGCTTGGCCGGGCCATGGCGGACCCGACGCGATCCCGGATCCTGATGACCCTGCTCGACGGCCCAAGCTACCCGGCCGTGCTCTCGCGCGAGCTGGAGCTGACTAGCTCGAACGTGTCGAACCACCTGACCTGCCTGCGCGACTGCGGGATCGTGGTCGCCGAGCCCGAGGGGCGGCAGACGCGCTACGTGATCGCCGACCCGCATCTCGCGGGGGCGCTGACGGCGCTTGTGGACGTGACGCTGGCCG
>DFNY01000187.1:427-2810 GCA_002376595.1 Jonesiaceae bacterium UBA3555 | reverse complement strand
GGAGGAGTACTGCTCCCAGCAGCCGTCATGACCACACCCGCATGCGTGTCCGTTTGGAACCACGCGCATGTGTCCGACTTCTCCACCGACTCCGTAACCGCCACGAACCAGTTGGTTGCCAATCACAATGGCACCACCAAGTCCGGTACCCACGGTCAAGGTGAGCATGTTTGAAACTTCTCTAGCCGCACCGAACTGGAACTCAGCCCAGCCAGCTGCATTAGCGTCATTCTCAACCACAATTGGAATGTCAACGCCCAACAGATCGCGAACGTTCTTGGCAATAGGGTAATCACGCCAGTTGATGTTGGGTGCGAATTGCACTGAGGTGCGGTCCGGGCTGCAGAAGCCTGCAGCAGCTAGTCCGATTGCGGAAACTTCGTAGCTACCCGCTAATTCCTTACATACGGCCGCGATTGATGCATCAATACTGGCAGGATCGTCAGCGACAGTCGCTACACGGGTCTGAGACAGGATATTCCCCTGCCCATCCACCACTCCAGCAGCGATTTTGGTTCCGCCGATATCTACGCCAATGGCGTGCATAGTTCAATCCTCACTATTTAGTGGTTCAATATACGAAATCCGCTAAGACAGTTCCCTAAGTTCGGTTGTTATGGGTACTGTCTAACAAGCGTAAACACGATGCGATAAGCCTACTCAGGTTCTACCGTTCGATGCACATCGCCTTTATGTTTTTTCCGTCGCGCATGTCGCCCGCTGCGCTTGGAGTCAGAATGGACGAATTCATTACACCACCACTTGTCACTGTGGACCCTAGCAAAAACCTCAACGACCTACTAGCAAAACGGGTCAATTCGTCACCAAACGGAACGTTGATGGAGCGCCAGGACGCCAGCGGCACGTGGTCGAAGATCACAGCACGCGAGTTCAACAACGAGGTTGATGCGCTTGCTAAAGGTCTCATCGCCAGCGGAGTCGAGGCTGGACACCGGGTTGGCATCATGTCCCGCACCAGTTACGAATGGTCCCTGCTGGACTGGGCAATTTGGGCTGCCGGAGCTGTTAGCGTTCCGCTATATGAGACCTCAAGCGCAGAACAGGTTGAATGGATCGCAAACGACTCCGAAGTCAGCGTTGTCTTTGTGGAAACAGATACGCTAGCCTCAATAGTCGCCGAAGCTCAGCCAAACACCCCTTCAGTGCGTGAAGTGATCGTCATTGACAATGGTGGACTAGATGCGGTGGCAAAACGCGGGACCGAAGTCCCCGACTCCGAACTGGCTGCGCGCAAGGCCCGGGCAAATCAGGATTCGCTTGCAACCATCATCTACACGTCAGGCACCACCGGTCGCCCGAAGGGCGCCGAGTTGCTTCACTCCAACTTTTACGCACTCTCCGAGAACGCAGCAGAACGCATGCACGAAGTGCTTGAGTACGGCTCCCGACGAACCCTCATGTTCATGCCATTGGCTCACGTTTTTGCGCGATTCATTCACGTCCTAGCAGTCCCAGGAGGTGTAACGCTTGGGCATGTGTCAAACCTTGCAGACCTCCTGCCTGCAATGGGAACCTTCAAGCCGTCATTCTTGTTGGCTGTGCCACGCGTATTTGAGAAGGTCTACAACTCCTCCGAGCAAAAGGCGGTAGCCGGTGGCAAGGGGAAGATTTTCCACTGGGCCGCTCGTACTGCGATTTCGTACTCTCGAGCGCTAGATCAGGCTTCTGGCCCGTCATTGGGCCTGAAAATCTCTCACAAGGTTGCAGACACCCTTGTTCTGCACAAGATCCGTGAAGCACTCGGTGGCGATAACCGCTACGCAATCTCCGGCGGAGCGGCTCTGGGTGAGCGACTAGGACACTTCTTCCGTGGCGTTGGGCTGGTGGTTCTGGAAGGCTACGGCTTGACCGAAACAACCGCACCCGCGTCAGTCAACACGCCTGAGAACATCAAAATCGGCACCGTGGGCCCACCATTGCCTGGGTGTGGAATTCGGATTGCTCAGGATGGCGAAATCCTAATCAAGGGCATTGGAGTCTTCCACGCCTACCACAACAACCCGCAAGCCACTGCTGAAGCATTCGAAGACGGATGGTTCCACACTGGTGACATTGGCGCTCTGGACCAAGAGGGTTATCTGCGAATCACCGGACGCAAGAAGGAAATCATTGTCACCGCTGGTGGCAAGAACGTTGCACCTGCAGTGCTTGAAGACCGCGTTCGTTCACACCCTCTCGTCAGCCAAGTTGTAGTTGTGGGAGACGCACAGCCTTTTATCGGCGCATTGGTAACCCTTGACACTGAAGCCCTTCCTAACTGGCTTTCAGCGCGTGGACTCGAACCACTCACAGTTGCCGAAGCAAAGAACAGCCCTGAAGTTCTTGCGGCGCTAGATCAAGCCGTGCAGCGTGCCAACAAGGC
>DFNY01000187.1:0-324 GCA_002376595.1 Jonesiaceae bacterium UBA3555 | reverse complement strand
GGGCCTGAACCCATTAGAGTGGAGCTACAACTCTAATACCGAAATGCTGCGAAGGAGCACAATGCCTACCGCTATCGTCATGATCGACACGAAGCAATCTCTAATCCCTGAAGTGGCCACCCAAATCGCTGAAGTCCAGGGCGTTTCTGAGGTGTATTCGGTGACCGGCGAGGTAGATCTCATCGCAATTATTCGCGTTCCTGATCACAAAGATTTTGCCTCCGTAATTGCTGACCGTATCTCCAAGATTCCTGGCGTAAAGCGAACCCGAACCTATTTGGCATTCAGAGAGTTCTCTCAAGCGGATTTGTCTGAAGCATTCGA
>DFNY01000147.1 GCA_002376595.1 Jonesiaceae bacterium UBA3555 | reverse complement strand
AATGGCAACGGTTTCGGCAGAAGCGACGGTGAAGTTCACGTTGTTGAGGGACGGGACGCCGTGGTCTGAGGGCAGTGTCAGATCAGAGACTTCGAGGCGTTCTTCACTTGGCTTCGCGGTTGCTTTTTCAACGCCAAGGGACACAGCGCGGCCCACCATTGCGGAGGCAAGTTCAGTTTCGGAGGCGGTAGGGTCTGCAGAGCCCACGATCTTTCCACGTCGGATGACGGTGATCTTGTCGGCCACGGCTTTCACTTCACGGAGCTTGTGCGTGATGAATACGATGGAGGTTCCCGAATCGCTTAGTTGACGCATGATTTCGATGAGTTCATCAGTTTCCTGGGGCGTCAGCACCGCAGTTGGTTCGTCTAGGATCAGAATCTTTGCATCTCTAGACAACGCTTTGATGATCTCTACACGCTGCTGAGCGCCAACAGGCAAGTCTTCGACGTAGCTATCAGGATTGATGTTAAATCCGAAGCGGTCGGAAATTTCTTTCACCCTGCGGCGGGCTTCCTTGAGGTTGATGATTCCGCCCTTGCCGGTCGGCTCAAACCCAAGAATGACATTCTCTGCCACTGTGAATACGGGGACCAGCATGAAGTGCTGGTGGACCATACCAATACCGGCAGCCATGGCATCGCCCGGGCCAGCAAAGTTCACTGCTTTGTCATCGAGAAGCATCTCGCCACCGTCTGGATCGTAAAGACCATAGATGACGTTCATGAGCGTGGACTTGCCAGCTCCATTTTCACCAAGAAGTGCGTGCACCTGTCCTGGCTCCACAACCAAATCGATGGAATCGTTTGCTGTGAAGTTTCCGAACTTTTTAGTGATGCCGCGTAATTCCAGCTTCATGCCGTTGCGCCTTCCGCGTCCATGTGCTGATGTGCGTGTAAGTGCAGGCTCCGTTGCCTGCGAATCAAACTTCCAACTATCTCAGAAGTCTCTGAAACCGGAGATTTGATAGTTGTGGCTCCGGGGTTCTCCGGGAGCGACAACACAAGGGGTATTAACTAGGTTCAGTTAACTGCAGAAGCGCTTGGGGACTCAACCTTGAAGGTGCCCGCTACGATCTGTGCCTTGAGGTCTTCCACAGCAGTCTTTACGTCTGCAGGAACCTTGTCTTCAAGGTTGTGGAATGATGCGATGCCAACGCCACCGTTTGCCAGGGTTCCAACGTATGGGGTTGCGTCCCATGCGCCGTCCTTAGCAGCCTTGATGGTGTCAAATACGGACTGGTCCATTGCCTTCAAAACCGAAGTCAACAGGATGTCCTTGTACTGGTCGTACTTGTCGAATGCGTCAGTGTCTACACCGATGATGTAAACGCCTTCGTGTTCTGCAGCAGCAGCCATTGCGCCTTCACCAACTGGTCCAGCAACTGGCATGATGACGTCTGCACCCTGGGAGATGAACTGCTCGGTGAGTTCCTTACCCTTTGGAATTTCGTCGAAGGTCTCGGTCATCGAACCGACCTGCTTTGCCTTGTCCCAACCAAGAACCTTAACGGACTTGCCGTTGTCTTCGTTGTACTTAGCAACACCGTCAACGAAGCCATCCATGAAGATGGTTACTGATGGGTATGGCTGTCCACCGAAGGTTGCAACGGTTCCAGTCTGGGAAACGCCAGCTGCGACGTATCCAGCGAGGAATGCTGCTTCCTGGGTGTTGTACAGAAGTGGCTTTACGTTGTCGAGAACGATTGGCTCGAACGTAGTTGGGTCGGACAGTGCCGAGTCAATGAGAGCGAAGTGGCTCTCTGGGTTTTCCTTTGCAGCGTTCAGCGTTGCGTCCGCAAGGTTGAAGCCAACGTTGAATACCAGTGAGCAGCCAGCTTGGACCATGGAGTCCACGTTGCTGGTGTACTGTGCGGCGTCAGTTGATTCAGCCTTTGAAACCTTGATGCCGAGTTCTGACTCTGCACGCTCGAGACCTGAGAACGAAGTCTCGTTGAATGAGTTGTCATCGAATCCACCGAAGTCTGAAACCATGCAGCCGAGGAAGTCAGAAGCTCCCTCAGTTGGGGTCGCGCTCGAGGTGTCCGAAGACGAGGACGATGGGGAGGTGGTGTTATCTGCGTCTGGCGCGTCACCACAAGCAGCTAGGGTAAGCGCTGCAGCTGCGGTGAGTGCAGCGAAGGATGCGAACTTCTTCACGTAAGTTCTCCTGTTTCAGTCGGGGAAGGGAACTCAGCGGTTGGCGCGTCAGGTAAATCTGACCTGCTTCTCGCATGAGCAACGGGGANNGGTGCTACTTCGTCCCAAGCAATTGTTTGGGAATCAGTGATAACTCTAGACGTTAAGCCGTTAACGTGCAGGTCCTGATCAGGGTGAATGCGGTTCCGTTACCAATCCGAAAGGTTCATCTCAAATTGAGAATTTTGCGTTCCAGTGGTTGAGACAAAACGTGCTGACGCGTTGCAAATTCACGGAGTGTCACACTCTTTAAGGATTGACATTGATCTAGTCGCATGAGCGCAGAAAGCGGTTGGGCCATTTTGATCAATAGCAGCGGAAGCTAACTACCCCACCCGTTTACATCGAGGTCAAAGGTCCAACTGTCAGAGAAGGCCAGCGAAGCGCACCTACCGATCCCCTACTGCCACACGCGCCAACATTGCGATACCCGCCCGAATTGCGGCTTCATCGACAATCAAATCCCCGCGGTGGATGTCGTAATTCTCGCCGCCCGGGGTCCGAGTACCCAAACGCGCCAACGCGCCCGGAACTGAGGTCAAATACCAAGCGAAATCTTCTCCGCCCAGTGATTGCTCGGTCAACGAAACAGCCTGCGGACCAAGCGCATCGCGAGCAGCTGATTCCAACATCAAGGTGCAGTCTTCGTCGTTGACAACGGGAGGCACTCCACGCTCGTGGTGCAATGACACATCCACACCATAAGCATTGGCAATGTGCTCAATGGTTTCGTGCAAGACCTCCCCTGCCCGCTCCCACGCATTAACATCCAGCACCCGCAGAGTTCCGCTCAGCACACCTGAAGATGGCATTGCGTTCGGAGCAGAACCCGCTTGCACATGACCCCAGGTCAAGTTCACTCCTGCACGCGGATCGAGCCTACGCCCCAAAACTGACGGAACTTCAGTGACAATTCGACCCAGCGCAAACACGATGTCGCCGGTCAGGTGAGGACGCGAAGTATGGCCCCCGTTGGAACTCAAAGTCACCGTTACTGTGTCACACGCAGAGGTAATAGGACCGATTCGGGTACCGACG
>DFNY01000206.1:3688-3973 GCA_002376595.1 Jonesiaceae bacterium UBA3555 | reverse complement strand
TGGCGCGTGTGCGCTCATTTCGTCTGGGGTGTCGATTGCTTCGTTGAGGACGTCCAGGATGGTCAGACGCGCGTCGCGTGCCTGGGTAAGCGCTCCTGCGAGGACGGATGCTGGGATGCCGTCAAGCTTGGTGTCGAGCTGGATTGCGGTAACGAAGTCCTTCGTACCGGCAACCTTGAAGTCCATGTCACCAAATGCGTCTTCTGCACCAAGAATGTCAGTCAGTGCCGCGTAGCGGGTTTCGCCGTCAACGGTGTCTGAGATCAGACCCATTGCAATACCTGC
>DFNY01000206.1:569-3651 GCA_002376595.1 Jonesiaceae bacterium UBA3555 | reverse complement strand
ATATGGGAATTCTTCACGTGATGGAAGAACAGGAACGAGCGCGCGCTCTGCAAGTGCACCGTGACCGATTTCGCGGCGCTTTGGGCTTCCCACGCGGCCGGTTTCACCGGTCGAGTATGGAGGGAAGTTGTAGTTGTGCATGTAGCGCTTGCGGGTTTCTGGGCCGAGCGAGTCGATCTGCTGCTCCATCTTGAGCATGTTCAAGGTTGTGATTCCCAAGATCTGGGTTTCGCCGCGCTCGAAGATTGCAGAACCGTGAACGCGAGGGACTACCTCAACCTCTGCCGAGAGGGTACGGATGTCTGCCAAGCCACGGCCGTCGATACGTACACCCTCTGAAAGAACGCGCTGACGCACGAGCTTCTTGGTCAGGGAACGTACGGCTGCCGAGATTTCCTTGTCACGGTCTGCGAACTGCTCACCGAGCTTCTCAAACGCGAGTGCCTTTACCTCGTCAAGGCGGTTCTCACGGGTCTGCTTGTCAGCAATGGTGAGTGCCTCTGCGAGTTCGGTGGTGATCGCGGACTCAACTGCGGTGAATACGTCAGCTTCGTAGTCAAGGAACAGTGGGTATTCCGCAACTGGCTTTGCAGCGCGTGCAGCTAGATCTGCTTGAGCGTCGCACAGTGCCTTGATGAATGGCTTAGCAGCCTCGAGGCCTTCTGCAACTACCTCTTCAGTTGTAGCGGTAGCGCCCTGGTTCTTAACCAAGTCCCACGAGTTGTCGGTTGCTTCAGCTTCAACCATCATGATTGCAACATCGTTACCTACAACGCGTCCGGCAACGACCATCTCGAAGACGGCACGCTCCTTGTCGCTGTACTTAGGGAATGCAACCCACTGGTCGTCGATGAGTGCCACGCGGACACCACCAACTGGACCGGAGTATGGCAAACCAGCGAGCTGGGTCGACATCGATGCGGCGTTGATTGCCAGTACGTCGTATGCGTCGTCTGGGTGGATTGCCATAACGGTTACAACAACCTGTACCTCATTGCGAAGACCCTTAACAAAGGATGGGCGCAGTGGGCGGTCGATCAGACGGCATGCAAGGATCGCTTCGGTTGAAGGGCGTCCTTCGCGGCGGAAGAATGATCCTGGGATACGGCCAGCAGCGTACATACGTTCTTCCACATCCACGGTGAGTGGGAAGAAGTCGAACTGGTCTTTAGGTTGCTTGCCCACTGCGGTTGCAGAGAGAAGCATGGTTTCGCCGTCGAGGTACGCGGTTGCGCAACCTGCAGCTTGACGTGCAAGGCGTCCGGTTTCGAAGCGGACGGTGCGCTTGCCAAAACGACCGTTGTCTATAACGGCTTCAGCAAACTGAATTTCTGGACCCTCCATGAGGCCCTCCATTTCTACGGAAGGGATGTTTCTGTGCCTCATTCGGCGGTCTTCGATCGAGGTTCACGGGATCGCGAGACTCCGGAAACCACTACCGAGGACCGAGCAAAACAAGTCAGATTCATCCGCTAGCAATACTCAAATGGCCCGCATCTAAACGGGCCACACATTGTTCCAGCCCGGCCCCAAAAGGGGCCGAGCTGGATCAGTACAACATCAGCGGCGCAGGCCGAGGCGCTCAACGATCGAACGGTAACGTTCGATGTCTACCTTCTGGAGGTAGCCGAGCAGACGACGGCGCTGACCGACGAGGAGAAGCAGACCGCGACGTGAGTGGTGGTCGTGCTTGTGCATCTTGAGGTGCTCGGTCAGGTCCTTGATGCGCTGCGTGAGCATTGCAACCTGTACCTCTGGTGAACCAGTGTCACTCTCGTTTGCACCGAACTCGGCGATGATTGACTTCTTAGTAGCTGAATCGAGCGGCACGGCTCTCCCTCAATAGTTGTTGCGCGGCGCTTCGGGGCATGTCCACCCAAGCTCTATCTATCCGCGGCCGATCTAACGGCGAGACAATCCTATCAGGTTTGCAGTTCGCGCAGGCCTTCTTGCACAAAGGTGCGTAGGTGACTACGCTCACTCCCCGCTCCAGACATTGTGTGGGAACTAATTACGGCCCGCCGAGTTCCTTAACGCGCGCCGTAGGCTCATCCCATGTCAGCGCAGAATTACTCGCGCCTTCGCAACGTCTGCGTCCATCTGAGTGATGAGGGTTTCGAGTGAGTCGAACTTCAGGGTAGGCCGCAACCGTTGCACGAATTCCACTATGACTTGGTCGCCGTATAGGTCTAGCCCTTTGCGGTCAATTACGTAGGATTCGACTCTGCGCTCTGCGCCATCGAAAGTAGGGTTAGTTCCTACCGAGATCGCAGCGGGCATGTGCTGGAATTCTCTGCCCTTACCAATAACAGACACGTACCCTGCGTACACACCGTCTGCTGGCACCATGCCTTGTGATTCTTGTGCCATGTTGGCAGTGGGGAACCCGAGTTCTCGGCCGCGCGCGTCGCCGTGAACCACTTCTCCACGCATATNNTACCAAGTTCTTGGAGCATGAGCAGGTCACCTCGGTTGCCCTTGCCAAACCGTACATCTCGTCCAATGACTACTGCACTGGCTTGGAGTTGCTGAACTATGTAGCGTTCCACAAACTCTCGTGGGCTCTGCTGCGCAAAGTCGAGTGTGTAGTCGAGAACCACCGTTATATCTATGCCTTGAGCTGCAATGAGCTCGAGCTTGTCACTGAGTCCAGTGAGCAAGTTGAGGCATTCTTCTGGTCGGTGGATTCGTGCTGGGTGTGGTTCGAAAGTCAACACAGCGGACTGCGCACGCATTCGAGTAGCAACTTCCAACGTCGTCTCTAGTACGAATTGGTGTCCTCGGTGTACGCCGTCAAAGTTTCCGATCGTTACTACGGTGCGTTGACCGTGAAGTTCGATTGGCTGGTCACCTGTGAAGGTCAGCAACGAATGCTCCTAGCGGATGGTGTTGTTTTACTGGCGAGGTGCAAATACAACTGCAGGTTGTGCCTTGTGCCCGTCGTCTTTCAATAGTGCAACGAGGGTGCCATCTGGTCCTATTCCCGCCATGACCGTTTCATCGTTCACAGCAGCTACAGGGTGCAGGCGTTTTCCAAAACCGAGGGCGATCGCTTCTTCCTCACTGAGGTTTCGTACAGCAA
>DFNY01000206.1:0-474 GCA_002376595.1 Jonesiaceae bacterium UBA3555 | reverse complement strand
CCCAGAACTTCGAACACTCCAACGTGTGCTGGACGCGCAGGGATCTCCACCGTTTCTCCGGCACGGACACGATCATAGGATCGCTTTCCGTCAATCTTGATGGCGCTCACCGAAGAAGGCACCTGCATGATGTCGCCGGTAAGCTGGTCGGCTGCGCTTTGAATGTGGTCTAGTTCGAGTTTCCCGACGAGGCGTGCAGTTTCGTGGATTGCCTCACCATCGGCGTCTTCGGTAGTGGTTTCAAATCCGAGCCTGATGGTGGCTAAGTATTCTTTGTCGGCGCCCACAATGTAGTTGAGGAGACGTGTGGCTTTGCCAATGCCTACAACTAGTACGCCGGTGGCCATGGGATCTAGTGTTCCTGCATGGCCGACTTTGCGGGTGGCAGCTAGGGACCGCATCTTTCCAACCACGTCGTGGCTGGTCCATCCCTGTGGTTTATCTACGATCACGATTCCGTCCGGCGCTGGTTGG
>DFNY01000179.1:2319-8913 GCA_002376595.1 Jonesiaceae bacterium UBA3555 | reverse complement strand
AAAGTGGGGAATTAATGGGGAGTCGCTAGTCGCTTCATACGGACCACAAGGTTCTTCACCCACCCCACCCAGTCCGCACTGCCGCAAGTGCGACTGCGATCAGCCGAAAACATGTATCGGGAATAGATCCCAGCAAGATCTCTCTTGTCAGGGGCTCCAACGTTACACATCTAGCCGTAGTGGAGGGTTAACGCCAGCCTGAAATCAATCAATAGTAAGTGACACTAGAAGGCACCTCTCGCAAGCTGATCCTTGTTTACACCCACAAGTTGACTTACTTGGCTGAACCACAAAGCAGTCACGCCCAATGTGAATCTCGCAACTCGTGAATGTGGTCTAGCCTTCCGTTTTCTTTCGAACCTTTCGCAGCCAAGATGATGCCCCACTCACACCATCACGCTCCGCGGCGGAAAAATAGACAAGAGCTTCCGCGAAGTTCTTTCGGTCATATTCAATCATCCCCAAGTTGAAACTCGCGTTTCCGTCACCTTGGTCGTGGGCCACAGAGAGAATCGCTTCTGCTCTATCAGTTTGCCCGTTGTCTTCGAGGATGTTGGCCAACGTAACTCCAACTATGTAATGTTGGGCTGCCCAGTGTCTCTCCAGGAGCTTGACACCATGACCTGGAAGGTTCTCACCGAATTCCAAGACTAGGCTAATTGCATCCTCAGGGGATTGGGTCGCATTCTCTTGAAGCCTCTTGAACCGTACTGACCTATCCTTCTCAAGTCGCTTCCTATTTCCACGGACTAGAAGAGTCAAGGCAAGTAAGCCACAACCGATGAGTATCAGCGACCAATCCTTGATGACCACCCCAAGGATAAAAATCCCGCCGAGCGAAATATACTGGAGAACGATCGGCTCAAGCGACGTTGTGGAATCCCGTGATCTACTCAACGATTTCGCCACCCACTGCAGGTGTCTCGTACGACAAGGAGACTCTGATAGAGCGCATCCCACCTATTGAAGGTGTGTCGCGCAGGCTCTCGACCATGATTTTGTCCTGCCGCATCTCTTCGACCTTGTTTATTGGAATTGCTTCTCTCCCGAACACACTCTGGAAACTTATCCACTTGCGTCTGACGGCTGCGACTATTTGCTCTTTCCAATAATCGTTCACGCTACCTGCATGCTGGCCTGCTGAAATCACTGCAGTATTACCGTAGTTTCCGGCGAGTGCCTCGGTGCAAGCCCGCACGCCAGTGTAGATTCTTAATTCGGCTTCCAGAGATCCAGGAATGTGGCCGTCATAGGACATTGCAAGATCCGCTCTCGCAATTATCTTCGCATGCCGCTTGAGGAACTGCTTCATAGCACCGCCTTTCCGTTGCGGTCGCTTTTGTTGATCGGGTCTAGTGGATATGCGTACGCTGTCGAGTCCCCCTTGACCGGGTCCACACCCGTGAACTGTCCAGCCACAGAGTCATACAAACGCACGCCCATGAGTACTAGGGCCGTCAGGTCGGTGGCGCGTTCTTTTCCGCCGAGACGTGAGTAGTTAAAAGCGCCCGTTCCCACAGGTCTGCTGGCACGACACTCACACGCGAACTCTCGCTGGAAGTCGCCGCTCAAACCTTGTTGGCACGCGCACAGTTCCGTAACGGCTCGTTACTANGTCGCGCATACGACGAGAACACCTGATGTGGGGGCTTCGTTGGACGCCTTCAACAACATTGCGTCAGAAGAATGAAAGCTAAATAAAGATGACCCCGGACCTCATTCTCAGCGTTTTCGCTGTTCAGAGGACCGGGGTCATCTTGTTGGCGGTAGTGGAGGGTTAGCGCCAGCCTGAAATCAATCAANNGCCGCTCGGACACACTACCTTGCGCGTTCTACTGTACCGGCTCTGCGGCTAAGTTCCAAAAAGAATAGTGCTGAGGTCACCGTATTTTGGGTCACGTTTTTCAGTCACGCAACGAAAAACCCAGTCACGCCGAGCTCTACCGAGTTTCGCGAAGCTTCCCAAAGAAATCAGTCAGCAACCCAGCGCATTCGCTTTCGCGCACTCCGGAGATTACTTCGGTGAAGTGATTCATTCGCGGGTCGCGCACAATGTCCCATACCGAGCCGGTGGCGCCGGCCTTGGGGTCCCATGCTCCCAGCACGAGGCGCGGAATCCGCGCCAGAAGTATCGTCCCCGCGCACATCGCGCAAGGTTCCAGCGTCACGATTAGTGTGCAGCCATCGAGCCGCCAGTTCCCAAGTGCCCGCGCAGCTTCCCGGATCGCGTTTACTTCTGCGTGTCCGGTTGGGTCTGCGTCTCGTTCACGCGTGTTGTGTCCACGGCCAACGATCCTTCCCGACGAGTCCACCACTATTGCCCCAATCGGAACGTCAGGTGAGGGGTCAGTTGGCGTTTCGTCGGAAAGCGCTTTAGCTGCTTCTTCCAGCGCCCATCCCATGGGTTCATGCCAGCGGGCATGAAGCGGGTTGTGTGGGGTGGTCATAGGTCTATTCTCCCAAACGCGCGCAAGGCGCGAAAAACCGCCGGTATTTTGCTCACAAAATCGTGATTTTTGGGGTCAGGCTGCCCTCGTTGCCGGTACGGTAGAACTATGCGCATTCATGTAGCCGATCACCCACTGATTTCCCACAAACTTGCAGTTCTTCGCAACAAGGAAACGTCATCACCAACGTTCCGTCAGTTGGTTGACGAGCTTGTGACTTTGCTGGCTTACGAGGCGACTCGTGAGGTTCTCACTGTTGAGCACCCAATTCAGACTCCTGTCACCAGCACTGTTGGTGTGAAGATCGCTGACCCTCAGCCAATCGTTATCCCTATTTTGCGTGCCGGCTTGGGCATGCTTGAGGGCATGACTCGTCTGGTTCCTACCGCTGAGGTGGGATTCTTAGGCATGCAGCGCAATGAGGAAACTCTTGAGATTCACACGTACGCTAACCGTTTGCCAGACGATTTGACTGGTCGTCAGGTCTTCTTGCTGGACCCAATGCTCGCGACGGGTGGCACGCTGGTCGACGCCATTAACTACGTGATTGAGCGTGGCGCTAAAGACGTTACTGCCGTGTGCTTGATCGCAGCTCCTGAGGGCCTGAAGGTTTTGGAAGACAACATTGGTGAGCGCGCTGACGTTAAGCTTGTTTTGGCTGCCGTTGACGAGCGCCTCAACGAGAAGTCGTACATTGTGCCTGGTCTTGGCGATGCAGGCGACCGCCTCTACGGCATCGTTGACTAGTATTTCTGCTTGAATTCTGGGCGGGGTGGGAGCTGAGGCTCCTGCCCCGCTTTTGTTTTGCCGTGTGGCTTGAGTCTTGGCCTTGGTGGGCAGCCTGGCTGGCTGCCGGCTGACTTCGCAGCCATATTTTCCGACGAGACGGCCGGGTTACGCCGCGACCTCCAGCCGAGTGATGCATTTTTCCCTCGNNAAAAATGCATCACTCACGTAGAAGTGCTTCACTCGGTGACGGCAGCGCTGGCGCCAATCAGAGGGACAAACCGCTTAATGATTTCCAACCCTAAAAGCGTTCGGCAGAACCGGACGCAATCTCGCTTAACCACAATTTGAGATGCCGCCGGCCGCAAAAACGGCCTGTTTTTGGGATTCTAAACGGAAAATGCGGACATTTGCCATTTAACATTCGACCACACTGTGAGAAAGATTGGTCTCCCCCTTTCGCCATCGCCGTTGGCAGTCCAGAGTTAAACCATGCAAACACCGACCATGCCCCACGACGCCACCATGATGGCGCGCCCTGGCATGCTCGTCTGTTCATGCGCGTGTTGTCGCGACTGAATCCGCACNNGTACTTCTCTTTCATTAAGACAACCTTCAGGCCCACCCGCAGGGCATAGATTCACACATCTTTGGAGAGCGCATGTCCGCCCCTACGCACGAACTTCCAGCAGTAGCAAACAACCAGCCAGGCTTCTACCTTTGGGTGGGCCTGAACAAAGACACTTCAGACACCGCTACTGTCCCGCAAGCAACGCCAGCACAAATCATCGAAATCGCCGAAGCTTTGGGCGAACTCGCACGCGAACTCCTGCCATCGGCAGAAACGCACACGACTCTGGCATTGGGCGAATCAGAACCGACGACGCATGACAACCTGCGCGCAAGCCAGGTCCCTGCAACCGCTCACGGCGCTCAGCGCTATCAAGCACCGCACACTGCCCGACGCCCAAGCNNCTCGTCCTACACCGAACCGATTGAAGCTCCATTGGGCTCCTCACTGCCCAACTTCGATTTTGTGTTCAGCCCACGAGTCATCATCGACCTGCACAATCGCATGGTCATTGCTGATTCTGAACTGCAACGACTCACCTACAAAGAGTTCGAACTGCTGGCTCACCTTGTGAACTCGGCAGGCCGCATCATTTCCCGTGATGAACTGTTCAGTTCGGTCTGGCGCACGAGCATTCACACCGATTCACGCACCATTGACGTTCACATTCGCCGACTCCGCGAGAAATTGGGGCTAGAGAACCACATCATCACTGTGCGAGGTTCCGGCTACAAGTTTGAACTCACCGAGCAGATCGATGTGATCCCACCTGCTCCACGTTCGCTCCGCTAGGACACACAGTCAGCCTTGATTACCAGGGCCTGACTACAACTCTACGAACTGCAAAATGCCGGTGGGCGATCAGNNTTGATCGCCCACCGGCATTTAGTGTGTTGTGACGCGGCTACGCATCAACGAACTGGTTAAGGTGGGTTCCCTGCTCAAGCAACCCACGAGTGCATTGAACCGTACAGACCCAAAAAGTTCTACTTGTGCGAGTAAGTGAGGCAGCCTGCGGTAGCAGATTCTGCTGATGCTCCCACGCGAATGCTGTCAGCACCGCACTCTAGGGACGAGTTGTGTACGCAGTCTCCACGCTGGCAAGCACCAACAGTGGTCAAGACGCGGTCCAGTCCACCCTTGGTGTTCAGTGGAATAAAGGTTGCGCAGGAAGCTTGGTCGCCTACGCCGCCAATCGTTACTGCGCTAGCATGGCAGCCGTCGTGGTTGTATCCGCAGCCGGTGACGTTACAGTCGGTCACGTGCGCGAGGTCAAGTGGTGCAGTCATGTCGTCCTCCAGAGCCGGAATGTTGGAACGCTGGATGATGTGCTCAGCGCTATTAATTCCAATCTAAGTCTGTTTTGTAAATACTTCTATGTAGTTAGTACTAACTAACATTCAAGAAAAACAATTACGTGAAATTCACGTTCTCAAATCAACTGCACACATAACCGCAGATCAGCAGGCCACAACCCGTCTATGCCTTCCGCGATCCAAGACCAACACACTCAAATAGTGGGATAGAAATAGACCCGAAAAAAGTCTGCGAATAACACCTCTGTTATTCGCAGACTTAATTACACAATTGTCATGTGGTGTAATTCGAGGTTACTTTACAGTCACCGTGATTGTCTTGGTTGACACCTTGGAGGCGTACTTCGCAGCCCCGGTCGGTGTGTAGGTGACCTTAACCTTGTGCTTGCCCTTTTTGAGCTTGGGCAACTTCAGTGAAACTTTGCCCTTAGCTNNCGTACTGTCACTTTTACTGTTCCCGTAGGCGCAGAAACTGCCGTTGTTTTCACGGTCACCTTGATGGTTCCAGCAGCTGTCGATTTCAACCCCGTTGCGGTTGCTGCAAGGCTTGCGGCCTTTTTGCTTGGGTAGACGAACTTGTCGGCGCTCTTGCTTGAAGTGGACACCGATGCACTCAATCGCGTACCGATTCCGCACGTGTTGTTGCTTACTGCGCAGGTCACGGTCTTACCGTTGGCTTTGATTGATTTGGGCAGCGTGAGGTTGACGGAGAATGTCCATACGCCGTTCTTCACGCTTCCTACGGTTGTCAAAACCTTGCCGTACATTGCTTTGGTGCGCGCATCTGCGTCCTTTGGAGCAATGGTGAGGGCGCTCTTTGAGCCCTTCCAATCTGACACACAATAGGTTGAACTTGGTCTGTTCTTTCCTGGGTTCGTGCAGGCCATCACATAGAGGGCTGTTACTTTTCCATCTGATTTGTGCGGGAACNNCGCACCTGTTGGAGTCACCGTCAGCGTTGGTGTGAAAGCAGCCTCTGCTGGTGGCGCGCCGAGGGCCATCAAGGAGAAACTTGCAACGAGCGCAAGTACGCTTGCGAGTGCGAAAGCACGAAGCTTACGAACCGGTGCGGTTAGCGAAAACACAGAAACCTCATACGCCAGTGGAACAGACTTAGGTCAGCCTAACACCAAAGGTCTTGAGTGTGACTATTCGTCCGGAGTCCACACAATTAGTGCGCGCCCACCTGCGAGTGAACCGTCCTGGTGCCGCAGTTCAATGACTTTGCTTGCTCGCCCTGATCGGTCTGACAAGCCAAATGCACTTTGCTCGAATTCTGCCCGGTCGATCTCTTCAACTCGTGCAGTCAATTGAAGCGGCTGCCCAAATCGCCTGAAGGCACCGCTGCCATTGCCAACGACGCCGCCTGCCACCACGGAACCAGCAATACCGCCACCGGCAGCCGAACCAGCAGTCGAACCTTGCTTATTGGATCCCGACGCGTTGGCAGACCAGCCTGAGCCCCCGTGCTGCTTGAGCTTGCGCTGGAACAGTGTTTTTCGTCGGACAGAAACAACGTCACCTTCGGTGCGTG
>DFNY01000179.1:357-2269 GCA_002376595.1 Jonesiaceae bacterium UBA3555 | reverse complement strand
CTGTCGCAGGGTTTGTGGGTGCATGCCTGCGAGTTCGGCGGCCTTCGAAATAACGTACACGGGTTCGTCCTCGCGCACGTTTTCATCAAACACAATCCGAACTCGCATGACATTTACTCCTTAGCCATGGCCATGAGGTCACCGCGAACATCCGTTCCGGCGGTTGCCTTTTGGAACGCTTCTACGGCTTCTTTTGCTTCCTTGGTCAAATTCTGGGGAACTACCACGTTAACGGTTACGAGGAGGTCTCCCTGAGCCTTCGAAGTTTTCACTCCGCGGCCCTTGATACGCAGAACCTTACCGCTTGGAGTGCCCGCTGGGATCTTTACCTTGACGGGACTAGATCCAAATGTAGGTACTTCGATGTGCGCGCCGAGTGCGGCCTCATCAAAGGTCACTGGCACGGTAACGCGTAGGTTGAGTCCATCCATGGTGAACACTGGGTGCTCGGTCACGGTAATGGTGAGTACCAGGTTCCCTGCTGGTCCGCCGTTGACGCCTGGGCGTCCCTTGCCTGGGATACGGATCTTCTGCCCGTTCTTCACACCTGCTGGGGTGCGGGCCTTGATGGTCCGACCGTCCACAGTCAGTGTCACTTCCGAGCCCATCACGGCGTTCTTGAACGACATGGTTGTGTTGGCTGTGACGTCTGCTCCAGCTTGCGCTGGGTTAGGCCTAAATCCTGTGCCGAATCCTGCCTGTTGCCCGCCGAAGCCACCAGAGTTTCCGCCGAACATTTGGCTCAAGATGTCTTCGAATCCGCCACCGCTAGCTTGTCCGCGGCCTGAACCGCCGCCAAACATGCCACCGAAGACGTCTTNNTCGGCCGCCCGATCCCATGGATCGGATGGCGTCATACTGTCCGCGCTGTTCTTTATCTGAAAGCACCGCGTAAGCTTCACCAATTTCCTTGAACTTCGCTTCGGCTTTCGCGTCGCCTTGGTTCTGGTCTGGGTGGAATTTGCGCGCTAACTTGCGGTACGCCTTTTTGATTTCGGTGTCGTCAGCTGTTTTTGAGACACCAAGGATGGCGTAATAGTCCTTCTCAAGCCAATCTTGACCGGTCAAGGTGTCTCCTTTCGAAACATGTTATGGCCGTATGCCTTTGGTTTTTCAGTGCCTGTGGCACTAGTTTCCCGACGACTCCCTCGCCCTGCGAGGGCCCGCCCACTACCAGCGTGAGCCGGAAAATAGAACTGGCGGATTCGTCGGGAAGTGATGAATGGTTCGTACAAAGAGGCNNAAAGAAGAGTTTTAGTCTTCAGGACCTGTGACGGCGACCCGTGCGGCGCGAACCACGCGGTCACCAATCTTGTAGCCAACCTCGATCAGGTGAGTGATCGTGGTGGACGTTGCATCAGCTGAGGTTTGGTGCATGAGAGCTTCGTGCAGGGTTGGATCGAATTCCTCGCCAACCTCACCGAATGACTCAACGCCATACTTTCCTAGAACGCCCTGGAGTTTTTCTGAGATTGCCTCAAATGGTCCAGTGAGTTCACCTGCAGCGCGAGCACGAGTGATGTGGTCGAGGACTGGGAGTAAGGAGTTCAGAACATCCTCTACTCCGCGTCCGCGAGCGGCTTCTTGCTCACGCTTGGCACGCTTGGAAATGTTGACGTACTCGGCGTTCAAACGCTGAAGGTCGTTCAAGTGGGAGGCTGCATCTGCTTGAGCTTGTTCGAGCTCAGTCAGTTGTGGCGCTTCTTCCTCAACGGTTTCAGGTGTGAAGTCGAGGTGATCAATCGAGTCCGGCTGCTCTGGACCTGCGCCCTCGGCGTGTGGGTTCTCGTTGGTCACTTGGTTTCGTCCTCATCCACGATTTCAGCGTCTACTACGTCTTCGTCGCTTGCTGCGTCAGCGGCTGGCTGCTCGCCTGCTGCTGCGTCTGCCTGCTCCTGAGCGTAGAGTGCTT
>DFNY01000179.1:0-275 GCA_002376595.1 Jonesiaceae bacterium UBA3555 | reverse complement strand
TCGATGTCGTCACCCTCGAGTGCCTTCTTCGAAGCGTCCAAAGCTTCCTGAACTTCGTTCTTCACATCCGCTGGGATCTTCTCTTCGTTTTCCTTGAGGAGCTTCTCAATGGAGTACGCAAACGCCTCAGCCTGGTTGCGGGTTTCTGCATCCTCACGACGCTGCTTGTCTTCAGCGGCGTGCTCTTCAGCTTCACGAACCATGCGGTCGATGTCTTCCTTTGGAAGCGAAGATCCACCGGTGATGGTCATGGACTGTTCCTTGCCGGTGCCCTT
>DFNY01000153.1 GCA_002376595.1 Jonesiaceae bacterium UBA3555 | reverse complement strand
GGAGTCGTCGAGCGCAGCAAATCCCCCGTCTAGGGACGCGGCCGCGAAGGTAGGAAGTGAATACGAACACGCGATGGTGATGGACGACTTGGTCTTCTTTGCCAAGGCGATGGCCCAGTCCAGTGCGTGTAATGATGCCAGTGATCCGTCAACGCCTACAAGTATTGAGTGCTGAGCAGCCATGGTGACCTCCTAATGGCGGAAGTTTTGCGTGGTTTTAGCAAAACGCTTACTAAAACCTTACCGCCTTCACCCATCAGGTGTGACCCCCAACACCATGTTTGCTCAGATGGAGTACCCATGAGTTCCGAAAGGTGGAATATGGGAAGCATCAAGCACGACACAAATCAGGAAAGATTACCCCCCGACGCAGGAGCGCGGGCCCTCTTTCAATGCAACACAAAGGCCGGTCCCCTCCGCATGGAGGTTATNNGGGTTGGACTGCCAGATCGAACGGAACTGGATGGTCTTTCCTGGGCGTGGAGCATCGATCTGCTGGTTTCCACCTGCATAGATCGCAACGTGTCCGGGGGTCCAGATGAGGTCACCAGGCTGTGCCTGCGAGCGAGGAATGACAGTTCCTGCGTTACGCTGCGCACCGGAGCTACGTGGAAGTGAGATTCCGAGCTGAGCGTACACGTAGGAGGTGAATCCGGAGCAGTCGAAGCCCTTTGGAGTGGATCCGCCGTACACGTATGGAACACCCACGTAGCGTGCTGCAATCTCAAGGACGGCGTTGCCGTTTACTGAGGAAGGTACAACCTTGTTGGCGGTTTCCTTCTTTGCAGTGGAGCTTGTGGTGGTTGAACTGCCGGAGTCAGAGATTGCGGCTCGCTGCGAGGTACGTGATGCGGCACGCTCGGTGGTGCGAACCACTACTGGCTCTGGAGCTGGGGTCACCTTGATGGTGTGGGTTTCTGCAGTCCACTTCACGTCTGACGCGACGGTTACAACAGGAGCTGCTTGTGCAAGGTTGCGTGCTTGATCAACAAAAGATGCAACATCAACTGAGTTGAGGTCGGTACGCTGCTCGGCTGCTGATGCAGGAACAGTCGATGCGATTGCAACGAGACCGGTGGAAAGAGCTACAACTGCTGAACGACGGCCAACTTGGGCGACGTTTGAGCCAGCCTGGGCGGCGAAGGAAGCGATTGGTGCTAGTGCACTGCGCTGTTCGCGGTGGCGTGCTCGGTAAACGGTTTTCGACACGTTTGTTCTCCAAACGCCTGCGAAGTAAGCTGTCGGGTTCGAGTGGAGATAATACTCGGCCCTGCTTGGAGCACTGCTCCTCGAAGGGCTTCACCCCAAGGCTGAACTTTCAGCCGAAGGTGGGTCCTCCGCCCCTGCCGTCTTCTAGATCCAGGCTTCACACAGCGACAGGGCTTGGCGTTCCGTGTGAACACTTCGTTAAAGGATGAATTTAAGGAAGCAATGTCACTCTACAAGAGTTGCTTAGCCGTTGTCACCCCTACGAGCACATTTAGTGGGAGTTCTTTTTCACGCCCCTGGTTGTTGTGCCTGAGCGAGGTGAACAACGGCTAAAAGTCAAGCAACTACGAAGATGTGGCGACTTACTTCTTCTGGCAGGTCGAGCACTATTTCGGCGCCTATTTGAGCAACCGTTACGGTTCCATCTTCGGCGCTGGAAACGACGAGTTCGTTTCCTGGTACTACGCCAACCTCGGCGAGTCGCGCCAAGAGTTCGATGTCCGTTTGAAGTGGTTCACCCAAACGTGCGACTACAACTGACTTGGTTGCACCGTTAAGAGTTTGCGCTACTTCCACCAAACCAATCACGCCGTCAAGGAATGCAACGGGCTCAGTGCTGCCACCCACCTCTGCTAGCCCTGGGATGGGGTTACCGTATGGAGACTGCGTGGGGTTGTTCAAGAGCCCCACCAGACGCCGTTCCACACGCTCACTCATCACGTGCTCCCAACGGCAGGCTTCGTCGTGAACGAATTCCCAATCCAAGCCAATAACGTCTGTCAAAAGGCGCTCCGCCAAACGGTGCTTGCGCATAACGCGCATAGCTTTCGAGTGGCCCTGTTCAGTAAGTTCCAGGTGGCGGTCGCCGCTTACAACAAGCAGACCGTCTCGTTCCATGCGCGCCACAGTCTGTGAAACGGTTGGACCAGAGTGTCCTAGACGCTCAGCAATACGGGCTCGCAGCGGCACGATCCCTTCCTCGGCCAATTCGTAGATGGTCCGCAGGTACATTTCAGTTGTGTCGATGAGGTCGCTCACATCACCCTCCGTGTTGCTGGTCGACATTGTGCTTTGGGCATGTCGTGTTCTTTGCTCAACTATATGTTGAGCATGCGACACGTGGCAGGCAAGGGCGCGGTAAAGTTGCCTCGTGATCGACGCTAATCTCACCATTCCTCAAGATCTACTCCCAGCCGACGGCCGTTTTGGATCGGGTCCGGCAAAAGTGCGCTCGGAGCAGATCGATGCCCTGTCCACCATTGGTCGCGAGTTGCTGGGTACGTCTCACCGCCAAGCGCCGGTGAAAAACCTAGTGAAGCGAGTACAAGAAGGTATCGCTCAACTTTTCAGTATCCCGCAAGGGTATGAAGTGGTACTGGGCAACGGAGGGTCCACCGCATTTTGGGACGCAGCCACCTTTGGTTTGGTTCGCGAGCAGGCGGTGCACACTCAGTTCGGCGAGTTNNTTCGCTAAGGCAACCCAGAGCGCCCCGTTCCTCAAAGACTCGGTGATCACCAAGTTGGAGCCAGGCACCTCAGGAATCCCTGAGTATGTTGCCGGCGCTGACGTATACGCGTGGCCCCACAATGAGACGTCCACTGGCGCTATTGCACCGGTAACCCGCATTCCCGGCAGCGAGAATGATGGTGCGCTAATAGTCATTGACGCTACTTCTGGCGCTGGTGGACTCAGCGTTGACCTGAACGAATGCGACGTGTACTACTTCGCGCCTCAAAAGGGGTTCTCCTCAGACGGCGGCTTGTGGATTGCCATCATGTCCCCTGCAGCGATTGCCCGAATTGAAGAGATCGAAGCATCTGACCGCTGGATTCCTGAATTCCTCAATCTGTCTACCGCTGTGAAAAACTCCCGCGCAAACCAGACCTACAACACTCCAGCATTGGCAACGTTGATCCTGCTNNCTGGGCTCGAATGGGCTGCGGCTCGCACCGCACAGTCCGCTCAGTACCTTTACGACTGGGCGCAGGCGCGTGAATACACCTCCATGTTCGTTGCAGACCCAGCCCAGCGCTCCAACGTAGTGGGTACCATCGACTTCTCCGAAGACGTAGACGCGGCGGCGATCTCGAAGGTCCTGCGCGCCAACGGCGTGGTGGACGTTGATCCGTACCGTTCATTGGGCCGCAATCAGTTGCGTATTGGAATGTTCCCGTCAGTCGATCCCGAGGACGTACTGGCCCTGACCAAGGCAATTGACTACATAGTCGAAAATCAAATATAGAGCGGCAATCCACGTGGGGCGGGCGAACTAAAGTTC
>DFNY01000211.1 GCA_002376595.1 Jonesiaceae bacterium UBA3555 | reverse complement strand
CGCTTGTTCGTAACTAACGTCAAGGCTTTCTAAAGTTTGTGCAATTTCTTCCACCTGTGCAGCTTCAATACTTGATTAACCGGCGCGAACGCGGTTTGATGATCATCTGATTGCTTCAACTGTTTTTACGAGTTGCCAGCCTCAACACCTGCAGATTGCCTGAATCTTGTTGCTTGAGGTTGCACAAGGGAGTCATGGTGCTTGTTCAAGTTGATGTGCGCAACGTCCACCCTCAGGAGATCGCGCAACTCAGCGAACGGCCGGTGCTGAGCATCGAAGGTCAGCGCATGGTCTGGCCGGGGGACACCACCGCTANNTCACTCGCTTGTGCATGAGTGCACGAGACGAATCATCTTTAGGTACGCAGGTGTGCGCTCCGGAGGTTGATAAGTTAGCGCGTCACCTTGGAACTTACGCACAGATGCCAGATTCGAACATTTTGGTTGCTGTGCAAGAAGACGTAGTCGTTGGTTTTGCATTAACTCGAACAATTGCTCCGGGACTCTTCATTGACACCACGGCCGTTTACCTTGAGGCGATCTTCGTTGCTGATTCCGCTCGTCGGAGGGGAGTGGGCCATCAACTGCTTCTTGCGGTAGGCCAACGAGCCCAAGAAGTTGGTGCAAGTGAGATCTATGCGCTTCCACTCCCTGGTTCTCGTGGAGTGNNGCGGCAGCGCATCGAGTGGTGTCTGTATCGAGCCTGATGAGGAATATTAACTCCGAGCTCAACCGAAGCCGCCGTGGCGCTCCTCGCATGTTGGATGAACTGATTGCACGTAGGCGTAGAGCCCGAGTAGAGACGAACAGCGGTCCGCTGGACTTGCGAGCCTTCCAGGCTGCCTACGCGGCCGAGAGATCAGAATCAACCTCCCAGCCGGCACAGGCATCTGAGTCAGACCGTGATTATCATGCAAGTTAGTCTGGACGTGCAGATTAGTTTTCCGTGATCATCTGTAATCACGATTTCGTATGACGCGGTTGTTCTGCCTAAATGAAGTGCTCTTGCTCGGCCATGGACGTATCCACTTCTGGCTGAAGCATGATGGGTTGCGTTGATCTCGATTCCAACGGCGGCTTTCCCTGCGCCTGCATGCATTTGTGCAGCAATTGATCCGAGCGTTTCAGCCAATGCAACGCTCGCTCCACCATGGAGCAATCCAATAGGCTGAGTATTACCTTCAACTGGCATGGAGCCAGTGGTGAGGTCTTTTGAGACCTCTGCAAGTTTGATGTTCATGCGTTCGATCAACGTGCCGCTCATCGAGTAGCCGGGGATGTTTAACGTGTCGTTTGATTCCATACAAGATAGGTTTGCAGGTGTGAACGAGTTTGTGAAACCCCGTCTGTTGATAATTGATGGCCACTCGATGGCTTTTCGTGCATTCTTCGCCCTTCCTGCTGATAAATTCATCACCTCTTCGGGCGCATATACAAACGCTGTGCACGGCTTCACCTCCATGCTGGCCACGTTAATCACGAATGAGAAGCCCACCCATGTTGGCGTCGCGTTTGACGCAGGGTCCCACACCTTCAGAACTGATGAGTATCCCGAGTACAAGGGCGGACGTAACGCAACGCCCGAGGAGTTCAAGGGGCAGGTCCCGCTCATAAAGGAAGTCTTGGCGTCAATGAACGTCAAGTTCCTTGAGAAAGACATGTTTGAGGCGGACGACATTTTGGCTACGTGGTCGCATGAGGCCACCGAAAACGGCATGGAAGTCTTGGTCTGTTCGGGTGACCGCGATGCCTTCCAACTTGTCAACGAGAACGTGACAGTGCTCTACCCGGTTAAGGGTGTTTCAGAACTGAAGCGTTACACACCTGACGCGGTGGAAGAAAAATATGGGGTGCGCCCAGAGAACTACCCTGACCTGGCTGCCCTCACAGGAGAAACCGCAGACAACATCCCCGGTGTCCCAGGTGTTGGCCCAAAGACCGCAGCAAAGTGGATAAACCAGTTTGGATCACTAGAAGAGATTCTGACGCAGGCGGAGACCATCAAAGGAAAGGTGGGGGAGTCTCTGCGCGCACATGTTGATCAAGTGCGACGCAACCGACAGATCAACCGCCTCCTGACGGACGTGGACTTGGCAATCATGCCTGCTGACCTCGGGATGGCTCCGTGGAACCGCGAAGAAATGAACAAGATCTTCGACGTTCTCGAGTTTCGAACTCTCCGTGAGCGACTTTTCGCACTCATGCCTGCCGGCGAAGATGAAGAGTCCGCAGTGGCCCCACCTGAGCAGGAACTCAACATCACTGTTGCTTCTTCGGTGGACCCACTAGCAACTTGGCTGGCCGAGCAACAAGGTCCGATCAGCGTTGACGTGGTGGGAACTCGCACGCCGTTTGGTGGAAGCGCGTGGACTGTGGCGCTGGGGGCCGCAAACGAGAATGTTGTAATTGCTCCGCTTGATGAACTCTCAGACAGCGACACAGTCGCCCTGCGAGACTGGCTCATAGACCCAGCTGCGCCAAAGTTGGTTCATGGTGTTAAGGGCCTGTGGCATGCACTGTTTCCGCTGTGTGGTGGGCTCGAAGGTGTGGTGTTTGATGTTGAACTCGGTGCCTACCTAGCCCACCCGGACCAGCGTACCTACAGCCTTGAGAATCTGGCCGAACGTTACCTCTATCTTTCTTTGACCGTGAACAAGGAAGAAGGCCAGGGGTCGTTTGACTTGGGCCTTGAAGATGACGGTTCCAAGTACCTGGAACTGGGACTTCGAGTTCATGCAATTGGGAAACTCGCCGAGCTCATTCGCGCTGAGCTAGTGGAACGCGACTCGTTGGCACTGCTCGATGATCTTGAGTTGCCGCTCGCCAAAACCCTTGTGCATNNTGGCCGCTGACACGGCGCACCTCAGGCACCTTGAGAGAGAATTCACCGCTCAGGGCGTGGCAGCCGCGGCTGCTGCCTACGAAGCGATCGGGCGCGAGGTCAATCTAGGTTCACCCAAGCAGCTCCAAGAGGTCCTGTTTGATCACCTAGAAGTGCCCAAGACCAAGAAGATCAAGACGGGCTATACAACCGATGCTGCGGCTCTCGCGGACCTGTTCGAGAAAACCGAGCACCCGTTCCTTAAACATCTACTTGCGCACCGCGATGTGACCAAGTTGCGTCAGACTGTGGAGACCCTGCTCCGTTCGGTTTCCCCGGATGGACGGATTCATACCACCTTCCAACAGACGGTTGCAGCGACTGGTCGGTTGAGCTCAATTGACCCGAACTTGCAGAACATTCCGATTCGAACAGAAATGGGACGCCAGATCAGGCAAGCATTTGTGGTGGGAGAAGGGTTTGAAACCCTGGTCACCGCAGACTATTCGCAAATCGAAATGCGCATCATGGCGCATCTATCTGGTGACGAAGGGCTGATAGAAGCCTTCCGTAATGGCGAAGACTTGCACAACTATGTTGGTTCGCACGTGTTTGGTGTGCCCACCTCAGAAGTTACCTCTGCTATGCGGTCCAAGGTGAAGGCCATGAGCTATGGCTTGGCCTATGGTCTATCGGCGTACGGGTTGTCTAAGCAACTGAACATCAGCGTTGGCGAAGCCAACGCCTTGATGGATGACTATTTTGAGCGCTTCGGAGGCGTGCGCGATTACCTGACCAGTGANNTCGTCGAGAAGGCTCGTGATGATGGCTACACCCAGACCATTCTGGGGCGTCGCCGGTACTTGCCTGATCTCACCAGTGACAACCGTCAGCGCCGCGAGATCGCAGAGAGGGTGGCCCTGAATGCCCCAATTCAGGGAAGCGCTGCAGACATCATTAAGAAGGCAATGCTGCGAGTCTCTG
The DNA here is from genome assembly GCA_002376595.1 of Jonesiaceae bacterium UBA3555. Taxonomy (GTDB): domain Bacteria; phylum Actinomycetota; class Actinomycetes; order Actinomycetales; family Cellulomonadaceae; genus Timonella. Next base: position 9,515 of record DFNY01000211.1, on the reverse strand, counting down.
ACCGCTTAGCTGCCGAGGGCCTTTCTTCTCGTCTGCTGCTGCAAATCCATGACGAACTCTTGGTTGAGGCAGCGCCCGGCGAAGTTGAGGCTGTAGAGACAATCCTGCGCGAAGAAATGGCTGCGGCGATGACTCTAGACGTCCCATTGTCCGTTTCCGTTGGCGTGGGTAAGAACTGGCGCGAAGCCGGCCACTAGAACTATCTGCGTTGCAAAGGCTGGGTCTCCTTCCATTGTGGAAGGAGACCCAGCCTTTGTGCGTGGTGAAAGTGAAAGGGGAGTTAGCGAAGCTCACATACGAAGATCGCGGTGCCGGGCAGTAGCGCGCCACGTTCTGGGCCCCAGCCACCCCATACGTTCGTGTTTTCTGCCGGCCACTCTGGTTCTACCAGATCGATCAGGGTGAGCCCGGCGCCAATGACTTCGCGTACGTGATCGCCAATGGTGCGGTGGTATTCCGCGTACTCGACGCTTCCGTCGGCTTCAAATTCCACGTAGGGTTCACGTGCAAAATAGGATCTGACAATTGTGGTGCCAGACGTTGTGGGGTCGTCGGGGAACATCCANNACGCAATAGCTCCGAAAGAAGTGAACGCGTGGTCGAATGTTGCATCAGCAAAAGGAAGGGTGCGCGCGTCGGCCTGAACCAGCGGAACGCGCTCGGCGGCAGAGCTTTCCATGGATCGAGAACGCGCAAGCATGGCGTGTGAAAGATCGGTAGCCACCACATCGCTACCCGCGGCACGTAACCAGCGCGAACACTGGGCGGCGCCGGCTCCAATTTCGAGTATTTTCTTCCCGACGAGTCCCGGGGTTGGTCCCAATAGTTGCGCTGCCGCTTCGGTCAGCCCTTCGGGCCCCCACTTGAAGTCATGATCACCCAAGAACTCGCCGTTGTCTGCGAGATAGTCTTCGGCGTTGTCGTCCCACCAGGAGCGGGCTGCAGCAAGAGCTTGGTTGGTTTCGATGTTTTCGAAACCAATTCGTCCAAAATCCATGATTGTTTCCTTCCATGCAGAGCAAATAGAAGAATAACCTCTCAAGTACACATGAATATTAGCCGCCACGGGACTTTAGTTTTACCTGACAGATGACCAAAGCAGGTAAGGTAAACGTGCGAAAAGAACCTGTTCCACCCGTCAGTTTTGGGACAGGATGTCTCACGTGACTCAGTATGTCACTGTCAGTTAGGGAGTATTCATGCGTATCGGCCTGCTCACAGGTGGAGGGGACTGCCCTGGATTGAACGCTGCAATTCGTGCAGTGGTCAAACAGGGTCTCGGCGAGTACGGGCACCAGATCATTGGATTTAGGAATGGTTGGAAGGGCGTCGTGGATGGCGATGTCATTCAACTAGACCGCTCCAATATCCGCAACATTCTTCCTGCCGGTGGCACGATGCTTGGAACCGCGCGCTTCCACCCGCACTCCGCTGGTGGAATGGAACAGGTAATGGCAACCCTCGAAGCAGAGCGCATTGAGGCTCTCATTTGCATTGGTGGTGACGGTACTCTCAACGCTGCCTCCAAGGTTGCTGAGCAAGGTATCAAGATCGTCGCAATTCCAAAGACCATCGACAACGATGTCTACGGAACCGACCTCTCCATCGGATTCCACACTGCCGTGAACATCGCGACTGAAGCGATTGACCGGATCCACACCACTGCAGAGNNGGTAATGGGCCGTCACGCTGGATGGATCGCAACCGCGTCAGGCATCGCTGGTGGGGCAGAGGTAGTGCTTACACCAGAAGAGCCATTCGACATTGACAAGATTGTGAAGTTCTTGAAGCACCGCCACCGCGCGCACGCAAACTTCTCCATCATCGTGGTAGCAGAAGGTGCCTCCCCAGCAAAGGGCAGCGCCATGGACTACGAAGTTCAACTTGGCCAGTACGGGGAAATCATTGCCGGAGCGATCGGTGAACGTGTGGCTAAGGAAATCCAGGAGCGCACGGGATTCGATACTCGCTTGACGGTTTTGGGCCACGTACAACGTGGTGGCACTCCGACTCCAACCGACCGCATTTTGGGGTCTCGCTTCGGAGTTGCAGCCGTGGATGCAATTACTGAGGGCAAAACCAACGTGATGACTGCTGTCCGCAACGAAGAAATTGTNNCTGGCATAACCGGAGAGTAGTGCCGAGGAGTTTGGCTCGGTAAAGGCCCACATGAGTGGCGGGGTTCACAATTTATACCCCCGCATGTGGGCCTAAACTGTTTGACCCGCTTTTGGCTGCAACGTAGACTTGAACACGGTGTCTTGAATCTTTTGCAGAGCAAGATGTGAGTGTTTCGGCCAGTTTTGGCTACTAGAACGAAAGTTCTTGAGTCGAATTCCGTATCTGGTAGGTCCCACGTGGATTTTCTAGTCTGGATTTGTGATTGCGCTTGGCAAATATTCTGCTTGCAGGCCACATGTGTGGCTCAGCAAATGAGGTTCGCAGATCGAACTATTGATGTCTTACGACTCACAAGTCAGATGAAATCAGTATCAAGGCGTCACCATTATCCGTACTACTTTCTGTCCGCATCGGAGCTTTAGACTCAATGAGCAACAACACCCCTCAGGTCGCTATCAACGACATTGGTACCGAGGAAGACTTCCTCGCCGCAGTTGACGCAACCATCAAGTACTTCAACGACGGCGACATCGTTGAGGGCACCATTGTCAAGGTAGACCGCGACGAGGTTCTCCTCGACATCGGCTACAAGACCGAAGGTGTCATCCCATCCCGCGAACTCTCCATCAAGCATGATGTAGACCCAGGCGAGGTTGTAAACGTCGGCGACGCCGTTGAAGCACTCGTTCTCCAGAAGGAGGACAAGGAAGGTCGCCTGATCCTGTCCAAGAAGCGTGCTCAGTACGAGCGCGCCTGGGGCACGATCGAAAAGATCAAGGAAGAGGACGGCGTCGTTACCGGTACCGTCATCGAGGTTGTCAAGGGTGGTCTTATCCTCGACATCGGTCTTCGCGGATTCCTTCCTGCTTCCCTCGTCGAGATGCGTCGTGTCCGCGACCTCATGCCATACGTTGGCAAGGAGATCGAGGCAAAGATCATCGAACTCGACAAGAACCGCAACAACGTAGTTCTCTCACGCCGTGCATGGCTTGAGCAGACTCAGTCTGAGGTTCGTTCCACCTTCCTCCAGACCCTCCAAAAGGGTCAGGTTCGCCCAGGTGTTGTTTCCTCCATCGTTAACTTCGGTGCATTCANNTACGTTTCCGAGCTCTCATGGAAGCACATCGACCACCCAGGTGAGGTCGTTGAGGTTGGCCAGGAAGTTACCGTGGAGGTTCTTGACGTTGACTTCGACCGCGAGCGTGTATCGCTGTCGCTCAAGGCAACCCAGGAAGACCCATGGCAGACCTTCGCTCGCACCCACGCGATCGGACAGGTTGTACCAGGTAAGGTCACCAAGCTCGTTCCATTCGGTGCATTCGTTCGCGTTGAGGACGGCATCGAAGGCCTCGTGCACATCTCCGAACTCGCAGTTCGCCACGTAGACCTCCCAGAGCAGGTTGTAAACGTAGGTGACGACGCATTCGTTAAGGTCATCGACATTGACCTCGAGCGTCGCCGCATCTCGTTGTCGCTCAAGCAGGCTAACGAGGGTGTAGACCCAGAGTCCGAAGAGTTCGACCCAGCACTCTACGGCATGGCCGCTGAGTACGACGAGCAGGGTAACTACAAGTACCCAGAGGGCTTCGACCCAGAGACCGAAGAATGGCTCGAAGGTTACGAAGCACAGCGCGAAGCTTGGGAGAACGAATACGCCAAGGCACACGCTCGCTGGGAGGCACACCGCAAGCAGGTAGCAGAAGCTGCAAAGGCTGACGCTGAAGCTGCTGCAACTGCTGGTGAAGCTGCAGAAGAAGAAGCACCTGCTTCTTACTCCTCTGCTCCAGCAGAAGAGGCTGCTGCTGAAGGCACCCTTGCTTCCGACGAGGCTCTCGCAGCACTGCGCGAGAAGCTCACCGGAAACTGATTTCGCAGATCTTCACTGATCTAGAGTAATCACGACGCGGGCCCGACCAATGGTCGGGCCCGCGTTTTGTATAGAAAGATTCTCATGAAACGAGTATTACTCACCGGGTTTGAGCCATTTGGTGGAGACCAACGTAACCCTTCGCTGGAAGCGGTGCGTCTCGTCGAAAAGCGTCACCAACCTGCGAACTACGAACTACACGTATCCCAACTTCCAGTGGAATTTGGTAAGTCAGGCGACGTTTTGCGACATGCGATCGATGAAATCTCACCAGACATTGTGGTGTGTGTGGGACTCGCGGCGGGCCGAACTGACCTCAGTTTCGAACGCGTGGCTATCAACATTGCAGACGCCCGAATCGCAGACAACGCCGGCGCATCACCAGTAGACGCCCCGCTCAGCGCGAACGGCGCTCCAGCGTACTTTTCAACTCTGCCGAACAAGCGTGCGATCGAAGATTTGCGAGCCGCAGGAATTCCTGCCTCATTGTCAAACACCGCAGGGACTTATGTGTGCAACGCTGCGCTCTTCTACGTACTACAAGCGCTGGAGGGGACAAGGGCGCGAGGCACCTTCATTCATGTGCCTGATGCGTTCGGACCCAACCCGCCCATGAGCGTAGAAGAAATAGCGCAGGGGCTTGAACTTGCCCTGAAAACGTTTGTCTCCCACACTGAGGAACTAACAGTCACAATGGGCACAGAGTTCTAGGCTGACACTCGAAACCTGCCATGGCCAGTCCTATGCCAATATGATTGCGCCAACAACTTCCATAAATGCACCACCCGCTCTTTGACGCAGGAGAAACATGTATCGCGTTGGACTCACCGGCGGTATCGCCTCTGGAAAATCCGAGGTTGCCCTCGAATTCTCGCGTCTTGGCGCGCACGTAGTTGACCACGATGTCTTGGCTCGTCAGGCGGTCTCAGTAGGCTCGCGCGGGTTGGAACGCATCAAGGAGACATTTGGCAGTGAAGTCCTCACCGCCAATGGGGAACTGAATCGGCCCGCCCTCGGACAGATAGTTTTCTCTAACCCCGCTGCGCTCGATGCCCTCAATGCCATAGTTCATCCGGAGGTGAAGAGGCTCGCTCTCGAGGCAGACTTGACCCTGTCTGAAACCACCAAGTTCGTTATCCATGACATCCCGCTCCTCGTGGAGACCACTCAATCTCCTGATTTCGATGCAGTAGTGGTAGTGGAAGCGCCAATAGAGCAGCGGATAGAACGGATGGTGAAGTATCGCGGAATGACCGCCCAGGACGCGCAGGCTCGCATTAGTGCTCAAGCCAGCGATGCGCAGCGCAGAGAAATTGCTACCCACATCATCCGCAACGACTCAACCATCGAGGCATTGCAGGCTCAAGTCCAAGCCATTTATGAGGCAATGGAACTCGCTGATTCCACGAATGTCGTACCCGAAGACTAGATTAGAAGTATGCGCTCAGTTTCAGACTTCCCAAGGCACAATAGCCAGTTCAAGGTCGAATCGGACTATGTGCCCTCAGGAGACCAGCCCAAGGCGATAGCCGAACTTGCAAGTAGGCTACGAGCGGGTGAAAAAGACATAGTTCTTATGGGAGCTACCGGTACCGGAAAATCTGCAACCAGCGCCTGGCTCATCGAGGAACNNCGACTACTACCAGCCCGAAGCGTACATCGCGCAGACTGACACCTACATCGAAAAAGACTCCTCAATTAATGAGGAAGTTGAGCGACTCCGCCACTCCGCCACCAACTCATTGCTCACCAGACGCGATGTAGTGGTTGTCGCCTCGGTGTCCTGCATCTACGGTTTAGGAACCCCTGAAGAATACGTTGAGCGTATGGTGCAAATCGACGTGGGCGACGAAATCGACCGCGACGAACTGCTCAAGCAGTTTGTGGTCATGCAATACTCCAGAAATGACATGGCCTTCACTCGCGGCACGTTCCGCGTGAAGGGTGACACCGTTGAGATTATTCCGGTATACGAGGAACTCGCCATCCGGCTCGAGTTCTTTGGTGATGAAATTGAAGCGATCTACACGCTCCACCCACTGACCGGAGACATCGTTACTCAGGTNNCTCGAAGCGCGACTCGCAGACCTGGAGAAGAAAGGAAAACTGCTCGAAGCGCAGCGCCTTCGGATGCGTACAACCTACGACATCGAGATGATGCGTCAAGTGGGATCGTGCTCAGGAATTGAGAACTACTCACGCCACATCGATGGGCGTGAAGCGGGCACTGCGCCGCACACGCTCTTAGACTACTTCCCAGATGACTTCCTGCTGATCATCGATGAATCCCACGTAACAGAGCCGCAAATTGGCGCCATGTTCGAAGGCGACATGTCAAGGAAGCGATCACTGGTTGAACACGGATTCAGGCTCCCAAGCGCAATGGACAACCGACCGTTGAAGTGGGAGGAGTTTGTTGAGCGTATCGGCCAAACTGTCTACTTGTCGGCAACCCCGGGCGACTACGAAATGGCGCTATCCGATGGCACAGTTGAACAGATCATCAGGCCAACCGGTTTGGTTGACCCACTCGTCACGGTCAAGCCAACCAAGGGGCAAATTGATGATCTTCTCCACGAAATCAACGAGCGCGTTGCAAAAGACGAACGAGTGCTCGTTACCACGCTTACCAAAAAGATGTCTGAGGACCTCACAGACTATTTCTTAGATAAGGGCGTTCGCGTTCGGTATCTGCACTCAGACATTGACACACTCAAACGAGTTGAGCTGCTTCGCGGATTGCGCCTGGGGGAGTTCGATGTGCTCGTAGGTATTAAANNAAGGTTTGGACCTCCCAGAGGTTTCCTTGGTGGCAATTTTGGATGCAGACAAACAAGGATTCTTGAGATCACCTCGATCCCTAATCCAGACAATCGGACGTGCAGCCCGAAACGTGTCAGGTGAAGTTCACATGTATGCGGACTCGATGACACCGGCAATGACCCATGCCATCGAAGAAACCGAACGACGCCGCGAAAAGCAGATTGCATACAACACCGCACACGGAATTGATCCTCAGCCACTGAGGAAGAAAATCGCTGATGTCACAGATATGCTCCAGCGCGAGGATATCGATACCCAAGAGCTTCTAGCCGGCGGGTATCGCAAGGCCGTGGATCGTAAGGCTGCGGACTCTGCTGTGGAGAAAGCCTTCACAGTTTCGGCCACCTCCGACCTTGCGGAGCTCATTAGGGAACTCACCGATCAAATGCACCAGGCTGCTGGTGAGCTAAAGTTTGAGCTCGCTGGACGCCTGCGTGACGAGATCTCGGACTTGAAAAAGGAACTGCGGCAAATCAATGAGGCTACCAAGTAATGCCTCAAGAACCTGCTCACACACCCGTTGGGGTTTTCGTAGGACTGAGCGTACTGGACCTTGTCAATCGCGTTGAACACTACCCAGGGCCAAACGAAAAGGTCACCGCAAACACACAGGAGCTGGCAGCTGGAGGTCCGGCGGCCAATGCAGCGGTCACCTTTGCTGGACTTGGCGGCAGAGCCATCCTCATCACGGCGCTAGGCAGTTCCTTGCAAGCTTCGATTGCACTCCAAGACCTCAACACCTGGGGTGTGGAGGTGATCGACTGTGCTGGACCTGAATTCCACCTAGCAACGTCATGTATCACCGTGGTGGAAGCTTCGGGGGACAGGGCGATAGTTTCTCTTGACGCGGGGAATGTTCCGGTTACGGTACCTCCCTCGCTGGAGGACCTCGTGGAGTCGGCTGTTCAAGGGTGCGACGTTGTGTTGTTTGACGGGCATCACCCGGCAGTTGCCGCAAACATTCTCGAGGTGCTGAGCACGCAACCCGAATCAACCAGGCCACTTACAGTCCTAGATGCGGGTCGTTACAAGCCGCAGTTTGAGTGGCTACTACCGCGGGTAGATCACGTAGTTGCTTCAGCAGACTTCGCTGATCCCAAAGCGTATGTGCCACATAGCGCTGGGGCGGGAAACGATGTGGGTTCCGCTAACCAAGTCATTGTGCGGACGCGTGGAGGCCAGCCCGCGTTGTACTGGGCGGCAGGCGTTCATGGTGAAGTCGCGCCACAACAGACCCAAGTGCTGGACACCTCAGGTGCCGGTGACGCCTTCCATGGCGGATACGCATTCTCTGTTGCTACCCAACTCCGTGACCAGAACACCTCCGTTGCAGTGGAATGGGCCATTGCGTTCGCTCACCAAGTTGCTGGGCACCGGGTAGCCCATGTTGGGCCGAGGAGCTGGGTAAAGACGCTGTCCAGCGCTGTACAACCAGATCATTCGAGCAAGTAGCGGATAGGACAACCTGTCAGGACGTGACCTATGTCGCGTTGCCTATCTGTGCATATCCGACGACTTATCCACGCCGGTACGTAATAATGGTCTACGTATGAAGGGGAGTATCCCACAAGCTACAGTTTCGTCATCACGGCCGTTCCATAACGCGCCCGGGACCGTAGGCCTTGGTTCGTAGCGTGGGTCACGCACGACATTGCCACAGCTTTGAACCAGTGTGGAAGGTGGGAGAGACCTTCGGTGCTTTGTCCTACGTGCCGGAGGTTTATCGGTGGATAGTGTTCATATTTCTCTGTGGATTATCACAGTTGCTCTCATTCTCATCATGCTTACCGTGGACTTTGTTGGTCACGTTCGCAAGCCGCACGCGCCAACTATTAAAGAAGCGGCAGTGTGGTCCGCGATCTACATCGCGATCGCAGTAATTTTCGGTGGAATCATCTACTTTGCCTATGGGCATCAGATGGGTGTTGAGTACTTCGCCGGCTATCTCACCGAAAAGTCACTGTCGCTGGACAACCTCTTTGTGTTCATCCTGATCATGGCCGCTTTCAAGGTTCCTCGCGAAGACCAGCAAAAGGTTCTGTTGTTCGGAATCGTCGTTGCTCTCATCTTGCGCACCGTATTCATCTTGCTGGGCGCAGCCGTGATTGAGAACTTCTCCTGGGTGTTCTACATCTTCGGCGCATTCCTCATCTGGACCGCCATCCATCAGGCAATGCCCAAAAAAGAAGAAGATGAGTATCACGAGAGTGCGCTCATTCGGAAACTTCGAACGGTCCTTCCACTCACTGACTCGTACGTCGGCGACCGCGTCTTTGTAAAGATCGATGGCAAGCGCATGGTCACCCCTATGCTCATCGTCATGGTGGCTATTGGCTCGGCCGATCTCCTCTTCGCAGTCGACTCGATTCCCGCGATCTTCGGCCTCACCCAAGACCCATATTTGGTCTTCGCCGCGAACGCTTTCTCCCATANNCTGCACGCGTTGCATGTCAACGAATTGCCATTCATCAACAATGGACAGCCAATTCTGGGCGCCCCTGAGATCACCATCGGTCAATCAATGTTCGTAATTGTTGGAACCCTGGTTGTAACGACAGTGGCTTCGCTTGCGAAATCGAAGCGTGACGAGCGTAAGGCTCTCGAGTCCGCGTAATTCTGTACTAGATGCAATACAGAGCGGGGGCGAAAACAAGGTGTTTTGGCCCCCGCCTTTTTTTTTTTTTTAAAAAAAATTGAGGAGAGA
>DFNY01000098.1:10560-12492 GCA_002376595.1 Jonesiaceae bacterium UBA3555 | reverse complement strand
GCACAAAGTCCTGACGCTACTGAGGACGGCTTCGAGGCCCGCGGCATGGAGGTCGATGGCGTTCGAGTCCACGCTGTTCGCTTGCGTGGTTTGGTGGCTCATGAAGAGATCTTGCTCGGAAACGTTGGAGAGCAGCTGACTATCCGCCAAGATTCGTTTGACCGGGTTTCGTTCATGCCTGGTGTGCTGTTGGGTGTACGCGAAGTTGCGTCTCGCCCAGGCCTCACCGTTGGGCTCGAGAACGTCATGGACCTTAGCTGACTAGAATTNNGAACGTCATCGCTCCGGCACTCGTTACTCTCTTGCTCGCTGTGTTCATGTGGGCAGCAGGGGTGCGTCTTGCGGCAATGATTGCTACCGGGCATCCCTTGATGATTGCAATTGCTGTAGCCGTAGCACTTGTGTTGATCGCAGTACTCTACGCAATCTATTCGGAATGGCGTACTGCAATGACTGTTTCCACAATGAGCCGTGAGTTCGAGCGTGATGGTCTCCTAGTGGTTGATGACCTGCCACGCTCACCTGGCGGCCGAATAGACCGCGCAATCGCTGACGAACAGTTTGCGACCATCAGGGAGCAAGCACAAGATAACCCGAACGATCCTGTTGCTCTGTACAACCTTGCGTTTGCATACGATGCCTCGGGTGACAGAAAACGTGCACGCGCCACACTGCGTGCTGCTGTGAAGGCATATCGCAGGCGTTAGGCCCACTGTGGGAGCGCCGGGAGCGCTGGGGACCGACGGCCAGCGTTAGCAGGCAGATTCGTAGCCAACCAGCTACAGAAGTGCGCTCCAACGTTCTTCGGTGATAAACCGATCTTGCGATACTTGGAGTTGCCTAACGCATCCGTCAGGTGCCAGACCTGCTGATGCGTAGAAGTCCTTCTTAGCCTGTGCGTTCTGGGGAATCCATACCGTGAACTCGGTGGAGTTGCTCTGCTGGAGCCGGTCTACGGCCGCGGTGAGGAGTCGGGATCCGTGGCCTTCGCGCTGGTGTAGTGGTGAGACTTCCAGCGACACGATTGTTGATGGGGCAACCGCCACATACCCAACGATTTCGTGTGCGTGCAGTGCTGTGAGAACAGAGAATCCGGCACTTGGAGCAGCGGTGATGGAGGTCTTCCATTGCTCTTCCATTGCGTCAAGGTCAAGAGCGTCTAGCGTCTCTGTGCCGAGTTCTTGGGCAAGTTGTGATCGCCAAGATTCCACTTGAAGGGCCGTGATGCGTGCTGCGTCGGTTGGGAGTGCTGGGCGCACGGACACGTCGGCGTGTTCACTAAAGAGGACCATGGGTCGCTTTCGTTAGGTGCCAGGTACGAGGTTCATTGTACGGTGCTTGGTGGCGCTTGTTTGATGTGTGTTCACAGTCCTGAGCTTGGTGTGCCCAGTACAGGTCCGTCTTGCGCCGGTTAGTTGCACGCCGGTCTGGTGTGCGCAGGGCTGTTGTGCGAAGGCCTGCAGAGACTAGTGCAGTGAAACGTATTGGGTGCTCAGATATTCAGCGATTCCTTCGCTAGNNCACCGCCGAATGGTGCAGCTGCGTCGGACACAAGCCCTGTGTTGATTCCGAGGATCCCACACTCTAGTTGCTGGTTGAGGGTAGTGATTGTTTTTGCTGAGTCGGTGTAGGCGTAGGCGCATAGCCCGTACTGAGTGTCGTTTGCGTATGAAATGACTTCCTGTGTGGTGTCAAAGGAGATGAGTGGTGCAATGGGGCCGAAAATCTCTGTGCGAGTAATTGGATTGTCGCTTGTCACGTTGGAAAGGATTGTGGGCGGATAGAAGTTGCCAGCCGCTGTGATGTCGATGTCGCTTTGGAAGCTCACCTCAGCTCCAGCATGCAGTGCAGTGCCCACTAGGTCATTCAGTGCACTCACTGCCGATGCAGAAATTAATGGGCCACAGGTGACGTCTTCTTCCGTTCCAGCCC
>DFNY01000098.1:10241-10454 GCA_002376595.1 Jonesiaceae bacterium UBA3555 | reverse complement strand
GATGAAGGGCGCGTTGCCGCCGAGCTCCATGGATGTACGCAAAATGTTGGTTGCGCTTGTGCGCAAGAGCTGGCTTCCAACCTCACTTGACCCCGTAAACGATAGTTTTCGTAGGCGTGGGTCACCCAAAAGGGCTTCGCTCAGTTCGCTGGATGCGGTAGTTGTAAGTACTGACAGTGTGCCACCGGGAAGATCGTATTTCTCGACGAGACC
>DFNY01000098.1:1636-10172 GCA_002376595.1 Jonesiaceae bacterium UBA3555 | reverse complement strand
CCATAGTCGTGAAGAGGGTGTGCCCCGCGGGGGCACGGCCGATATGACCGGCAATGCGGAGGGCTTCTTCGCTGTACCAGCGCACGTAGTCTGCGCCGTATTGGACTTCTGCACGTGACTCTGCCAGTGGCTTACCGCACTCGGCAGTGATCAATTGTGCGAGTGGCTCGGCGTTCTCGATGATTGAGAAGTAGAGGTCAGACAAGAAGTTAGAACGAAGCCGTGGAGTAGTTAGAGCTAGTTCGCTTTGAGCTGTACTTGCGCCGTCAAGCGCAAGTGCGGCAAACTCAGGGCCAGCCTGAGCTACTTGGGCGAGCACCTTGTCCGTGGCAGGGTCGGTTACCGAGAAAGTGGACGAAGCCTCATGCCACGTGCCGCAAATCAGGAGTGAAGCGGCCGGGTCCCATTGAAGTTCAATACCGAGTGTGCTCATTGTCCCAGTATTGCGTGCCTTGCCGGCTCACGCAGTAAAGATCGCTAGACTGTACTGCGAGCAATCAGGGTCAGTAGGCGTCCCGCGCGCCCTCTGGCGCACAATGCGAAACATCCCACCCAAAGGAGCGCCGTGAACACTGCATATGAAGATTTCCTAGCAGAAGTAATGCGCTCCGGTACGCCAAAAGCGGATCGAACTGGGACGGGAACCCGATCTGTGTTTGGGCACCAGATGCGGTTTGATCTTGCTGAAGGATTCCCCATGATCACCACCAAGAAAGTCCACTTCAAATCGGTGGTGGGGGAATTGCTGTGGTTCCTTCGTGGTGAATCAAACGTGCAGTGGCTACAAGACAACGGAATCCGAATCTGGAATGAATGGGCTGGCCCTGACGGCGAACTGGGCCCGGTCTACGGTGTCCAGTGGCGTTCATGGCCCACTCCCGATGGGGCACACATTGACCAAATCGCGCAGGTCATCGAGACCCTCAAGACCAATCCAGATTCGCGACGTATTTTGGTATCTGCGTGGAACGTTTCAGAACTAGACAAGATGGCGCTCATGCCATGCCACGCTTTCTTCCAGTTCTACGTTGCAGACAATAAACTCTCCTGCCAGCTGTATCAGCGCTCAGCCGACATGTTCTTGGGAGTTCCCTTTAACATTGCTTCCTACGCTTTACTAACACNNTGCAACAGTGTTCACTCGATGTTGGCGAATTCATTTGGACTGGCGGAGACTGCCACATCTACAACGACCACATTGACCAGGTAACAGAGCAGCTTTCGCGCGAACCATTCGAGTTCCCACAGCTCAAACTGACTCCGGCACAAGATATTTTCTCTTACACCTTTGACGATGTTGAACTAGAGAACTATCAACACCACCCAGCCATCAAAGCAGTGGTGTCAGTGTGAGTAACTACGTCCAACCCATAGAACCCTTGGTTGGCCTGATCTGGGCACAAACCTCGGAGGGTGTCATTGGCGTAGACGGAGACATGCCGTGGCATCTATCAGAAGACTTTGCACACTTTAAGGCAACGACCATGGGCTGCCCGGTCATCATGGGACGTGCCACATGGGAATCGCTGCCCCAGAAGAACCGACCACTGCCAGGCCGCGTCAACATCGTGCTCACTCGCTCTCGAGAGTTCTCGGCGCCCGGTGCCCATATTGCGAACTCTGTCGAAGAAGCTCTCAACGTGGCGCGGAAACATGCCATTACTTCGAACGCGTCCCACATCTGGGTCATTGGAGGTGGTCGCGTCTACGAACAGTTCATGAGTGAGGGTGATCTGCTCGAAGTGACGATAGTTGACCTAAACGTCACCGGTGACACTTTCGCACCGCAGATCCCTACACACTTTGGACTAACTCAGCGCAATCCACACAAGGGCTGGCTGACCTCATCAACTGATATTCCATACGCTTTTCATACATATCGCAGGAAAGGGGAGACCGCTTAAAGTTGCGAACATCGCGTATTCGGACGAGTACGACATTCGGTGAACGCAAGCGGTACATTTAACTCATGGCCAAAACATATGACTCAAGCCGACCCTTCGGTACCCTGCTGACGGCAATGGTGACGCCGTTTCACAACGACGGTTCCATAGATATCGACTCGGCAGTCAGCTTGGCCAAAAAGCTCGTGGACCAAGGCAACGACGGCCTCGTTCTAAATGGAACAACAGGCGAGTCGCCCACTACTCACGCCCCTGAAAAGTTCGAACTCATTGCAGCTGTAGTAGAAGCAGTTGGTAATGATGCTTACGTTGTAGCCGGCGCCGGATCAAACGACACCGCACACGCAGTGCGCATGGCCAAGCAAGCGGAAGAAGCGGGAGCAGACGGACTGCTCGTAGTTACCCCGTACTATTCACGCCCAAGCCAGCGCGGCGTAGTAGCTCACATTGAGTCCATTGCCGACTCAACTGAACTGCCCGTGATGTTGTATGACATTCCAGGGCGTACAGGTGTGCGCATTTCCACCGAAAGTTATGTCAAGCTTGCTCAGCACGAGAAGATCGTTGCGGTTAAAGACGCCACAGGTGACGTCTCAACCGCAGCAGTAAACATCGTGGCGACCGACCTTGTCTGGTACTCCGGAGACGATGGCCTCTACCTGCCATTCCTCTCAATTGGAGCAGTTGGCCTGGTTTCAGTTGTTGCCCATATTGCGCCAAAAGAATTTGCTGCGGTGGGAGATCTCTTCCATGCCGGTAACCACAAAGATGCCCTAGCTGTGGCACAAAAACTTCAACCACTGACTGATGCCATCATGTCCGGCGGACAAGGCGCAGTCATTGTCAAGGCAGCGCTCAAAGAACTGGGCCTCATTGAGACCGCAGTTCTCCGCGCGCCGCAGGCAAACCCAGATGAAACTGAAATCGCGGACATCCGTAGCGCACTGGTTGCGCACGGATTGCTCTAGTGCCGCCGCGTCACACACAACGAGTGCCCTTGGAGGCTACGTGAGTCATCCCCAACCTGACCTGGAACTCCCACCGAAACTAGACAATGACACGTTACGCATTGTTGCTTTGGGTGGTCTCGGTGAGATCGGGCGCAACATGGCTGTCCTCGAATACCGAGGCCGGCTCCTCATCATCGACTGTGGAGTCCTCTTCCCAGAAGACCACCAGCCTGGTGTGGACCTGATCCTGCCTGACTTCAGTTACATTGCCGACCGCATGGACGACGTCGAAGCAATCGTGCTGNNAAGACCACATCGGTGGCGTTCCGTACCTATTGAAACTTCGCGCAGACATCCCATTAGTGGGCTCGCGCCTCACCTTGGCATTTGTCGAAGCGAAGCTCAAGGAACACCGCATTACCCCGCGTCTGCAGGTGGTCAAGGAGAACGAAACAGCGCAATTCGGCGAGTTCGAATGTGAGTTCGTTGCGGTAAACCACTCGATTCCAGATGCGTTGGCAGTTGCAGTCACCACAGGCGCAGGCACCATCCTGCACACGGGTGACTTCAAAATGGATCAACTTCCACTCGATGGACGAATCACGGACCTTCGCGCGTTCGCTCGACTCGGTGAACGAGGCGTTGACCTGTTCATGGTCGACTCCACCAACGCTGAAGTGCCAGGGTTCGTTACCCCGGAACGCCAGATTGGTCCAACCCTCAGCTCCGTATTCGGACAGTCCGATGGTCGAATCGTGGTTGCCTCGTTCTCATCGCACGTCCACCGCGTTCAGCAGGTACTCGATGCTGCATACGAACACGGCCGTAAGGTTGTGTTCGTGGGCCGTTCCATGGTCCGGAACATGGGAATTGCTTCGGATTTGGGCTACATCAACATCCCAGATGGCGTAGTAGTGGACCTCAAGGATGTCGACTCACTCGCCGACAACCAAATCGTGTTGATGTGCACCGGCTCGCAAGGCGAGCCGATGGCTGCACTGTCCCGGATTGCGAACCAGAACCACAAGATTTCTGTGGGACTCGGTGACACCGTCATTTTGGCATCATCGTTGATTCCTGGAAACGAGAACGCAGTATTCCGAGTGATCAACGGCCTCATGCGCCTTGGCGCACGAGTCGTCCACTCAGGCAATGCCAAGGTTCACGTCTCCGGACACGCATCTGAAGGTGAACTGACCTACTGCTACAACATCCTGCGCCCGCGCAACGTCATGCCGATCCACGGCGAGGTGCGTCACCTCGTCGCGAACGGCGCGCTCGCGGTCCGCACGGGTGTTCCGCCCGAGCGCGTCGTCCTCGCCGAGGACGGTTTTGTCATCGACCTCGTCGACGGCAAGGCGTCGATCGTCGGTGCCGTCCCGTGCGGCTACGTGTACGTCGACGGTTCGAGCGTCGGCGAGCTCACGGACGCCGAGCTCAAGGACCGTCGGATCCTCGGCGAGGAGGGTTTCATCTCGATCTTCGCGGTCATCGACTCCTCGACCGGCAAGATCGTCGCGGGACCCGAGATCCACGCGCGCGGCTTCGCCGAGGACNNCACGGCGAGGTGCGTCACCTCATTGCGAATGGCGCCATCGCTGTGAAGACGGGTGTGCCAGCGCAGAACGTCATTCTTGCTGAAGACGGCGTAGTTGTAGACCTCGCCAACGGCCAGGCATCGATTGTTGGCGCTGTTCCTTGCGGTTACGTCTACGTTGATGGCTCCTCCGTGGGACGCATCACCGACGCCGAGCTCAAGGACCGTCGCATTCTTTCCGAAGAAGGATTCATCTCGCTCTTTGCCGTGGTGGATGCCGCTACTGGAAAGGTTGTGGCTGGCCCTCAGATCCAAGCGCGCGGATTTGCTGAAGGCGACGAAGTGTTCGATGCGATAAAGCCTCAGATAATTGCAGCTTTGGAAGAAGCCGCAGCATCGGGAACCGCGGACAATCACCAGCTCCAGCAGATCATGCGCCGCACTATTGGCCGTTGGGTCTCCTCACGGTTGCGCCGCAAGCCGATGATTATTCCTGTTGTGATCAAAGCGTAGACAGTAAGATCCACGCTTACGAGAAATGGCCTGCACCGCAAAGAAATCGAGGGGCAGGCCCTTTCTTGTTTAGCTCGAAGTGATCGTGGAGTAGAGTTTTTTCGCGTGTTTTGACTGGCACACGGAGAGAAAAGGACGCGACGAAACTGCGTGAAATTCACTGTGGGTGTATCAACACAAGCGTGCCTATCCAGCTGCTTCGTTCGATGCAGACGCCCGCGGCAGTACCTCAACAGACCCGGTGAATGGCTCTAGATTCTTCAATTCGGGGGCCTGCGTTCCAACAACTTCGGCTACTTGCTTGTAGCGCTTCTTGATCTCTGCAGCACTCAGCTTTCCAACACCTTCACCTTTCGCGGCCAGATCAGAGAGGTCATAGACCTTGTGTTTCCCTAACCTGTCCACGGTTAGTGCACGCCACGAAACGCCAGATATGTAGGGTTTCTCGGTCCGGTCTGAAACTACCTCGGCAAACATCATCAGCCCGTTGGCTGTTTGGGAAACGCAACAGTTTCGGTCCTGGTTGGAAAGGAAGTTTCCAAGTGAATATGCCACCCACATTCCAGTTCCTTGCGGGCCGCCGTCAAGTTTCTCAATGGGTTGTGGAACGTGTGGGTGGTGTCCAATGAACAAGTCAACTTCTGCACTCTGAGCAAGCGCCTTGGCAACTGTGACTTGGTCATCGGTGGGTACTGGAGTGTATTCCACTCCATCGTGGATCGAGACTAGGACAAGATCCGCTCCCTGAGCGCGAGCATCCTTTGCTTGGGCAATGATCGCATCGGTATCGATGAGATTGACGCTCCACGGTGCATTCGCAGGCAGCGGAAGCCCATTAAGGTTCCTTGTTGCAGAAATATGAGCAATGGTGGTCTCGTACCCGTCTACTGTCACTTTGTAGGTTGAAGGTTCATTCGCTTCGTTCTCAGTGCGTGCAGTCCCTGCATGGCCAAGCCCGGCATCATCGAGTGCATCGAGGGTGGACTTAATACCTGAGAAGCCGCGGTCAACAGAGTGATTTGAGGCAGTCGAGCAGCCGTCCCAGCCCTGTTCTTTGTAGTCTTGAGCAATCTGAGCGCTACCACCAAACATTGGGTAGCCACTGATGCGCTCACCTGGCGCTACGAGTGGAACTTCCATATGGCAAAGGGCTAGNNAGAAGCGGCGAGAACTCATATCCCCCGCTTACCTTGGCAGACGCGTGAACGGGGTTGTGCAGGAGGGTATCTCCAACCGCCGCAATGTAGAAACTAATGGGTTCTAGAACAGTTGGTGTGGGCTCGGGAGTTGCACTAGGCGAGTCAGCAATTGTGGAGCTGGGCGCTGTCGGTTCCGGGCTTTGTGTGCCTCGCAGCGCATCCGCCACGCCGGGAGTAATCAGAGCCAACGTTGGTAAAAGGACGAGCCCAGCGAGCCCCGCAACTACAAAACTGCCGATCCGCCGTGAACGCGGCTTACCGGTGTGTGTCAGCCATGATGACGAACCGTTGGTAGGTGGTGGATTCACCAATGCAACTCCAAAGCATTTCGCTGTACGCGATGTTTTCAGTGACTTGGGCCGTACTTCGGCCTTACTGGCCGGAAATCCAAGGATAACGGGTATATGACCACTAGATTTGATTCTATGGCTTCACGTTCAAATTCTTCGAAGCCTTCGACGTCTAGAGCAACTTCCCGCACTACTTCCCAAAGTGGATCACGTGGTACAGGCGGAACTAAAGGCACGTCGAGGGTACCAGCAAAGCGTTCCACAACTGCTCCGAAGGGTGCTGTTGCTGGTCGGGCTGTTTCTGCAGAGCTGCAGGAACGCCGACGGGAACACTGGCTTGATGCGTTTGGGCTAGTCCTGCTTGCACTGGCCATAGTGAGTGCAGTAGCGGAGTGGTTCTCAGTTGACGCTCCAATTGCGCATGCTGCCCACACTGCCGCGGCTTCAGTGGTTGGAACCCTCTCAATCCTTGTGCCAGTGGCCTTGGTGATCTGAGGAGTGCGCGTACTTCGTCGTAGGCACCGCGCTGATCGAACTCACCGAATGACAATTGGCGTCGCCTGCGTGACTTTAGCTCTGACGGGCATTGCACACGCTGGGCAGGGATACCCGCCGCTTAATCAGGGCTTTGAGAAGGTGCAGCAAGCCGGGGGAGTGCTTGGGTTCCTCCTCGGATATCCGCTAGCTACCGGCCTCACAGCCATTCCAGCGATCCTGATCCTGTTGCTTGTGGCTTTCTTTGGTTTCCTAGTTATCACCAAGACTCCAATTAACTCGTTGCCAGCGCGCTTTGCGGACCTGAAAACTCGAGTTTTCGGCGAAGCACCGTCGCAAGAACCAGAGACCGACACAGGCTCACTTATAACCAACTCCGGAGAACTTGAACTTGCTCCAGGAGTCATGGCCCATGATGGACGTGACCCAAGGCCGGTGACACCACGCAAGCCAAAGAAACCTTTGTTTGGTTGGTTGCGGGCCAAGAAAAAATCTGACAACGGCTCAAACCTTCTGGCGCGTTATGACGGCGATGAGGCCTTCTCAAAGGCATTTGAGTCGGAGACCGACCCAGACGGGTTCTTCGAGAACTCCGCGCTGGGGAGCGAATCGGCAACTGAATACACCCAAGCCAACTCCCCGGTCCCTGCTGCCGAGCCGCACTCCAAGAAGGGTCGCCTCGGCTTCTCCAAGAAGTCTGAGCCAGACGTAGAGCCAACTGTCGTTGTCCCAGCTCAAGACNNCCAATCGCGGGATTGCCCATCCCGCCACGTTCATCGACGGCAGCGGAAGCCCACCAACCGCCCGCTCCAGCAGCGCCGGTACCTGACCCATCGTCGGAAAAGAAGCCTGCACCAGAAGCTGGTAGGGCGCTGGAAGCGCCACCAACGCGAGCAGTTCCACGTGGCGAACAACCAATGCTCGGCGGTGACATTGTCTATGTGCTGCCAGGGGAAGTACTGCTTGCTTACGGCGCTCCACACAAGACCCACTCGGAAGCCAACGACCGCGTAGTCGAAGCCCTACGTAAGGTTTTCACGGACTTCAACGTTGACGCCCAAGTAACCGGATTCAAGCGTGGTCCAACGGTCACCCGCTATGAAGTCGAAGTTGGGGCGGGAATGAAGGTGGAGCGAGTTACAGCTCTCTCCAAGAACATTGCCTACGCAGTTGCCTCTGCTGACGTCCGAATCTTGTCTCCAATCCCAGGCAAGTCCGCGATCGGTATCGAAATACCTAACACCGACCGCGAAACTGTGGTACTTGGCGACGTCTTGCGTTCGNNTAGCCAAGATGCCACACATCTTGGTTGCAGGCGCCACCGGTGCCGGTAAATCGAGTTTTGTGAACTCAATGATCACCTCGATTCTGATGCGCTCCACCCCAGAGCAAGTGCGCATGATTCTGGTGGATCCTAAACGAGTTGAACTCACCATTTATGAGGGAATTCCGCACCTCATCACACCAATCATCACCAACCCGAAAAAAGCTGCTGAAGCGCTTGAATGGGTGGTGCGTGAAATGGACGCACGTTACGACGACCTCGCAATGTTCGGGTACAAGCACATTGATGACTTCAATGCTGCGGTACGGGCTGGAAAGGTAAAACCGCTTCCAGGCTCAGAACGAAAGATCGCTCCATACCCTT
>DFNY01000098.1:1480-1619 GCA_002376595.1 Jonesiaceae bacterium UBA3555 | reverse complement strand
GCTAGCTGACCTCATGATGGTGGCTCCACGTGACGTTGAAGCATCGATTCAGCGCATTACCCAGTTGGCTCGCGCTGCTGGTATTCACTTGGTTCTGGCAACGCAACGACCATCAGTGGATGTAGTCACCGGTTTGATT
>DFNY01000098.1:176-1443 GCA_002376595.1 Jonesiaceae bacterium UBA3555 | reverse complement strand
GGTGCTTCAAAACCGATGCGCGTTCAAGGTGCGTGGGTGAACGAGTCAGAGATCCACGCCGTAGTAGAGCACGTCAAGACTCAGTTGAAGCCTGTGTACCGCGAAGATGTCTCTCAAGTAGTTACCAAGAAGGTCGTTGATGACGACATCGGAGATGACCTCGACGTACTACTGCAAGCCGCTGAGCTAGTGGTGTCCTCCCAATTCGGGTCCACCTCAATGCTTCAGCGAAAGCTACGTGTGGGCTTTGCCAAGGCCGGTCGACTCATGGACTTGCTTGAATCCCGCGAAATCGTGGGCCCATCCGAAGGTTCAAAAGCACGTGAAGTCCTTGTGACCCCAGACGATCTGCCAGCAACTCTGGCGTTGCTTCGTGGAGAACCTGCGCCAGAGCCCGAAGGAACCGGCATGGAGAACGGTGGCCAACACCATGGCTCAGACCCATACTCAGACGGAGTCGAAGCGCACATGCCGGAGGTGGCCACCGACTACTATGACAATGCCGACACAGAAGATGATGGTTGGAGCGGGCCGGTACGGTAATCTTTGGCGGGTAACAACTGTGGTGGGCGCGAACACGCTGACCCGACTGAAGTAAGTGAGAGGTGAGTTCGGCGTGAGTGAAACATCGTCGGCGCAATCCCCCGTATCTGCGTGGAATATTGCCAATATTTTGACGATTCTTCGCATTGCCATGGTCCCTGTCTTTGTGTGGGCCATTTTCCAAGAAGATGGTCAATCGATCCTGTGGCGTCTCGTTGCAGTGGGGATCTTCGCCTTAGCTGCCATCACCGACAAGATCGACGGCCATCTCGCTCGATCGCGAAACCTAGTCACAAACCTGGGCAAGATCCTTGACCCTATTGCTGACAAGTTTTTGACCGGCGCAGCGTTCATCTCGTTATCCATCCTTGGTGAGTTGTGGTGGTGGGTCACCATTGCAATCCTCGGGCGTGAACTCATTATCACTTTGATGCGGTTCGTAGTTATTCGCTATGCCGTTCTGCCTGCATCACGGGGCGGCAAGCTGAAGACCGTACTCCAAATGCTGGCGATTGGTGGCATGCTGCTACCGNNTCTTGGATTGCCTGGGCGCTGATGGGTGCAGCGCTCGTGGTGACCGTTGCTACAGGTGTGGACTATCTCGCAACTGGATATCGGGTATTCACCGAAGGGCGTGCTGCCCGAAAGGCTGGCAATAGCGCTCCTGAAAAGGATTAGCTATGTCGCTGGCAACAGAACTTTCTTGGATTTCAGACGATGAGAT
>DFNY01000098.1:0-161 GCA_002376595.1 Jonesiaceae bacterium UBA3555 | reverse complement strand
CCATTGCATCGCAATCGCAGGACTCGTTGGCAGCTCACGTACTAGATGTATGTAGAGCCAGAGGTGAAACGGTGGCGTGTGCAGAGTCATTGACGGGCGGGCTGCTCTCTGATTCTTTGGTGCGAATTCCTGGTGCTTCGAGTTCGTTTCTCGGCTCAGCG
>DFNY01000171.1 GCA_002376595.1 Jonesiaceae bacterium UBA3555 | reverse complement strand
ACAACTACCCCACCGTGAGTAGGTTTACGGGGCAGGTGACGAGCCACCGCAGACAACGTAGTTCCCCACGCAATAGAGAGCACCATCTCGGATTGGAACCAGTTCGAAACCAGTTTGGCGCACATCATTGCAACCTGTTCAGCCCGAGCCTCATCTGAACGGGCCTCAACAATGGGCACCACGAAAGCTTCTACACCCCACTTCTCACNNGGGGCGGAGGGTGATTTCTACGAGTCCCGATTCACGAGCTTCTTTGATCATGCGGGAAACAGTGGACCGCGAAGTGCCCATGTGACGTGCAATTGTCTCTATTTTTACGTCTTGCATGTAGTACATCGAAGCCACGCGAAGGATGTCTTGATCGCGATAAGCCATAAGACAGTCTTGCACATATGTGCATTCGAGTTGCGCAACCGTTCGTTTCAGTGAAAGTTTTGTAACAGATCCACTAGATCACCATGTCTCCGGAAGGACAGCGATGTCTGCCAACAGCACCAATTCCACTCTTTCACCTGCCTCGCGAGCACGCTCGCTGGAAGCACTCAAAGCGACCTCGGCGGAAAACCCACTCGACGTACTCGTCATCGGTGGAGGCGGCACCGGAGCCGGCATCGTGCTAGACGCAGTAACCCGCGGACTCGACACCGCGATTGTAGAAGCCCAAGACTGGGCCTCAGGCACCTCAAGCCGCTCCTCCAAACTGGTCCACGGCGGCCTGCGCTACCTTCAAATGCTCGACTTCTCCCTGGTGCACGAAGCACTCACCGAGCGCGACCTGCTGCTCAACAAGCTCGCACCACACCTAGTGAAGCCAGTGCCGTTCCTGTTCCCACTGACCAAACAGTACGAACGCCCATACATCGGCGCCGGCATCATGCTCTACGACATCCTTGCCTCCCTTGCACCAGGAAAGCGCGCCATGCCTTTCCACAAGCACTACACCCGCAAGGGCATGAAGAAGAAGTTCGCGTCCTTCCGTGACGACGCCGCAGTCGGTGCAATCGAATACTGGGACGGCTCAGTAGACGACGCACGCCTAGTACTCACCTTGGTACGCACCGCAGCCAGCTACGGCGCACACGCAGCAGCACGCACCCAGGTAATGGAACTGACCAAGTCACCAGCCGGCCGCGTCAACGGTGCAGTACTCAAAGACCTCGAATCAGGCGAACGCTTCACCGTCCACGCCAAGCACGTCATCAACTCCACTGGCGTATGGACGGAACAAACCGAGGAACTCGCAGGCGGAAAGGGCGGGCTCAAAGTACTCGCCTCAAAGGGCGTGCACATTGTTGTGCCACGCGACCGCATCAAAGGCACTTCAGGTCTGATCCTCCAAACCGAAAAGTCCGTCCTCTTTGTCATTCCATGGTCCCGTTACTGGATCATCGGAACCACCGACACCCCATGGAAGCAAGAGCTCCAGCACCCGGTAGCAACCAAAGCTGACATCGATTACGTGCTTGAACACGCCAACGCAGTCCTCGCAGACCCACTCACCCGCGAAGACATCGTTGGAACCTTTGCTGGCTTGCGCCCACTCCTCCAGCCAGAAATGAAGGAAGGNNGCAAAGGTCTCCCGTGAGCACACCGTTGCCTCACCAACCCCAGGTTTCACCGTAATCGCGGGTGGAAAACTCACCACCTACCGCGTTATGGCTGAAGATGCAGTGGACTTCGCCCTCGGCGCCGAAGCTGCAACCCGACCATCAGTCACAAACAACATCCCACTCCTTGGAGCAGTTGGTCTCGCCGCAATGGCAAACCAAACTCGTGCATACCAAAAGAGGTTTGGATGGTCCAAGCAGATGATCGAACACCTGCTGCACCGCTACGGCTCGATGATCAACGAAATCGTTGCTATCTGCAACGACGACCCATCAATGGCCGAACCTGTTGCCGGCGCGGAAGCATACCTAAGCGCCGAAATCCAGTACGCAGTAACCCGTGAAGGTGTACTGCACCTGGACGACATCCTGATGCACCGCACCAGGATTAACTACGAGTTTGCAGACCGTGGTCTCAGTGCACTTGCTGAGATCTCCGCCATCGCAGCCAAGGCACTTGGTTGGGATACCGAAACCACGGAACGCGAAATCGCAGCCTACAAGTCGCGGGCAGCGGCCGAGGTTGCGGCAGAGAACGAAACGGATGACGCTTCCGCCGAAACCGTCCGTCTCGAAGCAACTGAGCTCTCCCCCATGGAAAAGCTCAGCTAACACCAAGAAAACAACTCTTCACCACGGTGAAACAAACACTCAATAACAGGGGCTAGCCCACACCAGAGACGGCGTGGGCATCTCGCACCCCGTTTGACAAGGATGTCAAGAGAGTAGGAAATAATGGACGCAGTAACCCTTGGAGATATCTTTCTCCTAGAGACCCTCGGTACCATGGTGCTGATCATCCTCGGTGGAGGTGTCGTAGCAAACCAGGTTCTCGCTAAGACCAAGGGCAATAGCACCGGATGGGTACTCATCACATTTGGATGGGGTTTTGCAGTGTTCGCCGCTGTCTACGTTGCATTCGCATCGGGCGCACACCTGAACCCTGCAGTCACAATCGGTCTAGCCGTCTCAGGTGCCGAAGAATTCGTACCAGGAATTGCAGTCGGACTCGGCTCAATCCTGACCTACATCGCAGCACAACTCCTCGGTGCATTCATCGGTGCAGTCATCGTCTACCTCGTGTACAAGCAACACTTTGACGCAACCGAAGACCAAGGCCTCAAGCTCGCAGTGTTCGCAACCGGACCAGAGATCCGCAACCCACTGTGGAACACCGTTACGGAAATCGTCGGTACCTTCGTCCTCGTATTCTGGGTACTCGTATCGGGCTACACCCAGTCCGGCCTCGGCCCACTCGGCGTAGCACTCATCGTGGTAGCAATCGGTATGTCACTCGGTGGCCCAACCGGATACGCCATCAACCCAGCACGTGACCTCGGACCTCGTATCGCACACGCAGTCCTCCCAATCCGCGGCAAGGGCTCCTCAGA
>DFNY01000178.1:27065-29609 GCA_002376595.1 Jonesiaceae bacterium UBA3555 | reverse complement strand
GCTGTGCTGGCGGTAGCAGTGTGGGCTGTGCTGGCGGTAGCAGTGTGGGTAGTAGCGCCTTGACCTGTTAAAGCACCCTGAACTCCAGCTGTTGCTGGCATGGTGACACCTTGCGCTGCAGAGATCATGGACTGTGCAAATGCGGTGATAGAACGCCCTAGACTCACGCCAATCTCTGCGCCGCGAGCTCGCGGTGCTGGAGTGCCGGTGGCTGAGGCGTGGCTGCTGGATTCGTTTTTCATGGCGTTTCCTTTCAGGCGTTCCTTGGATGGTGCTCTGAGTAGTGTTCTGGGACCGGCGCCTTGAACTGGCATCTTAGGCCGTGTCCATGGGCTGGCATCTCAGGCCGTGTCCACAGGGCAACAGACTTGTGCTTCTCCGCCCACAGAAACAGTTAACCCGTTAACAGTCCCAATTGTCAACGGGTTAACCGTTCGGCATCGACGAATGTTGAGACTCGCCGTACCAGAATTAGGACCAACTGAGGACAGAGGTCCCGCAGATCTGACAGGTTGTCTTGGTAAAACTAGGATGTCCGTACCCTACGTTTGGAGCAGCCCGTGCGCATTGGAGTGCCCAGAGAAGCCTCACAAGGTCAGCGGCTCGTAGCAGCAACACCAAAAACTATTGAGCAACTGACCAAACTTGGATATGAAGTCACAGTCGAAGCTGACGCCGGAATCGAAGCCAGCATCACCGACTCCGCATACCTCGCGGCTGGAGCCACCATTGGCACCGCTCACGATGTAGCCAGCGCTGACATCATCATCACGGTGGATTCACCAACGACCCAGTTCATTGAGTCGCTGGCCCCAGGAACCACACTCGTCAGCAGGCTCAACCCGGACGATGACACACAACAGGTAGAACAATTACGCGCCAAGAACATCACCGCGCTCAACTTGCTCTCCGTACCACGCATCTCCCGCGCCCAAGCGCTCGATGTACTGTCCACCATGTCCAACGTTTCCGGCTATCGCGGAATCATTGAAGCTGCAGAAGCTTATGCAGGCATGTTCGGCGGGCAAGTCACAGCAGCAGGATCCACTCCCCCGGCACGCGTGTTCGTGATCGGTGCGGGAGTAGCCGGTTTGGCGGCGCTCGGAGCCGCAGGCTCCCTGGGCGCTGACGTCCGCGCATACGATGTCCGCTCCGACGTTGCCGAGCAGATTGAGTCGATGGGTGCAACGTTTGTGCGCGTGGACGCAGCCGCCCAGGATTCTGCCGACGGGTACGCCAGTGACCTCACCGACGAACTCGAAGCAGCAACGGCCCGCGTATACGCGGCAGAATCTGCTGCTGCCGATGTTGTGGTGACCACTGCCCTTATCCGCGGCAAGGCTCCCATCACGATTTCGGCCGAGATGGTTGCCAACATNNAGGCGTGACCATTATTGGTTACACGGACTTGCCAAGCCGCATGCCTAAGCACGCTTCGCAGCTGTACGGCACCAATATTGTGAACCTGCTGAAGTTGATGACGCCAGCCAAGGATGGCCAACTCGAGGTCAACCTCGATGACGTCATCGTTCGTGGCATCACCGTCACGCACCAGCAAGACATTTTGTGGCCACCGCCTCCAGTTCAGGTGTCCGCCGCCCCAGCAACCACAGCCGCTGACACCCCGACCCCAAGCAACTCAGCCAGCTCAAGCAACTCCGCCACCCCGGCAGCGCAAGCCGCCGCTGGAACCGTGGACTCGTCGGGAAGCGCAACGGGAAACAGCACGGCAAGCACACCCGAAACCGCCACCAAAGAAACCAAAGCCACCAAGAAGCTCAGCGGCAACATGATCGGCGCGATCATCGCGGCGGCCGCCTTGATCGCAGCGGTCACGTTCTCATCCCCGGCCTTTGGTGCGCTGCTGACGGTCTTCGTGTTGTCGGTGGTCATCGGGTTCTACGTGATCTCCGGAGTCAGTCACTCGCTGCACACCCCGCTGATGGCGCAAACGAACGCCATCTCCGGCATCATCCTGGTTGGTGCGCTCCTGCAGATCGGAAGCAACAACTGGGTTGTCACCGCTCTCGCATTCGTCGCGGCGGCAGTGGCCTCAATCAATATCTTCGGCGGATTCCTCGTCACAGGACGCATGCTCGCCATGTTCAGAAGGGACGCATGAGATGGAACTGCTCACTCAACTAGCCCAAGCCGTCTACCTCGTGGCGGCCGTCCTGTTCATTCTTTCCCTTGCCGGATTGTCCAAGCAGGAAACCGCCCCAATGGGCATCATGGCTGGCAAGGCAGGCATGGTCCTGGCCTTGGCGGCAACCGTGGCTCTCGCTCTGATTAACTCCGAGCGCAACACTGGCGTCACCGCGGCGCTGATCTTCCTCGCGCTCGGCATAGGCGCGATCATCGGATCGTGGAAGGCCCGCAGCGTCGAGATGACGCAGATGCCTGAGATGATAGCGATCCTGCACTCGTTCGTTGGTTTGGCCGCCGTGCTCGTGGGCTTCAACTCCTACCTCACCGGATCACACGACGCAGTTCACCTCGTTGAGGTCTTCCTTGGCGTATTCATCGGTGCGATTACCTTCACCG
>DFNY01000178.1:17950-26871 GCA_002376595.1 Jonesiaceae bacterium UBA3555 | reverse complement strand
CTCGTACATCATGTGCAAGGCCATGAACCGCAAGTTCATTTCCGTGATTTTGGGTGGCTTCGGCTCTGATGGCGGCGCGCCAAGCGCGGGCCAGGTTGTCGAGGGCGAACACCACGAGGTCACCGCGGCCGACGTTGCGCAGTTGCTCAAGGAAGCCGAAAACATCCTGATCACCCCCGGCTACGGCATGGCCGTGGCCAAGGCCCAGTACCCGGTGGCCGAGCTCACCACGCGCCTTCGGGCCGACGGNNACTCAGAAGACGCGGCCGAGGAAGGCCCGGCAGAGCTCCACGAACGCCGCGGGCTCGTCGGCGTGCACCCAGTGGCCGGCCGACTCCCCGGACACATGAACGTGCTCCTCGCGGAGGCGAAGGTTCCTTACGACATCGTTGAGGAGCTCGAAGAGGTTAACGACGACATGGCCAAGACCGACGTCGTGCTGGTCATCGGCGCCAACGACACCGTGAACCCAGCCGCCGAAGACGACCCGTCCTCACCTATCGCTGGCATGCCGGTGATCCAGGTGTGGAACGCGGGCAAGGTCATCGTGTTCAAGCGCTCCATGGCTGTTGGTTACGCGGGCGTGCAGAACCCGTTGTTCTTCAAGGACAACACGTCGATGCTGTTCGGAGACGCCAAGGAACGCGTAGACGACATCCTCAAGGCCCTCTAGGCCTGCTTACAGACCCGGGGCGAGTTNNCTCGCCCCGTTTTTTGTGCCCTGAGGCGCCCTCAACGGCCCCGGTGGAGTTCGGATAGGCTAAGGACATGTCTGAACAGCCCGGCCACACCCCTCAACAGCCCGAAGAACCTGTCCAAAGCCCGCAAGAGCAGCGCGAACAGGAACGCCGCAACCAGCAGGCCAACTGGTTCCTTGGCGGAACGCTCTTTGTCATTTGTGCCGCGGCTGGCAACGCAATCTCCACCGCCACTGCGAATCGAGTGTTCTTGGTGGCCGGCTTCGCAGTGGGCATCCTGGCCGCGTGGGCAGTGAACAGGTTCGCCAAGTAGTTTTTCTTCCCGACGACCCTCCTGGCCCCAGCCGCGCCTCACTTTGGGCGCACCCCGCTTGTGCCAGCGGTGCTGCACACCGCTTCGGAGCACGTACGCAGTAGCTGGGCAAAGGGGTTGAGTTACCGGCGGGCGGTATCGTCGGAAAGCAGGTATCCACATACGAAAAAGGGCCCGTCATTCCCGAGGGAACGACCGGCCCTTTTCAATCACTAACGTCACACGTCGATGAGACGAGGGCCTGCTTGCCACGCCGACCACGCCGACTCAAGGATGTCCTCGAAGGTGCTCTCAGCGTGCCAGCCCAGCACCTCGTTGATGCGCTTGGACGATCCAACCAAGTGAGGTGGGTCTCCCGCACGGCGCTCGCGGATCTCAGCCTGTATGTCCAAGCCGGATGCCTTGGCCAAGCCGTCGATGATCTGCTTGACAGAGGCGCCTTCGCCGGTGGACACGTTGAACACGTCCGCGGGGCGCTCGTCCTTTTGCAGGTAGTCGAGAGCGGCAATGTGGGCCTTGGCCAGATCGAGCACGTGGATGTAGTCGCGCACGCAGGTGCCATCCGGGGTGTCATAGTCCGCACCGAAGATGAGAGGCGCTTGGCCCTTTTACACGCGGTCCAAGACCATTGGGATCAGGTTCAGGATCGCTGGGTCGCCCAAGTCGTCCCAACCAGCACCCGCAACGTTGAAGTAGCGCAATCCCGCGAAGCGTAGGCCCCATGCCTTTGCAGCATCGCGACCCATCCACTCACCGATCAGCTTGGTTTCGCCGTACGGGTTGATCGGCTTCATGTCTACATCTTCTTCAACTACGGCGACCGGAGGCATTCCGTAGGTTGCTGCCGAGGACGAGAACACGAGGTCGCGCGCGCCGGACTTTTCCATAGCGGAGATGACGTTTGCCATGCCACCAATGTTTTGCTGGTAGTAGAACATCGGGCGGGCCACGGACTCGCCAACCTGCTTCTGCGCGGCGAAGTGAATAACGGAGGTGACCTTGTAGTCCTTCATGGTCTGCACTAGGACATCCTCGGCGCCATCGCCAGCGATATCGAGCTCTACCAGTGGGGCTCCGCCGATACGGCTAGCCTGACCGGTGCTGAGATTGTCCACCACTACAACTTCAGTTCCCTGTTGCTGCAGCAGCCGCACCACGTGCGCCCCGATATACCCGGCTCCACCTGTCACGAGCACTGACATTTGTCCACCTCTCGTCTGGACCACCCGGCCCATTTATTTTTACCGTGCAATTAACTCTATCCCCAGCCTAGCTCGTGCAGTCGGTCATCATCAATACCGAAGTAATGAGCAACTTCATGCACAACTGTGACGAGGACCTCTTCAACAACTTCTTCGACCGATTCACACATGCGCAACGTTGGGTTTCGGTAGATCGTAATGCGGTCAGGGAGTGCGCCGCCATCCCACATAAACCCGCGCTCAGTGAGCGGGATTCCATCATAAATTCCCAGTAAATCCGGCGTTTCTGTGGGTGGCTCATCCTCAACCAACACCACCACGTTATCAATGTGGTCGACCACCTGCGGGGGCAGCTGATCCAATGCATCGGACACTTCCAACTCGAACTCTTCACGCGTCATCTCGACCATGCATGAATCTTGGCAGAGATTCGTTTTGCTTTTTTAGTTCGTTTACACATATGCTTTTGGAGCACGGCAACGAGACGCCAAGTTTCGTCAGTCAAGCGCCCCTATCGTCTAGAGGCCTAGGACGCCGCCCTTTCACGGCGGTAACACGGGTTCGAATCCCGTTGGGGGTACGAGTCTCTTAGTAGACTTACACAGCAAGGCCTTTAACAAGGCCCCGTAGCGCAGTTGGTTAGCGCGCCGCCCTGTCACGGCGGAGGTCGCGGGTTCAAGTCCCGTCGGGGTCGCTCGATTACACTTCGGTGTAAACGAAAACCTGGCTCTGTAGCTCAGTTGGTAGAGCGTTCGACTGAAAATCGAAAGGTCACCGGATCGATGCCGGTCGGAGCCACCAGGGAAAACCCCGGAGAATCAATGATTCTCCGGGGTTTTTGTTTTTGGCATTTGTTCTTGCGCAGGCTGGCTGTCTGGATCTAGTCCGAGATACTCGACGACTTTCGTCCGGAGTTTTCTAGGACACACGTTTCAGCTGTTCAGAATAGGTAGGCGAATGCGATGACATCTCCACACATTGAGGGCCGGCGGGTGTAAAGCGCCCAGTCAAAGTGCTGTAAACGTGGACACCCACAAACACCAGACTTCTTGAAACTGTCACGCGTTCCTTTCCGACCAATCACGCGTAGTCGACAGCACCAGTTGCCCTATCGGCAACGCTGTCACACCGGCCGACTTCTATGACCTCTAGCAAGTTCTGCTCGACTCAACATAGAAAAATTCACGGACAGGCCACCTGTGATCGCGTGTTTCTATTAGCGCTTAATAATTCATTCAAGCCACGCTTTGGCGAATTGCCGCTTGGACGGAGTCGGCCGAGAAACGGTAATCCACTAGGTTGGTCGCGAACTCGACATTCCGCTGCCTTTCGGCATCCAGTTCAGAGAATAGAAACTCCTCTCCGAACACAAACCGAACAAACTCAATGTTTCTTGGGCTATCAAGAGGCCCTGGATCATGAATTGTCTCAACTGTTGTAATACCAGTAAATATGAGATCGACTACGGTTTCAGATTTGCAGATTTGGAAGCTCACCCTAAAAACTGCCTCAACAAATGACCATGCATACTCAATGAGGTGCGCCTCGTTGTATAGATCGACCACGCCAAGCCCCTCAATTTCCATTCTGATGACATCCGATGGATTTGAAATTAGCTTGATTCCAATAAATCTCATTATTCCCTTTCCAATCGAACGCCTTGCATTAAAGAGATCCCTCCACCCCATTGAGGTAGGCTGTCCTGGCTTGTTCCACCCACAATCAAGACTGAGCGGACTTCCCGTTTGAGGTGGCCCGTCACCGAGGTATAGAGCCGTACACCCATCAACACTAAGCAAGTTGTCATGTTCTTCGTGACAGAGAGGTCTCCTGCGATCGAGGACAGGTATCGGCTGGTTTCAGTGACATCACCTGTTGTGGTAGTCGCCCAGGCAGGGCTATCTGAGGTGTCTTCGTAGCACCTCGTTGTGGTCGAGGTTGCTGAGCCGTCCGTGGTTGTGGAGACTGAACAACAGCCCTTCCACCACCAACCGAACACGGCCTTTCTTCACTCAGCGCTGGCTGTGTGGAAAACTACCACCATCGCCTCTTGGCTTCCCTTCTCTCCCATCGTTCAAGCTCATCGAGTTCAGCGAATCCAAGCATTTGGCTTACCTGAACCTCAAGGTCATGTGGAACCACTATAGAAACTGAACATGCGTCATCAACGCTGAAACAGGGAACTCCTCCGGGATTTGGATTCCAAAGATCCAGACAGGTTAAAATGGGTGAGAATTGCACGATCCAGTCAAGCTGTTCAGGAGTCTGGTCGAGAACGGTGCCGTTATAGACACCTGCATTCTGGAACCAGCTCGGCCAGAGCCTTTCGTCGATTTCATAGGGCGCATCATATGAAATCATCTCGAACAACCCTGATTGTATGGATGAGCGGGTAAGTTTCCGGACGAGCTCATGCTCGCTACTGGAAAAACTGCGTGTCAAAAGAAGGTTCGGGGCGCCCNNTAACTCCACTGCCCACCACACTATGTCTATGCGATACACCCGGACGTACCACAGTAGGAAGGACGATGCACCGACACCTAAACACACACGCAGATAACCGTCACTCTTCCAGCCCCCCCCTCAGTCGTGATTACGTCAGTTAAACATACGCTTCAGTTTGCGGCGCAGACTTCGCTTCGCGTTGTGCCGCTGGAGTCTCTTTTGCCAGCACTCTCGCATCCCAAACTCTCGCTGTTCGATATGGGCTTCTTCAGGACCTTGAGGAACCCACTCAAAATCCACATGCTTGAGCCAATCACTGAACTCTTCATGACTGAAGAGAAGCTCGCTAGACAGGAAGCTGTCCTTAATATCTCCACATACTTCCCATCACGGGTTCTCGAAGCAATCTGCGGAATCAGCAATGACAGAGCCCAATGCCCTTCTTCATCGACACGGTAATCTTCGGAGTTCCTCAAGCATTCGCCGATCCGTCCGTACGTTGGCAATCGCTCAAAGTCCAGCGTCGGATCATCCACATCAGCGGTCGCCAATACTTCAAATTGTCGTTGATCTGCATCGATGCAAAGGTGTGAGGACCTCGATCTTGTCCGTAGCCAAGATTCGGTGTCCAACCATTTTTGTTTTTAGCAGCGAGACCATCGAAGTTCCCGTTCTTTCCAACTAGCCCTGGTCAGCGGCTACCGCCTGTAGAGCCGGTACGCCTTCAGGAAACTCAGTCAGGTGCCGGCCTTGCAGCTCGATCACTTTCTGGTTGATCCACGTGACAACGATCGAACGAACCTCAGGTAGATCAGGAACTCCCACATCAGACTCGAAACCTTCCATCGTCGTCGGGGATTTTCAAGAGCACCCGCCTCGGTTGCTTCAGAAATCCCCCTCTGTCTCTCCATTCGAATTTGGAGATTTCCCATATCCNNGGGCTAGATTGATCAATAAATCAGATCTTTTCTCCGACTATTTGAAGGAGTTCTTCGAAGTCCACAAACGTGTACTTGAACCCGAAGAATCTGCCCACAGCATGAGAGACCGGAGAGTCTTCGCGCGAGAAATTGGTCAGGCTCCAGCTGACAACCCTTCCAAGGAAATTCTTAACACGGTAGACTTCCTGACGGAGCATGAGGTTGCGCAAGAATTTCGTGATTAAGGAATCGTCCATGTCATATTCAAATGTTCCGAGCAACGGTTGCACAAATACTACTGACAGAAACTCATACCCTGAGGCGCCGATGAGTTCAACCTCAACTTCAATTCCTCGCTGCCGGTCACTAATGACCCAATATGCGTTCGAAATGTTATCTGGATTTCCTTGGCGATAAACTAGCTTCTCATCAATCACGGGCGCTATCCCACTGACCACGTTACTCCGAAACCGCTCTGTACTATCCAAAGCTACCCCCATCTACGATTCGAATAGTGCAAAAGACATTTCTATTCCCACCACTCCCGACGCCCATACGCCAAACGTCCGTCGCCCGGGCTTATGTATTACACAGGGAGCGCGTACATACCGTGCACGATCGCGTCATCTTCGATGCCATCGAGCTCTACAGGGGGACGGAGTTCTTCGCTCCTAAACAAGTGGATTTTCCGACGAAGCTCAACACACGCTTGAAGGGGCGGCTTGCTTGTATGAACCTTGAAGAAGAGATAAGGCACTGCAACCATGAGATGGCGGCCCCCACAAGGTGTGCTGCATTCAGGAGAATGCCACCGCGGCAGGAGCTATTTCCCATCTGCTCGGCGCGACTTGACTACGTAGAATATTAGTCCGATACCAAGGCCAGCGATTGCTCCTCCCAAAATTGAGTAAACGATTCCCGTTTGCGTAATGATCGCGCCGATTATTACGAGAACAATACCGAGCACCACTTGGGCGATTGTCTTCATTTCCCAGATCCTCCATTTTCTAATTCTGCACTTGTCTGCTCTCGAGGGTTTTTGACCGGCCAGAAAAACAGAGCCGACACCCCCACAACGCATGAAATTAGCCCCTGCAACACTTGCTGCCACGCCAGCTCGTTCGTCTCCGCCGCTTCAACCAAAAATGTTGACGCTGCCAGCGGGATAACTACTATCGTCACAAACGCGAAGAACACTCCCCAAAACCTACGGTCTGTTACCTCGCCCCACCGGTCCGCATATTTCTTGGTGTGAATCACTAGGATCGAGATGAACCATGCAGTATTCACAAGGTATATACTCATCATTTGCCAAAAGAAATGAGCGTCATCATAGGTTGCAAATTCTATAAACATTCCAATCGAAGGAATCTGCGTTACCACATAAAAAAAGAGGCAAGTCTTTGTCGCTTTAGCAGTCATGGGCCCCTCTCTCTGGTACCTTCATTTAGTAGATTATTTAACCGAAGTATACATCGATCTGGCATTCTCTTGACCTACGGTTTTCCGATTTGCCTTACCGGCAATAAAAAGGCCATAGAGNNGCAGCTTCCCATCCAATTGGATTCCTTTTGAAGGCCGCAGACTAGGTGGCTTTAGCAGTAACCGCGAGCAGGGGGTGGGGAACTCAAGCCAGCAGCGCTAGACTCCTCAAAGCGACAATGTTCATAATCCGGGGCCATACATGGCAGCACCCCTAGTGGGTAGTCGGTTGTGGGGCGGAAACATATGTATAGTTCTACGTCCGTACCGCTGAATAGATAAAACCTACTTACGGAAAGTAAATCAGGCTCACAGGCTTCCGATCCACGTTACCGCCATAGAGAATCCACCCAGAAGCGCAAGCAGGATTATCTCAGTAATGCTGTTCAAGTATCTGACCAGTTTGACCAACACGTCCTCTTTTACTTCGATCGTATTCACCACCAGAAAGGTATAGCCGAAGACGAGAAGGGGCCAGAAAATGACACCATTCATGATGTCGTCCGGCAGGGTAACCCCCAACACCCCCAACAAGTACAGCACCCCAACGTTGAGAAGCATGACTCCGAGTACAGGGAAGTAATAGCACGACTCCGTGACCGTCAGCTGAAAATCGTCGTTGCGATCGTCGCCTGGTCGTATCCACACGGAGCTCCACTCCTTGTATTCTGACCAGCCTTCCTTTACTCCGTTCTCGATTAGTGAAGTCACCAATACACATATCGCAGTGATAGGGGGAACAAGAAGATATCTCAATAAGAGCACTCCTACGGAGAGATAGAACTTTGGATCCTGGAATCCTANNATCCTACTTCCAGCGGCTAGCGCAGTGGGCGTCCTGAAGCCCACTCGGGATCATGTTTCCTAGGGAAATTCGCCCTAGTTTGGTATGCGCACATTTCGATACATCACCCGGTGAACAGCCCTGATAGTGATCTTCGAGCTCGGAGTAATCCGGCCATGCCACTTCACTTCGTCGTCACGTGCTTCTCGTTGCTTGCAGGGTTGTAGCCCTTAAGCTTGCGTGGAGACCTCGAACGAACCTCCATCACAAGTTGGTCCAACTGCTTACGCGGCATAAACGCATGGTCAAGTACTATGACTTCCCCGTGACTACCTCGCACACGAACACGCAAGACTCGAATCCTTTTAGGAACATGACCAAAAAGCAACCAGCCCCCATCCCAGCGCTCTTCTGTCAACGACGAAATCTTGCTCCAGTCAAAAGTGCGCGTACGAAACCACGTGCGAAACACAAGCCCATCGTCTGTGACAACAAGTTTTCCGGTGAACGCACTAAACCACTGCAAGGCACAGAATGTAGCCAAACCTAAGACTCCCAATAGAGTCCATCCGTGAACCANNATTGCTACAACGAATGCTCCGCTAAGAAACCCCCAGAACAACATATTCCAACGGTTGGCGTACCTCGCCCAGTTCTTCACCAGAAGACCTCCGATTCCCGCTACCGCGCGAAGATTCGCCGTCGTGGTGGCGCATCATTTCATTAGGACCCAGATTGCCATCTACCAGACGTAACATCTACCTAATTCTTCGAGAGTAGTTCGGCAGCCTGTTCCTTGAGCCGATCTCTGCTCCGTGCCGTCCACGGATTGAAGTCAACAGTGCAGTTGATAGGCCATAGCTTCTGTCCATTTTCGATCGCAATCACAGTCCATGTCGGCGGGCCGCCATACATTAGGAACCCGCTATACCCTGTGGTCTTTACTTCCGAAACCGAGCAGATATCGAAGCGAAGGCGCCTCCACCAAGACTGGACTACTAGCGTGACGCGCTCTCCATCCTCGATACACAAAGATGCTCGAAGCCGGATGCACAGTGTGAGGCCCAACAACAGGCA
>DFNY01000178.1:14812-17917 GCA_002376595.1 Jonesiaceae bacterium UBA3555 | reverse complement strand
TTCAAAGGTAACCGCACTGCTAGGTATCAGAATCATCGAATAGCTGACAATACCAAGCACCTTCACTCGCCGAACCAGATAATTGGCCGGAACGATCATGGTCGGAACTACATTTTGCCTAAGCATTGAGCCGCTCCAAATCTGTGAGTGGATCAGCGTGAGCGGTAAACTCTCGCGTACCCAATTCGATTCCACGCAGTGGTGTCTGGTCTCCGCTGGGCCCGCTGGGCCCGCTGGGCAAGAGAACCATAATAACGTCCACCAATCAAGGCCGTAACCTTCCGGAATAGAAACCCTTGAGTTCCGTGATAAGAAAACACCACTTCTGGGTTAATCGCGAGGCTCCTAGTCAACGCTACTCTGGTACCTAATCAACCCGCACAAACCGGCAAGTTCACCTTCAGCAATCCTCGCCCACATTCAACAAGGATCGGCATTCGGATAAGGTGCAAGTATCAGTCTTCTTGCTTCGAATGTTCTCAATGAGGAGGAATCATGAAGAAGAATGCGCAAGGTGCGGTGAATTTGCTTTGCGTACTGCCGTTCCTGTTCACATTGGGTGCCTGTTCAAATTCCGATTCAGATGAACTCAAGCGAACCGTTGTGAAAATAACTTCTGCAAACACTACGACCGATGGCCTCAACCTCACTGTGGATTCGTGTGGAGGAGCGCCTATCGCGCTGGTTTCGGAACTGGAACTAGAGGTGAGGATAAGCGTCACCGCAGAGGTGTTAAACCCCGGCAATGCCTGCCTTGATCAAGTCGATGTCCCTTTGGACGCGCCTCTGGGCAACCGCAACATCATCGACTTGTATAACGACCAAGCTCTGCCCGTGAACATCTCCTCCTAGCGCTTTCCACGCCAAGGCCCACTTTTGAACACAGAGTTTACCCGCCGAAACATGCCGAACGGAGTTAGTTACACCGGGCAGAGCTAGCTCCAAGAAACACAAATAAGGGCCAGAGCACGTACTCGGGCCGCAGGCACAGGGAACACGCACAGGCACAGGCACAAACACAAAGGACGCCAACCTTAGGTTGGTGCCCTCAGCACAAGTAAGAGGCTAGATTGCCTGACGGCTCCTCAGCCACTTCTTGATTTTGGAGTGGCGGACCGTGGCAGTGATCAACCAGATCGCCGACAAAATGAAGAACACCACAGACCCGATGCTTGGCACCAAGAGCAAAATAAAGCCAATGACAAAAGCTCCGGCTCCAAACGCGAACTGCCACGTTGGATCTTTCAGCTTTGTTGGATCAATTTCTGACACCGAACGTACCTCTCCCCTGAGTTAATTCATGGCCAGTATGTCCCAAGTGCATGCTTTTAGGAACATCTAGCGCAAAAACGTTCAAAATAAAAGACAATTACACGCTTGCCCTCACATGCCTACACTCAGGTGGCCCTGACAAGGACACGCTGGGACAAACACTCGGAAGGCAATCCTTGGCCATGCCTAGCCCACCCCACAAGGTGGGCCTCGCCGGCACGCAACGGTTCAGGGCACACATCAGAAATTATGAAAGGAGTGATTATCATGAACCCACAGTTCCCGGTTGCTCTGGAAAACACCATGGCACCAACACTCATGTGGGCCAATCCAGACGACATCGAAACAGCAGCCCTTGAACAGATCCGCAACATCGCGGCACTGCCTTGGGTACACGGCGTGAGAATCATGCCGGACGTCCACCTTGGTAAGGGTGCCACCGTCGGTTCCGTCATTGCGATGAAGGACGCGGTCTCCCCTAGTGCGGTTGGCGTTGACATTGGTTGCGGCATGATTGGGGTTCGTACGAACCTCACCATCAATGACTTGCCCGAAGACCTTGGACCACTGAGGTCTCAGATTGAATCTGCCATTCCCGTTGGCTTCAAAAGCCACTCCAACGTTGGTCTTAACCTCGAAGGCGTGCCGGACGCCTTCTTGAAGGGCTTCACTGACCTACGTGCGGACACCAAGTACAACCACGGCCGAGTATTCAACCAGGTTGGCACCCTGGGCGGTGGCAACCACTTCATCGAGTTGTGCAGCGATGACCACGGCGTGATTTGGTTGCAGCTTCACTCTGGGTCTCGAAACATCGGCAAGGTTCTTGCGGAGTGGCACATCGCGGAAGCCAAGACGCTTGAGCACAACCTCAATCTGCCTGACCGGGATCTCGCAGTGTTCCTCGCGTCCACCGCAGAGATGGAGAACTATCTTCATGACCTCACGTGGGCGCAGGAATACGCTCGGCACAACCGTGCCGTAATGATGCGCTTTCTCACTCAGGTGGTGGGCCGTTACTTTGCCGCGTTGGGGAAGGATGTTGTCTTCGAAGAAGTCGCAAACGTCCACCACAACTACGTGAAAACCGAGATCATTGACGGCCAGGAGCTCATCGTGACTCGAAAGGGCGCGATCCGAGCAACCGAGGGTGAGTACGGTTTGATCCCAGGTTCCATGGGAACCGGATCCTACATTGTGAAGGGTCTGGGAAATCCGGAGTCCTTCTATTCTGCTTCCCACGGAGCGGGCCGTCGGATGTCTCGTACCCAGGCCAAGAAGCGGTTCACCGAGCAGGACCTGGCGGAGCAAACCCAAGGAATTGAGTGCCGTAAAGACTTCGGTGTAGTGGATGAGATTCCATCTGCATACAAGGACTTGGAGTCTGTGATTGCCGCTCAGACCGACCTCATCGAGGTTGTCGTCCGGCTGACCACGCTTTTGTGCGTAAAGGGCTGAGTAGCCGTTACGCGCCTTAAAGGGCGGGTGTCCAACCCCATCCGAGTTGGACACCAGCCCTTCCCGTTTTCGAAGCTGCAAACCGGACCGCTCCCGAGCACACCATCGGTTCCCACCAGTATTGTGTGTTTAGGTATTTTCCACGGCACGGAGGGTCGCGTTGGACGCTTTCATTACGGCTTCGCTCATGGCGATTGCCACCGGTTCGGCGGCGGGCCTGCGTCCGTATTTCACGGTGTTCTTCCTTGGACTGACCAAAGTACTTACCCCGGATGCCGCTCCACACCTGATCGCCGATGCGGTGAATCTGATTCCCGAGCAACTCACAAACCCGTGGGTACTTGGCGTGACTGGCCTGATTGGCGTGTGTGAGTT
>DFNY01000178.1:4644-14681 GCA_002376595.1 Jonesiaceae bacterium UBA3555 | reverse complement strand
TGCGCGGTGATTAACATCCTGCCGGAGCCCGTATCGAACTTCCTCACCAGCCTTGGCGAGGACGCCGCCGCAACGGTGCTCCTTGTGTGCGCGCTGGTCCTCCCCGTTCTGGCCGCAATATTGGGTGGCCTCCTAGTCGCCGTCGCCGCCTTCGTCTTTGTCCGCCTGCGCAGGCGCTACCGCAACGCGAAGAAAAGTTTCGATCAATACAAGCAGGCTCGTCGGACCGGTTCCACTGTTGTGGAACCAGGTACAAAAAGCCCCCGAAACAGCATTTAGTTTCCCGACGAATCCCTACTCACATGGTCAGCCCGCGCTGGTCAAGTGGCGAGTAGGCGAACGCGCCTCCTCGCGCAATCCAACTAGACCGCTTGTGGGTATTCCTTAACAAACCACGTCCACAATTCCTTTGAGCACGCAGTGACTTGTTCGCGCCAGTCAACAATCGCGCCGTCTTCAGCATTGTCAGACACAGACTTAATCACACGGATTGGCACACCAAATTGCTGTGCAACCCAGATGTAGGCGTACGTTTCCATATCTACGAGTGAGGCGCCAAGTGCGCGCACGTTCGCAACATCCGCAGAGTCTTGGACAAAATAATCTCCAGTCGCGATGACCACGCCATCGTGCCCGGTTGAAACCTGCGCGGGCACAACCATGTGCTGTCCGCGCACTCCCTCTAGGTTGTACACATCATGCTGGATCGCCCCAGCTATTTCATACGCGCCACCGGAAATATCAGGATCAATAGACCCCGCAGTTCCTAGCACCAAGATCTCGTCATAGGTGTTCTCGGTCAGCGCGCGGCTTAGATTCATCGTTGCCATCAACTTGCCTGCACGCGTAACCAGACGGTCAAACCCATCGATTTCTGCAGGGAAGGCATCGAGCTCAATTGTGAGTGCGGCAACAAGAAGTTTCATGCCTAACATCGTCCCACTGCCTTCACCCACCCACCAAATGCCCACCAAACGCAAGCAAACCTGCAGGTCTAGCCGAATCGTCGGGAAAGCAACAAGGCAACCAGCTAGCGATGGTCCGGCCGATTTTTACGTGCAACGCGTCACATCCCGTTGCAAATGGTGAACACAACGCGCATCAAGCACCAAAAAATCGTTAACTTTAACCCATGACAACTCCAAAGGACGCACAAGCACCTGACGCCGTAGGGCGCCAGGAAGCTGAACAGGAAATGCCGTCCGAGATGCGTGCTGACGTTAACTTGTTGGGCACACTGCTCGGACAGGTACTTCGCGAAAGCGGAACACCTGGTCTCTTCGAGGACGTTGAAAGGCTACGCACCGCGACCATCGCCGCCTACACAGACCACAGCGAAACCGCATTCACAGATGCAGTTGCAGTGGTGGAGTCATTTACGACTCAGCGTGCAGACGAAGTCGCCCGTGCTTTCACCTGCTACTTCCACCTAGTGAACTTGGCTGAAGAACACCACCGCATTCGTTCTCTTCGTTTCCGCGACGAACAAGCCAACTTCCCCAACAAGCGTGGCGCTGTGGCCGAGGCCTACAGCCACCTCATTGAGGAAATTGGAGAGGACGCAGCAAAAGAACGCCTCCANNCTCTCCAGGGACTGCGATTCCACCCGGTTTTCACAGCTCACCCCACTGAGGCTCGCCGTCGCGCGATTTCCACTTCCATTCGTCGCATCTCCTTGCTCCTTGATGAGAGCGAATCCGTTTCAGAGGGCGGAACCGAGTTCGGACGAATCAAGAACAAGCTTGTTGAGGAAATCGACACCCTGTGGCGTACCGCGCCGCTGCGTGAAGCTAAGCCCACCCCTGAGGCTGAAGTTCGCGCAATTATGGCTGTATTCGATGACACCTTGTTTACTGCGGTACCGCACATGTACTCCCGCATGGACGGCGTCATCCAGGGCGACCAAGCTGGCCTCGCAGAGCCTGTAGTGCCTCCATTCCTACGGATAGGTACCTGGGTTGGTGGAGACCGCGACGGAAACCCATTTGTCACAGCAAAGGTCACTCGTTCCGCAGCCGGAATCGCTTCCGAACACGTACTCATTGGTTTGGAGCGCGTGGCTGTACGCGTGGGACGCGGGCTCACCCTTGATTCCACCACGACTCCTCCGACCGAGGAACTCAAAGCCCTGCTGTCACGCATGCGCAACGCAGATGAAGACGCAGCACAGGACATTGCTAAGCGTTCGCCACACGAGCCGCACCGCCACGCAATGCTCCTCATTGCCCGCCGCATCTCGGCCACAGAGAAGCGCAACGCCGATCTGTCCTACCAAACCCCAGATCAGCTGCTGGCTGACCTGCGCACGGTGCAGTCCTCGTTGGCTGCTTCCGGTGCACGCCGTCAGGCATACGGCAACTTGCAGCACTTGATCTGGCAGGTAGAGACCTATGGGTTCCACTTGGCAGAACTGGAATGCCGTCAGCACTCCGAGATCCACCGCCGTGTTCTAGCGGAACTTGAGTCAGGCGAGCCTCTGAGCGAGGTAGCTGAAGAAGTTCTTGAGGTGTTCCGCGCCATCAAGTACATCCAGGATCGCTTCGGTCCTCGTGCAGCCGGCCGCTACATCATTTCGTTCACCACGTCTGCAGAAGACATGACGAACGTGTACAAGTTGGCTCGCGCTGNNTGCTTGATGTGGTTCCGTTGTTTGAAACCTTCGATGACCTTCAGGCTGCCCCTGGCATCATGAACGAGGTTGCAACCGCACCTGAGTATGCGGCTCGCCTAGCCCAGACCGGCAACAAGGTCGAGATCATGCTCGGTTACTCGGATTCCTCCAAGGATGTTGGCCCAGTGGCTGCGACCTTGGCGCTGTACGAAGCTCAGGAACTCCTAGCCCAGTGGGCGCTGGAAAACCACATTGAGATGACGCTCTTCCACGGTCGTGGCGGCGCGTTGGGTCGTGGTGGCGGTCCTGCTAACTCGGCTATTTTGGCTCAGCCGCCGCACTCAGTTGATGGTCGTTTCAAGTTGACCGAACAAGGCGAAGTTATCTTTGCCCGCTACGGCAACTCCGAAATCGCAATCCGTCACGTGGATCAGGTTGCTGGAGCAATCCTTCAGGCTTCCGCTCCATCCAACGAGAAGCGCAACTCTGATGCCGCTACGAAGTTCGCTGGCGTTGCTAAGACCATGGAAGAGTCCTCCCGCGAGCACTTCTTCAAGCTGGTTAAGGCCGATGGCTTCGCTCCATGGTTCGCTACGGTCACTCCAATGGAAGAGATCGGCTTGTTGGCGCTCGGTTCGCGTCCAGCCCGCCGTGGATTGTCCGTTGAATCCCTAGAGGACTTGCGCGCAATTCCTTGGGTCTTCNNGGACACAGGCCCGCATCAACCTTGCAGGTTGGTTCGGCTTGGGCACCGCTCTGGAAACCGTGGGCAGCCTTGAGCTCCTTCAAGAGGCTTACCGTGAGTGGCCGTTGTTCCGCACCATGATTGACAACGTCGCAATGTCGTTGGCCAAGACCGACCTTCGCATTGCCCGCGGCTACTTGTCGTTGGGTGACCGGGAAGACCTGTCCCAGTTGGTTCTCGACGAAATGGCTAAGACCTCTCAGTGGGTCACCAAGGTAGTTGGTGGCGAAGAGCTGTTGTCTAACAAGCCAGTTCTTAACCGTGCGGTTAAGCTGCGTAGCCCCTACGTGGATGCGTTGTCGTTGATTCAGTTGCGTGCTCTCAGGGCATTGCGTAGCGCTGACCAAACCGCTGAAACAGATCCGGAAGTGCAACGTCTTCTCCTTCTGTCAGTGTCCGGTGTGGCCGCTGGACTCCAGAACACTGGATGATTCCAACACTNNGCTCTGCGCAGGAGGGCACCTTTGTACGTCTAGGCAGGTGTGCCAGACCCGGGTGGGCCCACCACACCTCCTGCCGTTAACGGGACCGCTCCAGATCATGGGACGCACTGCCTCGTCGGAAAACTAGGCGCGCCTCAGTCCAACCCAAGGATGTGGAAATGCACCAACGTGCAGGCGATTTTCTGCCTGCAATGTGCGCGGCCACTTGCGAGAACGCTCAATGCACGGTTGAGTAAGTTACAGAAACTTTTGTTCATTCCACTTTTGGAGTTCTCATGGTCGATTGGGACAACCCCGCAGACACCTCACGCATGAACAGCGACAACTCTGCCCGCAAGGTCAGCATTGGCGCGCTCGTAGGACAGGTCTCCGACCAGTTCGGACGGTTGCTCCGTGCGGAAGTGGACTCCTACAAAAAAGAACTCAAAGAGAAAGCCACAAAGTCTGGCCTAGGTATCGGCCTGATCGTTGCCGGCGCAGTCATCGCCTTCTACGCCGTGGGAGTACTGATCTACTCCGCCGTAGCCGGGCTAGCGAACGCAGTTCCACTGTGGCTCTCCGCGCTAATCATCGGAATCGTGCTTTTGGGCATTGTCGGAATTCTGGTTATGGTAGGCGTCAAAGCGTTGAAGAACAACGTGCCCCCTGGCCCGAACGTTGCGGTTGCCCGCATCAAGGAAGACCTCAACAACGTCAAGGAAGACATCAAATGAGCACGCCACGCGACATCAACCCAGAAGTCCAAGCTGCACGCGACGAACTAGCCGCCTCCCTGGACGAACTCCTCAACCGGGTGCACCCGCGCACTGTGGCGCAAGAATTTGCAAAGACCACAAAGCAAGCCGCAACTGATGCCGCCTCGTTTGTTTCAGGTCAAGGGCTCCCCCACGAAGACGACCCCGTCCGTGCACGCAACGCGAAGGCTGCCTTGGGTGTTGCAGTGGGAGGTGCAGCGCTCCTAGTGCTCACGTTGCTCACAAAAAAGAAGAAGTAGACACCACGCACGTAGGGCGATCCAGATTTGAGTTCCCGTAAGACTGGCACCCTTGGCACCCAAAGAGGGGCTTCCGTACGCTCCCGGATGCTTGCTGGCATCTTTTCCATGGTCATCGTCACCATGGCTGCTTCAAGCGTTCTGCTGTACTACCTCTTGCACAGAGACATGACCTCACGGGTGGATGACTCACTGGAACGCTCCGTGCGCGAATACGCGCAGCGTGTGAAGTCCCCAAAC
Organism: Jonesiaceae bacterium UBA3555; assembly: GCA_002376595.1. GTDB lineage: Bacteria > Actinomycetota > Actinomycetes > Actinomycetales > Cellulomonadaceae > Timonella. Next base: position 9,648 of record DFNY01000178.1, on the reverse strand, counting down.
TCTCCATTGTCTGGCCTGCCCTATGAGGACGCCGAGGCGTTCCTCTACGAGGCCATGCAAGCGACTCTTCCCAGCGAGCACGAAGGAATGGTTGCAACCATCGACCGCACTGTGCGGTGGAAGGCACCCCAAAACGTAGACGTCCGCCTCGAATCCGATAAGGAATTCATGGCCTGGGCCGTCGCAGCCGATATCTCTGGCGCCTCAGTCCTGCGATCGGTAGAGACCGCGACAACAACGTATCGGGCGGTGATCCTGCCAGCCAGTATTGCCGACGATCCCGGCGACGCACGCTTCATCCTCGCCTTCGACATGGGCAAACAGGCAGGCCAGTTGAAGGCGACCTTCGTACCTTATATTTGGGCTGCGGCAGGCTCATTGGTAGTAGCTGCCGTAATATCTTGGTTCCTCACCGGACGCCTGCTACGGCCCCTGCGGGCCTTGCGCAATACCGCCCAGTCGATCACCGACGAAGATCTTTCCCAACGCATTGAAGTACGGGCCAAAGGCGAACTTGCCGAGTTGACATACACATTCAACGCCATGTTGGACCGAGTTGAAGATGCGGTGGACTCGCAAAAACAACTTCTCGACGACGTTGGGCATGAATTGCGCACCCCACTCACCATTGTGCGCGGCCACCTTGAAGTACTGGACCCCAGTGATGTGCACGATGTCGAAGCTACTCGTACACTCGCCATAGATGAACTTGATCGGATGTCAGCACTGGTCAGCGATCTGCTTTTGCTGGCAAAGAAAGACCGCGCAGACTTTGTCTCCCTAGAGCCAACAGTGCTGGACTACCTTGCTGAAACGATCTTTGCTAAGGCTCAGCAACTTGGCGCACGCCAATGGCAATTGGAAGCAGATTCGCACGCTTCGGTCCTGGCTGACCCAGCCAGACTCACACAGGCAGTGTTGCAGTTGTGTGAGAACGCAGTGAAGTACTCACCAAGCGATGCCACGATCACCTTGCGTACCGGTCACAGCGGCTCACGCGCATTCATTGAGGTTTCCGATACCGGGTTTGGTATGAGTGAACAAGACTTATCAGTTGTGTTCAACCGGTTTGAACGTGGCTCACACGGCGGCCACGCTGACGGATCCGGTCTCGGACTATCAATTGTGCAAGCCATTGTCACCGCCCACGATGGTGAACTCGACGTGAACTCGGAGTTCACCGTTGGTTCAACCTTCCGCATTATCCTGAACGCTCATGCAACTTCTGGGGCTACAGACGGTGTTCTATCCGTGCGGCCCACCCCCTAGCGAGCGAGAATTTTATGACGCGTGTACTGATCATTGAGGATGAGGAACGAATTAGCGCGTTCATTTCTAAAGGGCTCAAGGTTGCGGAAATTGACTCTCTGGCGGTTGGAAGTGCTGCGGAGGGATTTCTCGCTTTACGCGCAGGCCAGTTCGATGTGGTTGTGCTAGATATTGGTCTGCCAGANNAACGAAGACGGACTCTCCCTGCTCAGACGAATACGAACTGCTGGAAACCCTGTACCAGTGATTGTGTTGACCGCACGAACCAGCATCGATGACACCGTTGCCAGTTTGGAAGGCGGAGCCGACGATTATATGGCAAAGCCCTTCGCATTTGCTGAGCTCCTAGCCCGCATCAAACTACGAGTGCGCACTGAAGAACCGGCTGGAAGTTTGGAGACCTCAACGTTTGTGAACGGCCCGCTCCGGTTGGAACTGCTCACCCGCAGGTTCTTTGTTGACGGCGCCGAAATTGAACTGTCCACCCGGGAATTCGATCTAGCCCACTTCTTCATGGAAAACGTAGATCTGGTGCTGTCACGCGAACAGCTACTGGCGCGAGTGTGGGGCTACGACTTCGACCCCGGATCAAACGTGGTGGACGTATACGTGCGCTACCTGCGAAACAAGATAGGTACGCAGTGGTTCAGCACGGTCCGTGGGGTGGGATACCGCATGCCACGCAGTGTTTGAACTGCCAGAAGTACAACGAGTGGCTTGCAGCGCCAAAAGCACGACGCGCGGCTTGGATAGAACGCGGGCGAGTGCCCACCAGTATGGAACTTGGTGTGCACCCGCCCTCGTTGTAATGCTCTGGAAGCGGCGTTCCAGTTGCGGTTGGTTAGTCTGGCGTGCGGCAGTCAGCGTTCGGTTAGTCTGCCGATGGCGCGCTAGGTGCCGACACTGGAGATACTGGCGACACTGGGGACTTAGGCGAGACTGGAGACTTTGGAGAAACAGGGCTCGCTGCGGATTTAGGGGAAACCGGCGAGATAGCCGACTTTGCAGAAACCGCTGAAACCGCCTGCGTAGCCTTCTTGGTCTGTTGGACAGACGGCGCCGACTTAGCCGACACAGTGCTCACAGTTGATTGCGCCGAACGTGGTGACACCGGGCTCACTGCAGAGATCACCGAATGTGCCGAAACTGGTGAAGGGGCAGAAACCTGCGAGGACACCGCAGAAGCTGGAGATTGGGCAGCGGTGGTTACAGTTGCAGAACCCCTAGTGTTCACTGGTTCAATAACAACGTCCACCTTTGAGTCGGTGGGGCTAGTCAGCATGTTCGCTGCTGCAACTGAACCCGTGACTGCAACCAAACCAAGAGCGCCGGTCATGATCCAAACGGTAGGGACCTTCATAATGTTCTCCTTGAATACTCAGCGATGAAGGAGCGAAATCTAGGAACCTTCACCAACCGTCACGTTGTGTTAGCACTAACAATGCCGAGCCAAAGTGATAAGCAAAGGAGAACTAGATGAGAGTTCTCTCATCTACCTCGCAATGGCTCATGCGACCCTGGAAAACAGTTGCTCCGCAACTTCCAAGCGAGCTAACGCAGAGGATTCCCAATGTGGATCTTCCTCATCCCTCGCACCAGCGATCAACGTCAACACCACTGACGCCGAACGAGCATAGAGTCCCGAAATGCTGATCCCCTGTGCTTCCAGATACTGCGCGAACTCGTTCAAGTAGTAGTCCACGAACCCTGGCACATGCGCGTAACGCCTATCCAGCGTAGGCAACACCGCAAGATGCCCAATAAAGCACGCCAAATCGTCGATAAGGTATCCGGGACCAGCTGAATCAATATCAATCAACCCGGAGATAGTCCCATTCGAAACGAAAACGTTCGCTTCGTAGAAGTCGCCGTGATTGGTTACCAACGGTCCGCGCTCTGCGTGCTCCAGAACCTCATCAATACTGGCTTTGAGCGCGTCAATGCGCTGCGAATACTGTGGCACCGCGGTACGTGCCGCATGAGCATACCAATGCAAACGATCCGTCCACGCTGGGCGAACCGGTACGTCGCTTAACGATGCCGGGAAGCTCGTGAGCAGATCGATAATCAACGAACCAGAAATAGGTGGCGTAGCAGAATCCATGATCGCGCGGGCCATAGGGATGCCGGGAACAGTACGAAACGCGACAACCTCGTCCACCACTGCACCAACCACCTGCGGAACTGGAACGCCCGCTTGAGCCAGCAACACATGCTTGTGCCACAAAAGTTGGGCGTCCTTACGCAAAACCTTGAGAAAGTACCACGAAGACTCATGAGAGAACTTTGCCTTGAGCACAGCGCGACGCAGCGGCCGGTAGGAGACAGTTTGCAAATCCAGGAGATCAGCTCCCTGGCCCCACTGCTGCTGTACACGCTCAGGGATACTAGCCGTTGCAAGTCCAGGCAGACCCGGATCATTAGGGTGCTCCCACACCACAATCTGGCCGTCACGCGTATCTACACGCGCAACGTTCGTTGCGTCCTCGCTTATGGTTTCGGTAGTGGCAACAACAAACAATGAGGGCTGCTGAGCGGCCCCCTCCTCTGCGGAGTCCACAACGGGCACCACTTCAAACAAGCCGGAGACACCAGCGCCTGGACGGTGGTGCAACTCAATCAGAACACACCTTTTTGGGCCGCTGGCCTGCGCATACATGGCGGAGATTAACTCCAGTATTCCTTCGCCTGTGAATAACTGAACCTGATCAGCTTCGCTCCATTGCGTGAGGTCACTACTCATAAACTCCCCTAATAGGCTTGTGGCCATTGGAACTCACGTGGCGGGTGGTGCGCAACTCACACGACCACATTATGGCCCACAGCAGACAATGAGACGCCCCAAAAGACGTATGACCGCCCCTCATAGAGGGACGGTCATAGCAGACGACTTGTTTGACGCTCAGCGCCGATCAGGCATTAGTTGTCTGATGCTTTGTCGTTAAAAATTGGCAGATCTTCTTCAGCAACAATCCGGCCATTGCTTTCAAGAAGGGTGTGAACCTCAGATTCACGGTAACGACGGTGTCCACCCAAGGTACGAATGGACGAGAGTTTTCCAGCCTTAGCCCAACGTGTGACCGTCTTTGGGTCCACGCGGAACATAGAGGCTACTTCAGCAGGAGTCAGAAGTACTTCTGGCTCTCCACGATTCATAGACATGTTGGTACCTTCCCACGTAGCAATCCGGCTCCAAATCTCTGAAGCTGCGCGATCAGACCACTACGATTCATCCATTATTCCAGCGCACAGATAGGCCACCGGTGACAGAATGGGTGAAATATCTCACAGAATGGAGAAATCCATGCAANNATTGTACGTACCGCCTTCCCAGAACCGTTTCGCTACTAGAAAAACACTTCGCTCAAGTAGTAATTTGGCGCGGTTTCAATGTACGGTTATCCCACGAACATATTTATTTAACACGGGGCCGCCCGTCAATCAGGCCTGCCCCGCATCTACGTTGAGGGGGTCGGAGCCATGGGCCGCGGCCGTCAGAAGGCAAAGCAAACGAAAGTTGCTCGCCAGTTGAAGTACACGAGCTTTGAGCCAAATTACCAAGCGCTCGAGCGGGAACTGAATGGATCGTCCCATTCAGGTTTCGCCCCGCACTCGGACTTTGACAGCGAAGACGCCGAATACGACGACACAAACGATCCATACTCGGACTGGTCGGATAAGAGCTAACCGCTCCTCCACAAATGAACCCACACGTTGGGTAATGCCATTCAATAG
>DFNY01000178.1:0-4592 GCA_002376595.1 Jonesiaceae bacterium UBA3555 | reverse complement strand
GGAGAAGCATTCGCTTCTCCGGCCACAGCCCTACTGTTTGAGAGTCTTAGCGGTATTCGTTGAGCAGGCGCACTGAGCCGCCTTCAACTCCCTTTGCTCCGCGGATGAGGTTCTGGTTGGCAGATTCCTCCGTGTCGGCAGAAACGGTGCCTAGAACCCACGAGTTCAGCCCCAGCGATTCAAGGCGCGCAATGGCAGCATCAGCGCCATCTTTGCCTACGATCGCAATCATTCCGATTCCGAGGTTGAGCGTGTGCTCGATGTCGTTCCATGGAACGTTTCCGAGTTCGCGCATGACCTTGAATACAGCCGGAACTTCCCACGCAGCACGGTCCACGGTGGCGCTGAGTCCAGCGGGGATAACGCGTGCTAGGTTCTGGGCTGTTCCGCCGCCAGTAACGTGTGAGAACGCGTGAACTTCCGCTGCCTCATCTGCCGCTAGTGCGAGGCAGTCCGAAGAGTAAACCTTGGTTGGCTCAAGTAGTTCTTCACCAAGTGTGCGGCCAAACTCTTCTACCTCGCGATCCAGTTCCCATCCAGCGTGCTTGATTACGGCGCGCACGAGTGAGTAACCGTTCGAGTGGATTCCAGAGGATGCCATTGCAATGACAACGTCACCGTCTTGCACCCGCTGTGGGCCTAGGAGGTCGTTAGCTTCCACGACTCCAACTGCAGCTCCGGCTACGTCGTACTCATCAGGCGCAAGGAGGCCTGGGTGTTCTGCAGTTTCGCCGCCTACGAGTGCGGTTCCGGCCACGGTGCAGGCTTCTGCGATTCCGCGCACTATATCTGCGATGCGTTCTGGTACTACTTTGCCCGTGGCGATGTAGTCGGTCATCACGAGTGGCTTTGCGCCGCACACCACGATGTCGTCTACTACCATTCCCACGAGGTCAAACCCGATGGTGTCGTGCTTGTCCAGAGCCTGAGCGATAGCAACTTTGGTTCCTACACCATCAGTGGAGGAAGCCAAAAGGGGCCTGTTGTAGTTCTTCAGCTCTGAGGCGTCGAACAATCCGGCAAAGCCGCCCACTCCTCCAACAACGGATGGGCCATGCGTGCCAGCTACGGCCGCCTTCATCAGTTCTACCGCACGGTCCCCCGCCGCAGTATCTACACCCGCGGATGCGTAGGTAATGCCGTCAGTCACTGCAACTCCCAGTTTTGTGTTGTGTGGAGATCAAGGATGCTCAAGGGCGGTGTTACCGCCTTGAGAAACTGCAATAGATCCGAGTCCGTCTTCGGGTGCACCTAATGTTGGCTTCTCCAACAGGTGTTTACCCAAGGCGTCGTCGCTTGGTAGTTCGATTGGGTATCGTCCATCAAAGCACGCGGTGCACAGTTGTGACTTCGCTTGCTCGGTTGCTTCGATCATCGCTTCGAGGGTGATGTAACCCAACGAGTCTGCACCCAGAGACGATGCGATGGCATCGGTGTCTAGACCATTCGCAATGAGTTCTGCACGTGAGGCAAAGTCGATTCCGTAGAAGCACGGCCATTTCACTGGCGGAGCTGAGATACGGATGTGGACTTCTGCTGCTCCTGCTTCGCGCAACATGCGAACAAGCGCGCGTTGGGTGTTTCCTCGAACGATGGAGTCATCGACAACAACCAGACGCTTGCCGCGAATGATTTCACGCAACGGGTTGAGTTTGAGCCGGATTCCGAGGTTTCGCAGTGTGTCCGATGGCTGAATGAAGGTTCGGCCAACGTACGCGTTTTTGGTGAGGCCTTGGCCAAACGGGATTCCAGATTGCTGAGCGTAACCTACGGCTGCCGGTGTGCCTGATTCTGGCACCGGGATGACGAGGTCAGCGTCGACTGGATGTTCGATTGCTAGTTTCCGGCCCATCTCTACGCGTGCTGCGTGGACTGATCGGCCGTTGATAGTGGTGTCTGGACGCGCGAGGTAGACGTATTCGAATACGCACCCTGCTCGTTTGGTTTCAGCGAACCGAGTGGTGCGCAGACCGTCTTTGTCGATCATCACCATTTCGCCTGGTTCGATCTCTCGAACGTATGAGGCTCCGACGATGTCGAGGGCAGGGGTTTCGGAAGCCACAACCCATCCACGGGCGAGGCGTCCCAGTACCAGCGGGCGTACACCTTGTGGGTCGCGCGCTGCATACAGGGTGTTCTCGTCCATGAAGACCAGCGAGAACGCACCGCGCAGATGCGGAAGAACCTCTAGCGCGGTCTCTTCCAGCGAGTGACCTTCTTGTCCTTGCAAAAGGGCGGTCACCAGTGCGGTGTCGGTGGTGTTTCCTCGGGCTAGTTCACCGCGCGATTGTTCACCGTAGCGTTGCGCCACGAGTTCCACGAGTTCTGCGGTGTTGACTAGGTTTCCGTTGTGTCCAAGCGCAACTGTTCCGTTGGCTGTTGCGCCAAGCGTTGGTTGTGCGTTCTCCCACGTCACGCCACCTGTTGTGGAGTATCGGCAGTGTCCAACTGCGATGTGTCCAGTCAGTGCGTTGAGCGCGGTTTCATTGAACACCTGGGATACGAGTCCCATGTCTTTGTACACCAGGATTTGCGATCCATTGCTGGTTGCAATTCCTGCTGATTCTTGACCTCGGTGCTGTAGTGCATACAGACCGAAGTACGCGAGCTTTGCTACCTCTTCGCCGGGCGCCCACACACCGAAGACGCCACATGCGTCTTGCGGTCCTTTTTCGCCGGGCAAAAGGTCATGATTTAGAAGTCCATCTCCACGGGGGGCCACGCGATTATTCTTCCATATCTTGGTTGGCTCATGGTCAGTCCGGCCGTTTCTCGGACAGTCCAAAAGGGCTCGAATTGACCTCGGAGCACTACTAGGGGCCCTTGCGCAACTACCTTGTGCTTGCTCTCGTGGGGTGGGACCAGGGTCCTGGAATCGAGTGGGCGCCTTGGTTCTGGATTTTCTCTTTCTGAGTGTTTCCAATCCGTTAGGCGCTTTTAGTAGGTGGCGTTTTTAGCCTTTTCCGTGTGCTTCTTTGACGCTTCGTCGATCAAGGAAGAGGAAGAGTGCGCCCGCAATCATGACCGTCACCATGGTGGTGAAGGCCACAGTTACGGTGATCTCAATCCACCGGTTAGGGGCTTGGGGTTGAGTGAGCACGAACCCAATAATCAACCCGGCAATAATGCCGACCAGCGAGCCCAGCCAAAAGAAGACTGAGATTCGTGGTGCCTTGCGCACGACTCCGGGAACAGCAATGGATTCGATGTGTGCGATCTCGTCTTCACTGAATTCGCGGGCAGCCTCGGGCTGCTCAACCTCGGGCGCCACAACATCAGCCTGCTCAACGACTGGCTGGGCAGTCTCGCCTTCGAAGTTACCTATTGTTTCGCTCTGAAAATCCTCGGCTGCGCCTTGGTTTTTTGCGGTTTGTTCGGTGTTTTCGCTTGGTTCAGTCACCGCTTAAGCATACCCGTGTTAACTGTGGCGTTTACCTTGTCTCGCATGACAGTTGCAGGGTATTTCCAACGGGTTGTGAGCAATACGCTTGCACAACGCCGTACAAGTGGCGGCAAAAAACTCAGAAAGGCTCTTCCCATGTTTAAGCACAAGCTCTCGATCACCTTGGCGGCGCTCACCGCAGTGGTGATCTCCGCTTGTGCTCCTTCAGCAGTGGGAGTAGGTGGCGCTTCCAGCGATACGCCACAGACCGAGACCACCCTGTCGATTGTTGGCTTCGCGTTGCCTAAGGCTGCAAACGATGCAGCTCAAGCCGAGTTTGCTAAAACCGATGCTGGTGCTGGGGTCACATGGGCTACGTCCTACGGCGCTTCTGGAGATCAAAGCCGTGCAGTTGCGAATGGCTTGGAAACTGATTTCGTGCACTTCTCGCTCACCGGCGACGTAACGCGTCTGGTTGAGGCTGGAATTGTGGCCGAAGACTGGAATGCTGGCGAGCACAAGGGAATCATTTCTGACTCGGTTGTGGTTCTGGTGGTCCGTGAGGGCAACCCAAAGAACATCACAGGTTGGGCTGATTTGGTCCGCGACGACGTCAAGATTGTCACTCCAAACCCTGGTTCCTCTGGTAGCGCTCGTTGGAANNGTAGTCGCCGCCGGAGGGGATGACGCAGCTGGCGAAGAGTACTTGCGCAAGTTCTTTGCCAACGTTGAGGCACTTCCGGGCTCTGGCCGCGACGCGACTACTGCGTTCACCTCTGGTACCGGTGACGTTCTGATCAGCTACGAAAACGAGGCCATCCTGGCCCGTCAAAATGGCGAAAAGTTCGACTACGTCATCCCTGATTCAACTTTGCTGATTGAGAACCCTGCCGCACTAACCGTTGNNACTTTGTTCTCAGTGAACAGGGTCAAAAGATCTTTGCGACGAAGGGGTTCCGTCCCATCGATCCATCTGTTGATCCTGGCACCGTTGAGGGAGCAAACGACCCTCAGAACCCGTTCCCTGCTCCAAAGACTTTGCAAACTGTGGCAGACACCTTCGGTGGGTGGAAGGCAGTCAATGAGAAGTTCTTTGGCGATTCAGGGTTAGTTACCAAGATTCAAACTGAAACAGGTAAGCAATGACCTCCGTTGTGGAGCGTGATTCCGGTTCGGCGCCGCAGATTCCTTCTGCGGCGCCGACGCCGCG
>DFNY01000036.1 GCA_002376595.1 Jonesiaceae bacterium UBA3555 | reverse complement strand
TCGCGTCCGAAACTTGCTGGGTCGATCACGGTGATGCCCGTTGGGTTGCCAAGCAATGAACCCCAAATATCACCGATCATGCCAAGGATTGAAGCAAACCAGCCCAGCGTGAGCAGCGCCATCACAATCATGGGCAGAATGAAGCCCTTGGTACCGTACGAGGATTTGGCCAGCAAAGCCAGGTTGTAGCCAGTTTTCATGGCCGGGATACCAATAAGGATTGTCAGCGCAAAGAGGAAGAGCTCCCCCAAAGCGATGGTTAGCATCGCGGGTGAGAACGACATGCCTGCGGCACCGCCTTGGCCCGCTAGTTGACCACCTACTACCAAGCCTGTGACCACGAATCCGAAACCAACCNNCCAACCCACACCGCTGCGAGACCCCATGTGGATCGCTTATCAGCGTTGGGTACCGGTGTGAGCATGTGCTCTTCGTGGTCCATTGTTTCCGAAACGGAGTTATCGCCGTGTGGCGATGTATCTACTGCTGTCATTGTGTATAACCACCTTTGAACGATGCGGGATCGTTCTGCGCGAACTCAGTCGCAGTTGGCATCGGCTTCGGCACGAACATGGACCTGGTAGTACCTACCGGTTCATTACAGCTGGCTTGAGCACCGCCGCGCCCTCAGCTTGTGCGCCGCCTGTTCTCGATGCGCTTCTGACTCAGGGCCAAAGTTCGAGGCCCTGAGGGACTGGCCCAAGGCTCTGGAGGCCTCACGGATTACACATCAAGGATTCTGGTTGCACAAGCCTGGCGGAATCAACATATCCGCGTCAACGGAGAATAGTGCCCCACCGATCTGTGTGCCGATGTGTGAGTGTGCCTAGGCTGATGCCACGGACTGAGTGTTTCTGTGGTTGGCGAATATCTGCGCCAACCACCTGATCATCTGCTACGTCAACTCCGAGGGATGGTGGAGCCACCTAGCAAAGAGTCTCAGGGCTTATGTCCAAGCCACCACGCGCATCACGGCTGGCTGAGTGTGAGCCTACAACTGGAGAACGGATGGGACGTAACTCCATTTGGTGGACTCGACATGAGTCATGCCTACAGCCAACTAAGGATCCGCGTCGTATCAAAGACGCAGCCGAGATCATGGTTGACCCGTTGTGCAGGACACCCATTAAGCAATTCGAGTACTCGACGCTCCCTTGCGTGGCGTCGAACTGCTTTCAAACTACACAAGTGAAAGTTTCACAATTGTTAATGCAAGTAAAACCTAGGTGAGTCGGTTTGAAAAGGGGAAACACTGTCTATTGCCTAATCAGTCCGCGGGTTGAGCAGCGTGGGAGACAGTACCTGCCAAACAACTGGGCAAGAATCCCGTGACTTTGCATGGAATTCCCTGCCCAGTCACGGGAAAGTTGCCGTTTGGGTTGGTGCGCTGGTGTGTCAGGCAGGTAAAGCAAACAACCAAGACTCCCCCACCTCCGCCCGCACTAGACTTGAGTGAATTCAAGCAACGTGAGGACTTCCAGATGGCCGCCGAAACCCCTAAAGTGTTCAAGTTTTCGCAGGTAGCCGTGTTTGGGCACATCGCACTACAAGGCAATCCTCTTGCGGTTGTGCACAGTGCTACCGACCTCACTGCTGAGCAAATGCAACGCTTCGCGCAGTGGACCAATCTTTCCGAGACCACTTTCCTTCTCCCTCCTACCCACCCCGACGCGGATTACCGGGTGCGGATTTTCACTCCGAACGAGGAGTTTGATTTCGCTGGACACCCTACGTTGGGGTCTGCTCATGCCTGGCTTGAGGCCGGTGGCCAGCCCAAGGATCCGGCATGGGTGATTCAGGAGTGTGGGGTTGGGTTGGTTCGACTGCGCACCGATGATTTGACGCGCGCGGCGACTAGGAACATCGCCTTTGAAGCGCCGCCGTTGCGCCGAGCCGGCGAGATCGACGCGGAGACTCTTGCCAGGGTTATCAAAGTTTTGGGCGTTTCTGCAGATCAGGTGCTTGCTTCGAACTGGATTGGTAACGGTCCGGGGTGGCTTGGAGTGTTGCTTACGGATGCGCAAACGGTGTTGGATTTGACCCCCGATTTCAGTGCGATGGGTGACCTGTGCATTTCCGTCATTGGCGCACACTCAAGTGATGAGCACGCCCCGGAAAACGAGACTGGCTCGGGTAACAAGCACGCCCCGGGTAATGAGCACGCGCCGGATTACGAGGTCCGAGCGTTCATTCCGGACACGGGTATCAACGAGGACCCGGTCACGGGTTCGGCCAACGCTGGGCTCGCTCAGTGGCTCATCGGGGCGGGGTTGGCTCCCGCCCAATACACGGCTCGGCAGGGTACGGCCATTGGCTATGATGGCCGGATTTCTTTACTTTCCGACGATTCCTCAATCTGGGTAGGCGGCTCCTGTGTGACTGTGGTTTCTGGGGCGGTCGCGCTGTAGGTAGTTTCGGAACAAATTGTGCGCTGGGAGTGTTAGGTCAGTTCCGGTAGATCGTTTGAGAGGACCCCAATGCCTGCTGAGAGCTCAATGCCCGGTGAGAACCCCATGCCCGGTGAGAACCCGATACCTGCTGAGCTGAATGAACGGACGGCTGACCCGACCAACGAACCTGACCCACTTGCTGATCTCCAGGGCACGCTGCCCGAACTCCAGAACACCACACCTAAGCACCACCACACACTGGCGAAACACCAGGACGCCTCGCGCCAATCAAACGTGTCACATGATTCGGGTTCACTGTATGAGTCCATCGTCCTGCCACCGCTTTCTGTGCAGGCCGAACGCTTGATTGAGTTGGGGATACCCGAGCGAGCCGGGATCACCGCCAACGAGATTCGCGCGCATGCGGCAGCCCTTTCCAAGAGCGTCACAACGGCAGCTGGCAGCACCTCCACCACCGATGGCGAACCGACTGCCTCACACGAGCACCCGCTCCTGGTCATTCCACCGAGTGTGCTCCCACCATCGCGCTATGCCGATCTGCTCTCACTGACCGGCAAGCCGGGCTTTGTAGTGGTGGACATGGTGGATATTGACGATTTCTCGCCAATACCGCCANNCCCCTACCCGAACACTGGTATGCCCTGACAGCCGTGAACCGCGGCGATCACCTTTCAAACTGGTCGCCGGAGGAAGCGCTCGTGGAGTTCACCGCGCACAACCGCACACCATTGACCCTAAACGAGGGCATGAGCCTGCTCCTTCAACTGCCCCAACTGCTAGAACCGAACAAATGCTTCATGACAATCGGCTCACGCAAGCGCAAGGATCCAGAAGGAAAGAAGCTCGACTCACGCACTCCCGCGCTGTGGATTTCCGGCGGAACGGGCCGGGACGGCAAGGCTGCGAAGGGCGCACCTAAGGTCGGTTGGTGCTGGGCAAACAACCGTCACACGTGGCTAGGTTTCGCCTCCGCCCACAGCAGGATCGCGCTCGACTAAACCTCATACTTGCCCTCTCTGCATGCCGCGAGAGGCAGGCCAGCCCAGCCCTCAAACCCTGCCCCCAAACCCAGCGTTACCACGCGGAACACCCCGGGGACTCGTCGGGAAACTGGCCCTAAAAATGGTGGAGCGCCGTCACCACGGCGGCGCCCCACCTGGGTTGCCGAGCATCAGGCGTCGCGGCAACCGGTCGGCCCTACCCCAGCAAGTCCAAGGTGGCGCGGGCGACGGCTAGGCAGCGGTCGACGCTGTTCTCAGCGTCCAAGACGGTGACTTTCGCGCCCGAGTACCAGAGCATTTCTGCAGGTCCAGCGGCTTTTAGCGCATCCGTGACAGCTTGGGCATCCATGATCGAGGCGTAGCTCTGCGCGAGCGCAGGGACCTCGCCACACGGCGCGATGTGGCTGTCTTCGAAGGCCGGTCCCCACGGCCCAGAAACGTCAGCCGCGCCCGAGAACATCATCCCCCTGAGCACGCCGCTGGCTGCGGCGAGCTCAACCTGGTTGGTAACGTACGCGGTCAGCGCATCGCGGTAGGCGGGCCGCGTGGGCGTCGGGCTTACCGACGAGCGCGCTTCGATCGCACTTCGACCCCAGTTGATAGTGACGCCAAGTTGGTCCGAGTTGAGCTGCTGGATGACTTCGATTTCGTCAGCTAGTTCCAAAAAGCCTTTCTCGAACGGGTGCCCCGGACGCAGCACGTCGCAATGCTCGATGGCCATGTTGACTGAGCCAGCATGAGCGACGAGATACGACAGTGAGGTTTCGAGTGCTTGGAGACTTGAGTTGCCGACGCGCGGTGCCGAATGGATCTGGATCGCCTTGAGCCGAGCACGTTGTTCCTGCTGAGCAAGACGATCACCATTATTGAGGACCTCAATCACGTCGGCGATGGCCTGTTGCCGGCCAGATTCGTCGAGTGACGCCAAACCATAGTTCAGGTTGCGGCCCAACGACTGCATCACCGTGGGGATGCAGGTGACAACCACATCTAGGCCAGTGTCGAGAGCGCCGAACGCTGCTTGGTTAGGGAGCTGGGTGGCAGTTGGTGGCTGTGCAGGGCTTGGTGTTTGAGTGACAGNNTGGGCGTTGAACTCCGCTAGTGGCATCTCAAGTGCGTCCACGTTTAGCTCAGAGATTCGCTGGTAGGCGGCAGGAACCAGGCCAGGGTTGAGTCGAGCAACCAGTGCGTAGGCGCCTAGGACTCGGAAATTCGGATTGTGCATCGTTGCATGCCCCGTGTGTAGTGCGAGTGAAGTCTTGAGTGGCGGATTTGTGCCGCTCATCAAAGACATCATACGTCCTACGTGTGCGGAGCGAAAGGGAGTCTTGGAGGGAAAGTGGGTGCACTGATT
>DFNY01000067.1 GCA_002376595.1 Jonesiaceae bacterium UBA3555 | reverse complement strand
GGTGTGGTTGGAGGGCGTTGAGGTTGCGTGCACGAGGAGGGTCCGACCCCCTTGGAGCACGCCCGGTATCAGCCACTCTTACCCGCGTCCTGCACAACCCAAGATTCAGAACACATCCAGCCAGTTCCAATACACGAATGATAGGTTNNTTACGTGAAAAGATGGAAATCCCGGCAGGTTTCCCTCCCGAAGTGGAACTCGAAGCACAAAGAATCGTCGATGCGCTCTCAACTAAGACGCCGCAAGAGAACTGGCCACACCACACGGCCGCAACTCTGGACATTGACTTCATCACCATTGATCCCGAAGGATCCATGGATTTGGATCAGGCCGTTCACATTGAGCGGTCCGAATCTGGTTTCAAGGTGCACTACGCCATTGCGGATGTTGCGGCTTTTGTTGTGCCGGGTGGAGCAATTGACCTTGAAGCCCAGCGCAGGGGAACAACTCTGTATGCGCCCGACGGGCGCACCCCGTTGCACCCACCTACGTTGAGCGAGGGGGCAGCGAGCCTGCTGCCCTCAGAGATTCGGCCAGCAGCCGTGTGGACAATTGGCCTCGACAGCGAGGGAAAAACCACCTCGATTGCAGTGCAGCGCGGTTTGGTACGTTCACGGCAGAGGTTCAGTTATGTGCGCGCCCAAGAACTTTCCGACGAACTGGCTGGGTCCCAGAGCACAGCTCGTGAGGACGAACTCGTGGGGCTGCCAACGATTGAGTTGTTGGCACAGGTAGGTCCGCTGAGGCTGGCAGCAGAAAGCGCCCGTGGCGGTGTTTCGCTGAATGTGCCTGAACAAGAGGTTCACGTAACTGCCGATGGCGGTTTCGAACTCTCGTTTAGAAGAGTTCTTCCCATTGAGAACTGGAATGCGCAGATCTCGTTGCTCACCGGAATCTCGGCTGCCGAACTGATGCTGCAGGTGGGAACGGGACTGCTCAGGACGCTCCCACCAGCCGACCCCCGTGACTTGAAACGTCTGCGCCGTACAGCTCACGCTCTCGGACTGAACTGGCGTAAGGACGTCTCATATGGGGACTTCTTGGCCACCTTAGATTCTGCGAACCCAAAGCATGCTGCGTTCCAGCATGAGGCAACAACCTTGTTCCGTGGGGCAGACTATATGGCGTTCTCCACCGATCCTCGTAGCGGTAATCCTCTAGGGCGCGAAGACAAGCCACTGCTTGATCCATTTGAGAGAGCCAAGTCAGTAACCGGCAAACATAACGCGATAGGCGCACACTACGCGCACGTGACGGCTCCACTACGCCGACTGGGAGATCGCTACACCACAGAGATCGCGCTGGCTGCCAGCTCTGGCACTGAAATCCCGCAGTGGGTCATAGACGTGCTGCCGCAACTGCCTCAGCTACTAAACTCCGCCACTCGCCGAGCGAACTCTTACGGCAGATCAACCACCGACATTGTGGAAGCAGCTTTGCTGAGCAACCGTATTGGAGAACTCTTTGAAGCTGTAGTAGTCGAACTAGATGCCCGCAACTTCAAGAAGGGTGAGGTCATGGTGTCTGACCCGGCCGTTCATGCCAAGGTGCAGTCAACTGAGAAACTCCCGCTCGGACACGAAGTCCAGGTCAAGCTCTTGCAGTCCGATGTGGACACTCAGAAGATTGCCTTTGAGCTGGTTCAAACTTTTGATGGTGCAGTTGAAGCTTCTTCTGAACCAGAGAACGATTACCGAGAGGGTGCACTCTAGTGGGTAGAAGGCGCACCGACCCAATGGTTGGCAGAGCTGCTCTTGTTGCATGGCTTGAAGGGCGGGCTGACAAGAAAACGACTACTACAGCCGTGCGCTTCACTCTTGAAGAACTAGCAGAGGTTGCTCCAGGGCACGCAGTGGAAGTCAGGGTGCCGCCTGCGGGAGCAGTCCAGTGCGTTGACGGGCCACAACACACGCGTGGAACCCCACCGAACGTTGTGGAAATGGATGTTGAAACGTGGCTCGCACTCGCTAGCGGACAGCTGGAATGGACACAGGCACTAGACCAAGCCTTGGTTTCCGCTTCAGGGGAGCGAGCGGACNNCCCACGGAGCATAGCCAGGCAACCGGCCTAGTCTTATCTAGATTGCGTAGTTTGCAAATGTGTCAGGCAACTTCGCCGGAGTAACTTCAGTAGTTATGGAAGTAGCACCGGGAGTCTTTCGCAGCCACACTTGGGAACCTGAATCTAGCTTGAGTGAGTTGGCTTCTGCTCTGGTCACAACGAATTGGACGGTTCCACCGAATTCAGGTGTGTCAACCAGAACATCCGTGCGAACTTCGAAACCGATCCGCACTGTTCTCGTGACAACACCCGGATAGAACCCTTCATCGCCGGCATCTTGAGAGATCACCTGAATGTCATGAGGTCTCACAAGTTGGTTTCCCAACCGAGTTACAGGGCCAAGGAATCCCATCACGAATTCGTTGGTTGGTGCATCATAGAGAGCCTCCGGTGATCCGATCTGCTCAACGCGACCCTCATTGATAACCACAATTTCGTCTGCAACTTCAAGAGCTTCCTCCTGATCGTGGGTGACGAAGACAAAGGTGATGCCGAGCTTGCGCTGCAGCGCCTTCAGCTCGTTCTGCATCTGCTTGCGCAGCTTGTAATCGAGCGCTGAGAGGGACTCGTCCAGCAGCAGCATGCGCGGCTTGTTAACCACCGCCCGGGCGATAGCAACGCGNNGATCGTGGGTGACGAATACCGTGGTTACGGGAATCTCATCGTGGAGTTTGCGTAGCCAGTCACGCAGTTCCTTACGAACCTTTGCGTCCAACGCACCAAATGGTTCGTCAAGTAGCAACACCGATGGCTGCACCGCAAGCGCGCGGGCAAGTGCCATACGCTGGCGTTGCCCACCAGAAAGTTGCGAAGGCAACCTATGAGCGAACTGTTGGAGGTGAACTAGCCTCAAAAGTTCGTCTACCCGCGCCGCGATTTCGTCTTTAGGGGTCTTACGAATTTCCAATCCGAATGCAACGTTACGGGCCACTGACATGTGCTTGAACGCAGCGTAGTGCTGGAACACTCAGCCAACGTTGCGTTTACGCGCGGGAACATCGGTAGCATCTGTTCCGGCAATTTCAATTGATCCGGAATCGCTCTGCTCAAGACCAGCGATGATCCGCAATAGTGTGGATTTTCCGCCGCCGGAAGGCCCGAGAAGAGCGGTTAGCTGACCTGTTGGAATGGAGAGCGAGACGTTCTCAAGCGCAACAAAATTGCCAAAATTCTTAGAGATATTGCGAACTTCAATGCTCATGATTTGACCTTCTTTGTGGTCGGGTGGTCGTTACGCAGCAAGGTGACCACGATGATGCAGGCTACAGACACCGCAGCGAGTAAGAATGCGGTTGCGTATGTGGTGGACTGTTCGAAGTCTTGATACTTCTGCTCCACCAGCAACGTGGCCGTTTGGGTGCGGCCCTCAAGGTTTCCAGAGACGATCTTGACGGCTCCGAACTCACCCAACGCGCGAGCAAAGGTAAGAACGACTCCATACACCAGCGCCCATTTGATTGCTGGCAAGGTGATACGCAAGAACGACTGCACGGGGGAGGCACCAAGGCTGGCCGCCGCTTGTTCTTCTTCAATGCCACGCTCGGTGAGTACGGGAACCAACTCCCGGATAACCAAAGGCAATGAGATGAAGGCAGTGGCCATGATGATGCCCGGCGTGGAGAAGATGATGTCGAAGCCGCGCTCATGCAGCCACGCACCGAACCACCCGTCTCGGGGGCCGTACACCAGAATCAACGCGAGTCCAACCACCACAGGTGACACGCTTAGTGGCAGGTCAATGAGTGCGGAAAGCACACGCTTCCCAGGGAACTCGTACCGAACCAAGAGAAGCGACACGGCAATTCCGAATACGGTGTTGATGATGACCGCCTGAACGGCCACTACCAACGTGAGTTGCAGCGAAAACACCACAACGGGCGAGCTCAAAGCATGCTGCAGGGTGGCAAAGCCATCCGCGAACGTGTGCTTCACAATCAGAGCTACTGGCCAGCCCACCAATAGAAATAGGTACCCAATGACAAGCGCACGCAGGGTGTACTTGATGGTCTTGTTCTCAACCACGCCTAGCCACCTTCCGTTGCACCACGTCCAGAAGGACAATCACTAACAGTGAAGTCACTAGGAGGATCGTGGCAATTGCGGCAGCAGACGCATTGTCACCGTTTTCGAGGTAAGACAGGATTCGAACCGAACCCACCTCGGTGCGCAGAGGCAAGTTTCCAGAAAGCAGCACCAAAGCACCGTATTCACTCATGCCGCGTGCAAAGGAAAGCGCAGCGCCCGCAGTGATTGCCGGAACCAGCGCCGGTAGAACTACCTTGCGAAGTGTAGTGAACCGTGATGCCCCTAAAGACGCTGCCNCTTCTTCAACATCGCGGTCCAGTTCAGCAAGAACGGGTTGAACTGTTCGAACCACAAACGGCAAGGTGACAAATAGGAAAGCCAAGAAGACAGCTGCACGCGTGTTTGCCACATTCACACCAA
>DFNY01000005.1:407-5036 GCA_002376595.1 Jonesiaceae bacterium UBA3555 | reverse complement strand
CGCTTTCGCACCATTTGTGGGTCGCAACGGGGCCACCACATCACGGGTAGTTTCTGCCAGCCAATGACCAACCTGGACCACGCACCAAAGGCTCAGCCACCAGATACGGACAGTTCCGCTTCTTCGAGTTTCTTGCGGAATTCCTCGGACAACTCACGCGAATCCAACCAGCCCTCTGGGAGGTGCGGACGTTTTGGTGAACCTGCACGACCACGCTGACCTTCCGCNNGTCGAGCCCGTCGAGCTTCCTGCGCAGATCCGCCAAGGAATCAACAAGAGCCAAGCCATTGCGCGCTTCGCCACCTACTGCGTAACCCTTGAGGTACCACGCCATATGCTTGCGCAGATCACGGATACCGCGGCCCTCGTCGCCAAAGAACTCCACCATGTACTCGCCGTGACGGTAAATAGTGTCCGCCACATATGCAAGACCCGGCTTAACCCGCTGGGACTGTCCAGCGAATGCGGCCGTGAGGTCCGCGAAGAGCCACGGACGGCCCTGGCAACCACGGCCCACAACGACGCCGTCGCAACCTGTCTGAGCAACCATATTCAGTGCGTCCTCGGCAGACCAGATATCGCCATTCCCCAAAACCGGAATTGTGGTAACTGCCTGTTTGAGTTCCTTGATAGCTGACCAGTCTGCGGTGCCAGAGTAGTGTTCAGCGGCGGTACGCGCATGCAGTGCTACTGCAGCAACACCCAACTGCTCAGCGACTTGGCCAGCCTCGAGATACGTAATGTGATCAGCATCGATCCCCTTACGCATCTTGATTGTCACGGGCACGTCATAGGGAGCAGCAGCGGTGACTGCAGCGTCAACGATGCGTTTAAATAGTTCAGATTTCCAGGGGAGAGCTGATCCCCCACCCTTTCGGGTTACTTTGGGAACTGGGCATCCAAAGTTGAGATCGATGTGGTCAGCGCGGTCTTCTGAAGCGATCAGTTTCACGGCTGCGCCAACGGTTGCAGGATCCACGCCGTACACCTGCGCAGAACGCGGGGTCTCGAAGTCTTCGAATGAAACAATGCGCAGCGACTCTTCGTTACGTTCCACCAACGCGCGACTGGTCACCATTTCTGCAACGAACAAGCCATCGCCCTGTTCACGGCACAGGCGGCGGAACGCAGTGTTGGTTACGCCAGCCATAGGCGCCAAAACAACTGGCGTTTCAACCACGTGCTTGCCAATTCGCAATGGGGGAAGCACTGGGTTGTTCTGGGTTTCAGATGCAGAAGTCACCCGATTATTCTCCCATTTTTGGGCCACTCGTATCATGGCGAAGCCCGTGCCGTTGCCCACACGAGAGCACCCAAGTAGCGCGTTATAGGTCCTTACTGCACGCGCACGCGTGCGATGGTGACCTTCGTTTGCTCGGTAATCTCTATGGTGTCTCCGGTAACTTCATACTGCCAGCGTTGTAGATCGTCAGTGCAGCCGCGGTTGAGTGCCTCAGTCATCCAGGTTTCCCAGTCTGGGAATTCGAGCACTATGCCACCGGCTTCTACGTATGCGCCTTTGAGAGTGGGTGAGCACGAGCCGGATCCAAATGATTGGACAATCAACTTGTTATCGCGCGCCTCGGTTCGGACGTCATTTCCGCTGATGATTTCTTGAGCGCTTGGCTCGCTTCCGGTCCACGCCACTTCAGTTATCTCTAAAGCAGCCCTATCGCCGGTGGCGTCCTTATCTGTGTCCGTTGAAGGTGTATTTTCCGACGAGCGCGGGGCTTGGTTCTGTCCTTGATCGTGGGGAGAGGGAGCAGGTGCGCCACTAGTGCAGCCAGTTAGGGCCACGCACAGAACCGGCACGAGAATCTTCCATGAACGCATTCGAACCGTTTCCTTTCTGGATGCGCTTAAGGGGCTCAGAAACCTGAGGCCCTTGGAAATGGTTAGTGGGCTTGTTCCCTAGAAAGTGGTGGGATCTACAACCTCAATAGTGAGGTCAGCAGCCAGTTCGCTTCCGTCTGCTGGCTTGATCTCTTGACGGAATTGGCGCAGGTCCATAGTGCACGGCTTTCCCGTGTAGTCGAACTTAGTCAACACAACGGTGCCATCTTCAACCTTTGCAGTTTCGATGATTGGCTTGCATGAACCAGAACCGGCTGATTCGTAGATGAGAACTCCATCAACGATTTCAGCGCGGTAGCCTTTGTCGTTGAACTTGTCCATGTCCACGATGGCGTCATCGATGTCTTTGATTGTCAGTTCCACTGAGCCATTTCCCTTCTCACTTGTTGAACCGTTAGCTGAGAAGCCAGAATCTGCTGACATCTTCGCTTGGGTACACGCTGACAGGCTAACCATCAGTACCGCGCTTGCAGCGATAGCTAGAACGCGAGTTTTCACAACAGACTCCTTGTGGGGTTGGGGGTGGTCGCGCTCATGCGCAACCGATCACTTGTTGCTACCCTGCATGTGTTTTGGCTGGTGGAACTATTACACCTCGGAACTACTTATTCTTGAAGACATAAGAAACGCCTACAGCCCCTGCGGACTGTAGGCGTTCTTTGATACGAATCTGATTCCTCAATCACGAAGACATGATCGAGTCACATTCGATTTAGGAACCGATCAGCTTGCTAGCCAAGAACGGTACAACTTGATCAAGCGCTACACGCTCTTGCTCCATGGAGTCACGGTGACGGATAGTCACAGCGTTGTCTTCAAGGGTGTCGAAGTCCACAGTAATGCAGAATGGCGTACCAATCTCGTCTTGGCGGCGGTAACGACGGCCGATTGCACCAGCGTCATCGAACTCTACGTTCCAGTACTTACGCAGCTCGGCTGCGAGCGCCTTTGCCTTTGGCGAAAGATCAGCATTACGGGACAACGGAAGAACAGCTGCCTTCACTGGAGCCAAGCGCGGGTCCAACTTGAGTACTACACGCTTGTCCACGCCACCCTTGGTGTTAGGTGCTTCGTCTTCGGTGTAAGCCTCAACCAGGAACGCCATCAAGGAACGGGTCAAACCAGCAGAAGGCTCAATGACGTATGGGAAGTACCGTTCGCCTTCAGCCTGGTCAAAGTACGAGAGATCCTTACCTGAAATCTCTGAGTGCGTCTTGAGGTCAAAGTCGGTTCGGTTTGCAATACCTTCAAGCTCGCCCCATTCGCTTCCCTGGAAACCGAAACGGTATTCGATATCTACAGTGCGCTTGGAGTAGTGCGAGAGCTTTTCTTGTGGGTGTTCGTACAGACGCAGGTTCTCTGGGTCAATGCCGAGGTCCACGTACCACTGCTTGCGTGTGTCAATCCAGTGCTGGTGCCATTCTTCGTCTGTGCCTGGCTTAACAAAGAACTCGAGTTCCATCTGCTCGNNACGGGTACGGAAGATGAAGTTTCCTGGCGTGATTTCGTTACGGAACGACTTTCCAACCTGTCCAATTCCAAATGGAGGCTTCATGCGTGAAGCAGTCTGAACGTTGGAGAAGTTCACAAAGATACCCTGTGCGGTTTCTGGACGCAGGTAGTGCAAGCCTTCTTCGTTGTCTACTGGGCCAAGGTAGGTCTTGAGCAAACCAGAGAAGTTTTGAGGCTCGGTCCATTCACCCTTCTTGCCACAGTTTGCACAGACGATTTCTTCCATGCCGCTTGCTTCGCGGCCCTTCTTGAACTCGAACTCTTCGAGAAGGGTGTCTTCGCGGTAGCGCTTGTGACAAGAGGTGCACTCAATGAGTGGGTCGGTGAATACCGCAACGTGCCCAGATGCTTCCCAGACCTTACGTGGGAGGATTACCGACGAGTCGATTCCGACAACATCATCACGGCCACGAACCATGAGCTGCCACCATTGGCGCTTGATGTTTTCCTTGAGTTCAGCTCCCAACGGACCGTAGTCCCAAGCTGAACGGGAGCCACCGTAAATCTCTCCGGATTGGAATACGAAACCGCGGCGCTTTGCCAGCGAGATTACAGAGTCTAGACGTGAAGGCGCAGCGGCCAAGATGATCACTCCATCATTGTTAGTAGCCCCNNCCAAGTATTCAAGGTTACCTTGTGCAACATAGATCTTTCCAATAAAACACTGGCTCGTCTCACGCCATGCAAGCGGGCTACCCACCAGACGTTGCGGACTTCACTTTGACTCTCACAAGATCCTTATTGATAATGGTTCTTGTGAACAACAAGAAGCGCGTACTCACCTCACTTGCCGCAGCAGCCGCCCTCATCGCACTGTCCGGATGCAGCCCAGAAAACTCCACACAACCCAGCACGGAGCTCAACGTGCTCGCTTCGTTCTACCCACTTCAGTTCGTAGTGGAACAAGTTGGCGGAGACCGAGTCACCGTAGAATNNNNGCCCCAAGGCGCAGAACCCCACGACCTCGAACTCTCCCCCGCTACCGCGCGAAAAATCAACACCACAGACCTAGTCGTCTACCAATCAGGCTTTCAAAGCGCCGTAGATGATGCAATCGCCGCACGCAGCCCAAAGAACGTCATCGACGCAGCCGAACACGCTCACGAAGAAACGCACGACCACAGTGACAATCAAGAAGCCGAGCAACTCCACAATGAAGTGGAAGCGGGCCACGACCACGAATCAGAGGACTCCACCTCCCACGATGGTCACGACCACGGAGCAACTGACCCTCACTTCTGGCTCGACCCAACGCTGCTAGCA
>DFNY01000005.1:0-164 GCA_002376595.1 Jonesiaceae bacterium UBA3555 | reverse complement strand
AGACCTTGGAATCGACACCGCAATCCTCGACCCTATCGAAGGACTCACCGACTCCAACAGCGACTACTTCAGCATCATGGAAGCCAACCTCGCAGCACTCACACAAGGAATGAACTGCGCATGACAAACACCATCGTCACAGCAAAAGATCTGCATGTGCAGAT
>DFNY01000001.1:7454-8415 GCA_002376595.1 Jonesiaceae bacterium UBA3555 | reverse complement strand
CTGCACTACGTTACCGAGACCATCCAGGGTGTTAAAGAAGTTGTTGGCTTTGACTACGGTGACCGACGTTTAGCCGAAATCGATGAACGCTCCGCATACATTGCAGCACTCGGTGGAAAAGCGTGGTGGACCACTGGTGTGCGGCGTGCGCTGGCATACATTCTGCAACTCGCCTCTGCTGTGCTCCTCATAGTGGTGGGTGGGCATCAAGTAGCACAGGGTGACTATTCCATTACTGGGCTTCTGCCCGCTTTGGTTGCGGTAGTTGCAACCTTCCCAGTGGTGCGGGGCGTAGAAGACCTCATTCCGGATTTGGACAAGGCGACTGCATCTGCGGATCGTTTGTTTGCGCTGGCCGATGNNGACGTAACGTTCACTTATCCAGCCCAAGAAGGGCGAGAAGTTCAAGGGCCAGCGCTAGAGCACATCACCATTGAAGTTGAGCCCGGACAACACCTCGCGTTGGTTGGTGCCTCAGGTGCAGGCAAATCTACTTTGGTGCAACTGCTATTGCGGTTCTGGGATGTGGACAGCGGTAGCATCCGCATCAACGGTGTTGATGTTCGAGATGTCGCGCTAGAGGAACTGCGCGAATCGGTGGCAATAGTTACTCAAGCCACACACATGTTCAATATGACCATCGCAGAGAATTTGCGCCTAGCAAACGACAACGCCTCTGACCAAGATATCGCCGAGGCCTGCCGTATTGCTTGCTTAACCGCTGATCTTGCTGCGTTCCCCGATGGTCTCGACACCAAGGTGGGTGAACTTGGAGACAACCTTTCCGGTGGACAACGCCAGAGGCTCTCACTGGCGCGCGCACTTTTGTCTCAGTCGAATGTGTTGATTCTTGATGAGTTCACTTCTCACCTCGACGAAGCCACAGCGCGTCAGGTGCGTGAAAACCTTGCCCAGGCGAGGCCGCACGTAACCATTATTGAGATCACGCACAGACTCACCG
>DFNY01000001.1:7047-7303 GCA_002376595.1 Jonesiaceae bacterium UBA3555 | reverse complement strand
TCATGGTGCTCGCAGGCCTCGCAATCTTTGTTATTACTCAGAAGCAAAACCCCGAAGCAACCCTTTCGCTTATGGCTATTGGCGGCATCGCCCTACTCATTGGCGGAGCACGAAAGAACACCGGCCGCTAGCTTCCTCACGCTTGCTGGATGAGCGTTGCACTGTGATCGCTACCAGTTTGCCAAGACATGCCAGAACGAACGGGCCTGCATAGGATAAATAAAAGGCCCACCGCGACCCGAGGTACGCACCATGT
>DFNY01000001.1:443-7021 GCA_002376595.1 Jonesiaceae bacterium UBA3555 | reverse complement strand
CCTGCGAAGCTCTCCCGCTCGTGGTTGTTGGTCAATGCTATGCGGCCTGAGGTGTTCGAAGACGCACTGCGCTCGGAGTCGGACTCGGTCATCTTTGACCTTGAATCTGCGGTACCTGAGCATGAGAAAGAGGAAGCCCGATACAACGTTATACGTGCGTTATCTTCAGGAATGTCCGCGTGGGTGCGCATCAATGCCATGGACACCGAGCATTGGCATGATGACGTATCTGCGCTGGTCACCACCAACGGGCTGCGTGGAGTGATGCTCGCACAAACCGAGAAGCCTGACCAAGTGACGCTGACTGCCATGCGTTTGCAGGCGGGCACCCCAGTGATCGCGTTGATTGAGTCTGCACTGGGAATCGAAAATGCGACGGCTATCGCTTCGGCTCCTGGCACGTTCCGGCTCGCGTTTGGGGTCAACGATTTCCGCAAGGATACCGGTGTTACCGAGGATCCGATGGCGCTCGCGTATGCGCGCGGAAAACTTGTGGTCGCTTCCCGCGTTGGAAAGCTCCCAGGTCCTATTGATGGCCCTCCGGCTCCTGCGGATGACCGTGAAAANNCAAAGCTGGAGTGAAGATAGCCGATGGTTCGTACCTGCCGCGTCTAGCCCGTGCCCAGAAGATTGCCAACCTCGCGGAAACCTACGGTCTCTGGCGCAACTGAGAGCGCACATTCTCAAAGTTTCATGATGCACAATCTCCTTGCGTAGATTCACCTGCACGCCCACCGGGGATAGTCTTGAAGCACACACGTCAGGCGGAAGGAAATCCCATGTCAGTTGTAGTTATTAATGCGATTACTGTTCCTCAGGACTCGGGTCCGGAGTTGGAAAAGCGGTTTGCGGCACGCAAACACTCGGTGGATCAGGAACCTGGTTTTGAGGGATTCCAACTGTTGCGCCCAACGGCGGGCGAGTCCCGTTTCTTTGTGGGGACGCAGTGGGCTAGCCGTGAGCACTTTGAAGCGTGGCGTGATGGTCGTGCGGCGGCGGCGCACCAGCGTTCTGATGGTCAGAGGCCGGTGGGAACGGGAGCGGACCTCATGGAATTCGAAGTTGTTGAGCTCTAGCGTTTAATGATCATTACTCTTACCCCGAACCCCAGTGTTGACCGCGCGTTCGCGGTCGAATCGCTGGGGTTCGATGGCGTGCACCGGGCAACTGATGTGCGTGCTGACGCGGGTGGCAAAGGAATCAACATTTCTCGAGCCTTGCAGGCGCAGCGCATTGCGTCCCGCGCGATTTTTCCGTGTGGTGGGCGCGACGGTGCGGTGCTTCGTGGTCTGCTCGATTCTGCGCAGGTTCCGTATTCTGCCGTTGAAATTGCGGGCGAGATCCGATCCAACGTGACCGTTGCCGATGTCAGCGGGCAGACCCTCAAGGTCAACGCGCCTGGTCCAACGCTTGCTCCAAATGAAGTGGATGCGTTGATTGCGGAAGTCGAATCCGCTGCGCAGATGACTCCTTCTGCTCAATACGTTGTGGCGGCAGGAAGTTTGGCGCCGGGGATGCCTGCTGACTTTTATGCCAAGCTGGGTAGTGCGTTGCGTAAGAGTGATTCGGCTGGTCAGACCAAGTTTGTGGTTGATGCGTCTGGGGATGCCTTGCGGCAGGCGGTGGCGTCGGCTGCGCCAGGTGAACTGTGGATGATTAAGCCCAACCATGAGGAACTGCAGGAACTCAGTGGTTTGCCGTGCCAGACAGTGGGCGAGATTGTGGCAGCGGGCCGAGCAGTCATTGCTGATGGGGTAACCCAGCTGTTGGTCAGTTTGGCTGCGCATGGCGCGCTGTTGGTCACTGCTGATCAGGTGTGGTGGGCGGGTGGCCCGCCTCTCACACCAGTTTCTACGGTTGGGGCTGGTGACCTTACGTTGGCTGGGTTCTTGAGTTCACCGCTTCCCGACGAGTCCCGCCTTGCAGCGGCCGTTACGTGGGGGAGGGCCGCAGTTTTGCAGCCCGGGACTGGTGTCCCGAGGCCACACAACCTGGATGCTAGTGCGGTGACTGTTGTGTGTAATCCAGATTGGGGAACNNAGTTCCCTCCGAGCGTTGGTCGAGGGTTCTTGGTTCAAAGAGCGTCATTTGCGGGCTTTGGGCCACATCCATTCGGGTCCTTCGAACCGCATTTGACCAACGATTGTTGTTTCAGTTCCACCCGCTAACTCGATGGTGTGAGCCTGCGACCTAAGCGCTTCCACTAGTTGGGCAGAGTGTGACACCACGATTATCTGGCAGTGCGCTGATGCAGTTTTGATCATCGCTGCAAGTGCTGGAATCAACGAAACATGGAGCGATGATTCTGGTTCGTTGAGAACCAGTAATTGTGGTGGTCGTGGGGAGTGCAGAATAGTTGCGAGCATCAGGAACCTTAAGGTTCCGTCGCTAATCTCGGTGGCGTCAAGGCTACGGCTCAGGCCTGAATCGAAGGCGATATGTGCGATTCCCCGGTCGTCTTCGGTCACGTTCACGGATGCGCCGTCGAAGGCTTGCGCAATTGCCTGATCGAGGTCGCGGCGGTTACCCACACGCAACACTGTGGCAAGGGCTGCCGCTAGGTTTGAGCCGTCGGGTGCCAAAGTTGGAGTGAATGTGGAAGGGGTAGGGCGCCTTGCTGGTGAGTGAGCGTCTACCCGCAATGAGTCATAGAAGCGCCAGCCGCGCGCGGTTTCTCGCAGTCCATACAATTCAGGTGATTGGGCGGGATCTGTGAGTGTTGCCAGCATCGATTCCTCGGCGCGTGGAGTCCACGGTGAGATGACGCGTTCACCATTGCTATCAAGCAGTTTGACCATCTGGTTGGTGCGTTCAGCCAACACTGCCGAGGGGCGTGGAGCAAGACCATGCCATACGAGCTCGGACTTCACTTCAGGATCTCGCTTGAACGGGCCAAGTTGGGGCACACCTAGATCAATGGCGTATCGGAGTTCGTCGGCTTCAATTCCTAGCCGCAAAGAGACTCGTTGGGCTCCACGCCGTCCCGCGTGCAGAGCGTTTTGTAGCCCGCCTTCTTGAGCTAGTGAGCTCAGCGCACCGTTCTGGACGATGTCACTGATCAGGCCAATCGCACGGTAAAGATTCGATTTTCCCGAGCCATTTGGTCCGGTAATGACATTCAGTTGCTCAAGGTTGATCACCACGTCTTTGAGGGACCGATAGTTTTCTACAGCAATGGTTTTGAGCATGAATTTAGAGTACGGGAACTCGCTGACATCCGGGGCCTGGGCGCAAATAAGCCAAAATCCCACGACTGAATCGGTGTCGAAATCAGTCGCGGGAAATGCAATTGGGGCTCACCCCTGAGGCTCTGCTTGCGAGAGGGTGCTAGAAGTTCACGTCCCAGGCAGGCACCGAAGCGGTGGAGCCAGAGCCGTGAACGANNACTGGGCGCTTACGGTTGCTTCGCCAGCTGTGATGCTGGCGGTGCACTGGGTTGGCGTGTTCTCAAGAACCACATCCAGAACGTCAGGAGCGAAACCGGCTGGAAGTTCAACCTGTGCGTGAATGGTGTCGGTGCCATCAATGCGTTCGACTATGTGCAGTGACTTCTGCTCTGCCTGCGAAACGAGTTCGGCCCGCACCTGATGGGTGTGTCGTTGTATTGCAGCGAGGCCCGCAGAGTGCCCTGCAGCAAGGTTTAGGTTTTCTAGTCGGGCTGTGACCACCGAAGTAGGTGCTGGAACGCGAACACCCACGAACGCGGGGTGTCCTTTATCCATGAGGGTGTCGGTGGTTCCCGTCAGTGTAAGTACACCTTGGTTCGCCTGAGCAAAGTCTTGGAATCCGCCGCGCAAGGAGATGATGTGGGTGCTGGCGTAGTTTCCTGATTCCAGAACCGCTNNGCTGCGTTGTTGCCATCGGCAACGTGCCCTGGGCGGCTAACAGTGACAGCAGAATCCAAGCCGGTTTCGCCCGTGGTTGGTAGAACACCACGGCCCGGAGCGAAGACTGGCCAGTCTTCTTCCCACACCACGTCAACAAGGAAGGTTTCACGTCCAAGGATGTGCTTGCCGTTGACAGGGCGAGTTGCCAGAGCAACAGCCCACCACTTGCCATTGGAGTCTTGGAAAATGTCCGAGTGCCCCACGTATTGGACGGGAGCGCTGTGGCCTAGGTGCCGGTGGGTCATGACTGGGTTGGCTGGGTAACCCACGTACGGTCCAGTGATGTCACGGGAGCGCGCAATTGTGATGGCATGCAGGAACTCGGTGCCACCTTCAGCGGTCAGGATGTAGTACCAACCGTCCTTGTGGAAGAGGTGCGGACCTTCACACCAGCGTGCACCCTTAAGGGCACCCTCCCACACAATGTGTTCTTCTCCGAGCAAGGCGCCGGTGGTCACGTCAATTTCTTGCAGCCAAGTAACGGCATGTCCCTCGTACTGCTCGTTGTCCGATCCGCGGCACCCGGTCATCCAAGCGCGACCAGACTCGTCGAAAAATAGGGACGGGTCAATACCCGGAGCGTCCACCCAGATGGGATCCGACCAAGGGCCTTCCGGGTGGCTGGCCGTGATGATGAAGNNGTGCACACAATGTAGAACGTGCCGTTATGCTCGCGGATGGTTGGAGCAAACAATCCGGCAGATGGCCAAAGCTCGGTGTAGTCGAGCTGTGAGTCACGGTCGATAGCATGCGCTACGAGTTCCCAGTTAACGAGATCCGTGCTGCGGTGGATGGGCAGGCCGGGGAAGTATTCAAAGGTGGAGTTGACCAGATAGAAGTACTCGCCCGCACGGATGATGGAAGGGTCTGGGTAGTATCCAGGCAGGATGGGGTTGGTGAAGGTAGTCATAGGAGCCTCGTCGTTGAGTATGTTTATCGAATAAACATACTACCGGCTGCTCACCCCATACAGAAGAACCCAAAGTAGCAACCGTTGCCTACCAAAACGAGGGCACCGTACGCTAAACCCAGCGCGAGCGAACAGGAGAGGCATGACATACCCCCAAGACATGGTGCGAGCAGCCAGCAACTACTCGCTCACCTTCGCGGACGGCGCACGGATGTTGCTCCACGGGTTCAACTGGCTACGGGCCCGCCCAAAGCTCCTGATCCTAGGAATGGCGCCAGCCGCACTTGCCACCGTACTGCTGCTCACCCTCCTTGTGGTGCTCCTGTGGAACATTGCGGACTTAGTCCAATATCTCACCCCCTTTGCCAGCGATTGGGATACCTGGGCAATGTGGCTGACCAGAATTGTGGCGGGGCTCGGAATAGTAGCAGCTAGTGCTTGGCTATGTGTGGCCCTGTCTACTGCTTTGGCCATGGCAATCGGGGATCCGATCTACCAGAAAATCTGGAGCGAAGTAGAGCGCGATATCCACGGTGAAGTGCCCGACTGTGACCTCGGCGCAGTGCATGGGGTGAAGAGCGGATTCGCATTGGCCTGGCGCTCGCTGGCCGTTTCACTGGTATGCGCCGTAGTCGGAGTGGTCCCATTTGTGGGCGGATTCGCGGCCACTGGCTTGAGCTCCGTGGCATCAGGGTGGTTCATGTCTGTAGAAATGTCCGGGAGAACTCTAGACGCCCACGAGATTGTTGATACAGAACGCCGAGCTGCCTACAAGAAGCGGTCGGCATTGGCAATTGGCTTCGGGGTGGCCGTCAACGTGAGTTTCTTGATCCCGCTTGGAGCGCTAGTTTTCATGCCCTCCGCCGTGGTTGGTTCCACCTTCCTAGCACACCGCATTATTGAGGCGGAAGGGCTCGGCGCTGCAACGACGCAGTGAGTTGAGACAGGTAGAGGCATGAGGCGGGCAACGAAGTGGGATATGCCGTGAATTGAGGCGGACAGCGAGACGGGGTAGGTCAACGCGCTGTTGCGTTCCGCTGTTGGCGCCAATGTGAATGCACTAGCTTTTGGTTGTTTGTTGCGCGCTAGAGCGTTTGCCTAGAAGCCAAAGAGATCGCTCAGGAACAGGGGGATGAGCAGATTCCAGGCAGTGAGAAGCACACCGGCAACTACAATCGTTGTTCCACTGCTGGCCAATACGCTGCCAGCCGGGTCGGCGTCCTCCTTTAGGCTCCTGCTGAATTGCGCAACTGAGAAAGTTGCCGCTATCAACGCGATAAGCACCGTGCCAACCAAGTACCAGATTCGATACTGCCCAAGCTCGGCCTGACGGTTAGCTAGAATGACGCCAACTGGAACGATGAAGGCCATGACGCCCACGATGTAGAGAGGGTTGAGGCGCGCGGAGAAGATCTTCCTTACAGCCCAAAAGGATGCGCGTAAGACAATCGCGATTGTTAGCGCAATTGGTAGGCAGAGCAGGAAGATCATTCCCAAGAATCCGCCCCAAGCCCAAAACGGTTCGGCTCCGTTGGCAACCTCGGAACGTGTGGCTATCGAATACCGCCATGCAACGAACGCCAACACCACTAAGACAAGGAACAAGAACGTGAGGATCTTGTTTCGAAGAGCCAGCCCCTGCCGGCGTGCTTCAGGGCTCAGTTGAGCTTCGCGTTCCTTGCGGAGTTTCTTGATTTCCTTGAAGTTTGGTTTCTGCGAATTGGGCATTTAGCAACAATATAGAAAAATAGGTAAATGAGCCACGATGCTTTCGAATCTGC
>DFNY01000001.1:0-310 GCA_002376595.1 Jonesiaceae bacterium UBA3555 | reverse complement strand
CGTAGGAATCGATTCCTACGAACCCCAGTGCCTTTGCCCAAATGCGTTAGTTGGACGGCAAACGAGAAAGACTCATTAGTCGCGAAGCGGTGAGCCTGCTACTGCAAAGTCATACCCACCAAAATCGCCGGTCAGGAGCGGGATCGCCTCGCTGATCGCGGCTTTGACCGAATCGAGTTCGAGCGATTGAGCATGGGCATCTTCCGACTCCCAGATCTCGGCTACGTATACGGTGTCTGGGTTGGCGTCTCTGCCGCCAACCTCGTAAACCAGACAGCCGATGTCCTTGAGTGCTGGATTTGAACTAACC
>DFNY01000084.1:5725-6352 GCA_002376595.1 Jonesiaceae bacterium UBA3555 | reverse complement strand
CTCCCTGCGTGAGCTGAAGTTCGCTCGCCATCGATTCTTCTTAATGGGCGGTGTCGTCGCCCTCATCGCAGTGCTGGTGGTGCTGCTCCTTTGCTCCTCAACCGTATGAAGGTGAGGGCCTAGCAGAGGTGACTAGCCCTACCACCGAAGGCATCGAGTCAGTGGGCATCGTGGTCTCGCCAACCGTGAAGGACGAAGGCATCGAACTTGGTGACACCCTCACCATGGATCGGGTTGGACATACCCTGACCGTCGTTGGATTCACTAGCGAGCAAGAAACATTCGGTCACGTTGATGTTGCATACATCCCGCTCACCGCATGGCAAGTCATTGCGTCCGGTGCAAAACCGGGTGAAGAAGTTCGTGCAGGAGCTCTCCAAGAGGCAACGGCTATTGCCCTCAACGGTGAACCTGACCTGGCGCGTATCGATGAGCAGAACGCCACTGTCTCAATGACGTTGAAGGAATCTTTCAACGCATCACCAGGCTATAGCGCTGAAACCATGACGCTCTCCATGATTCAGGCCTTCCTGTACGCCATTTCGGCTCTGGTTGCAAGTGCCTTCTTCACGGTGGGGACCATTCAACGCAAGGGCGAACTCGCGGTGTTGCGCGCTATGGGGGCGT
>DFNY01000084.1:0-5670 GCA_002376595.1 Jonesiaceae bacterium UBA3555 | reverse complement strand
TCTGACGTTGCTTGTGCTTGCCACCGCTGTGGGTGTTGGCGTGGGTGTTGCAATGGGCGCTGGTCTGGCTTCAACTCCTATGCCGTTCGGGCTAGAAACTGGACAAGTGGCAATCGCTATCGGACTGATGCTGTTCATGGGTCTGCTCGGAGCGGTTATTTCCGTTATTCGTGTAACCAAGATCGANNAAAACGTCAATCTTTCATATGGCGATGGTGAATCCACCGTGTTTGCAATGAAGGATGTTTCGCTCAGCGTTGAGCCGGGCGAGTTCGTCGCTATTGTGGGGCCTTCAGGGTCTGGTAAGTCCTCGCTTCTGGCTGTGGCTGGTGCGCTTACCGCGCAAAACACTGGTGAAGTGTCCATTGGTGGAGCTGACCTTTCCAGCATGGATTCCTCACGCAGGGCCAAGTTGCGCCGCTCCGACATCGGTTTTGTGTTCCAGTCTGGCAACCTCATTCCGTCCCTTAACGTCACGGATCAGTTGTGGCTTGCGCTGGATATTGATGGTCAGCGGACTCGCTCAAAACGCAGTGAGCATGCAAAGCGAATCGCGAACCTGTTGGAGTCTGTTGGCATGACCCATCGTGCCAAGGCATATCCGCACCAGTTGTCTGGTGGAGAGCGTCAGCGAGTTGGAATCGCCCGAGCGTTGGTAAATTCTCCGCGCCTGCTTTTGGTTGATGAACCCACTGCTGCTCTGGATCGTGGGCGTTCTCAAGAGGTGGTTGCGTTGCTCGCAATGCAGGCACATGTCGAGAAAGTTGCTACCGTTATGGTGACCCATGATCATGACGTGCTGCACCACTGCGACCGCGTGATCGAGATGGTTGACGGCCAACTCAACTACACCCCAGGGCTGTAGCGCTTTACATCAAAGGATTACCGGGACATGCCAAGAATCTCTGCGGCAACAGTTGCTGAGCATAGGGAAGCGCAGGTGCGTGCACTGCTTGATGCTGCCCGCGAGATTATGGCACAGACTGGTACGCGTCCCACGTTGGCTAAGGTTGGTGCGCGCGCGGGTTTGGCGCGCTCTAGTGTCTACCAGTACTTCGCATCCGCCGATGATTTGGTACTGGCAGTTGTGGACGACTTGCTTCCGCGCTGGGAATCTATGATTGCCGATGCCATGAGCGGTGCCCGCACCCCCGGTGAGCGAGTCCTTGGATATTTGTGGGCGAACCTGAAGATTGTTGCAGACGGCGAACACGCAATTGCGAGTGTCCTTGGTGAATCAACCGACCCTACCGCAGTAGCTGAGAAGGCTCACATGGTGCACCGCCGCCTGGGGCAGCCGCTTGTTGATGCGCTCAAGGAACTTGGCGTGGAAGACGTGGAATTGTCCACGACGCTAGTCACTGCGGTTTTGGGTGCTGCTGCGCACAAGATTGAACAGGGCGCCGAGCTGAATTCCGTGTGGCGTTCGGTTGAGCATACGCTGGCAGTTTTTAGTAACTAGAGAGGTGGTGCTGTGCACCACCTGCTTTACGACGAGGGGTGCGGTTTCCATAGAAACCGCACCCCTCGCTTTAAAGAGTTCTTGAAAAACTAGCCGATCTTTTTCTGCCAAGCAGAAGAGATGCCGCGCTTGGTGAACCCTAGGTCAACGTTAATGTTGAGCATGTAGGAGTTTTCGCCGGCGTTCCACGTGTGTAGGCGTTGGGCCTGTGGACGCAGTTCCGTGAGTTGTTGCAACATTGCCGCCTTCACCCACATTCCAAGGCGGTGTCCGCGATGTGCGTTGAGCACAAGGGTTTCCTCTTGGAAGACTGGAACAGGCTTGTCAAACTCATATTCCACGCGAGTGAACCCAGCGATTTCGCCTGACTCGATGTGCTGGGCGGCAACCACTAGGTAGCCTCGCCCACGTGATGCGATGTTGTCTTCGTAGTGAGCCAAACGTTCAGGGGAGTAGACGGTCTCTTCAATGTCGAGCCCAGCTGAAGGCGCATCTGTGCTCATGGCTTGTTGCAGCGCGCAGTGCCCTGGGATGTATTCTTCCGGGGTGCGGTTTTGCCAGCTGATGAGCCGGTACTGTTTCTCAGCTTTCTGCGCTGCGCGTGCTTCCAAGCGCTCAAGAAGTTCTGGTGCGGCTGGGAGGTCCAGCACCGAATAGCGTTCACCTTGTTCCAGTTGCCACCCCGCAGCAAGGCGCGCCGCAACGGTAGGTTCGGTGACGTCTACGGTTCCAATTCCGGTGGGGGATTGGAGCGCATTGGGGTTGTCGGCGTCTGGTTCGGTGGAGTGATCAGCGTAGTTGATCAGAGTTGTACGGCCAGCCTGAGCCGCCACCTTTTCGGCTTGCTCCAACGCGAACTGAAGAATTTCTTGGTTGTCATCAACCGCAATTGGCCACACGTAGGCAACGTTCTTGTTGTCCTTCTTGGGCATTGCGAGGTTGAATCCGCCAACTATTTCGCCGTTGTGAACCACCACGAAGTGTGGTTTGGCGTAGAACTCTTGGTTTGCAAGAGGCAAGACCCAGTTCTCAAACGACTCAACAAAATCGTCGTGTCCGTAGCTGCGAATTTCTTGTGCTTCGGTCAATGCGTGTAGCGCGCGGAGCGCGTCGTTATCGCTGCCGCTAGGGGAGGAGAAATCGGTGATTTCTCGAATCTCGAAAGTGCTCATAGGTCCATCCTTGCCGTTGAAGAAACCCTGAGTCCAACTTATTTTTGGGGCTCGCTAACACTCACAGGGTCTTCCTGCGGTGGTGCTAAGCGCCGTGCGAGTACCGCACACACAATCAGCTGGATCTGGTGGAAAATCATCACCGGCAGCACGATCATGCCCACGAGCGTGGGACCGAACAGGACCGTGGCCATGGGCACGCCCGTAGCCAGAGACTTCTTGGAACCGCACATCAAAATGACGGCCTGGTCCTCGCGCGAGAAGCCTGCAGCCTTGCCAACGGTGTGGCTCAGCCACAGCATAACGGCCAGCAAAACCGCGGAAATCGCGATCAAAACCAAGATGTTGGGCAACGAAACCTTGGTCCAAATGCCATCAACCACGCCACCAGAAAACGCCGAATACACAACCAAAACCACCGAGCCGCGGTCGGTCAACGTGGTGACCTTCTTGTGTTTGATCACCCAATCGGCGAGCCACCGGCGAGCCAACTGACCCAACACAAACGGCAGCAACAACTGCAACGCGATCTTCCCAATCGCAGCGCCGCTGAAACCAACCTGACCGCCCATGATGATCGCCACCAAAACCGGCGTGACGATTACGCCAGCCAAGTTGGAAAACGATGCCGCAACCACGGCACCGGCGACGTTGCCGCACGCGATCGACACAAACGCGATTGAGGACTGCACGGTTGAAGGCAGCAGAGTCAGGAANNAAACCCAGCTTCAAATCATGCGGAAGCACCGAGTCTGGAACCAGATACATGAGCAAACCCAGCAGTGGGAAAATGATGTATGTGCAGGCCAGGACTACGGAATGGAGTCGCCAGTTCTTCAGCGCAGCCACAGCCTCCTCGGTCTTGAGTCGCACACCGTACAGGAAAAACAGCCACGCAACCGCGACGACCACGAGCACATCGAACACCTCGGCGACAGCGCCCCTGACGGGCAGGAACGAGGCGAGGACCACCGCACCCAACAGAGACATGATGAACGGATCGAGGCGGCTAAGCGCTCGGCGCCACCACGGCTGCTTCGTCTCGTTCGGCCGATCTGGTTGTGGAACAGTCATCACAGTGCTTTCGGGAGGGTTTCGGAGAGGTCGAGCGCGGCGAGCAGATCTGGCGAGAGCGCCGTGAATCCAAAGCATTGCCGCACGTTGTAGACGGTGGCTTGCGCGCAGAAGTCGGGTGAGGTGGTCGCGCATAGGTCTTCGACCATGACCACGTCGTAGCCCAGATTTGCGGCGTCCATCAGGGTTGAGAGCACGCATTGGTCGGAATTAACGCCGGCAAACAGGATGGTGTCCACGCGCAGATTGCGCAGGATCGAGTCCAGCGGAGTGTCAATGAAGCCGCTCATGCGGTATTTACTCACTAGGATGTCTTGCGGCGCGATGGTTAGTTCGGAAATTGTGCTGGCCGCCCACGATCCCCTTTGCAGGACGGGGGACAGCGCATTGTTGTTCAGCGATCCGATTCCCACGCCCTCGCCGGCAGGGTCGTACACGTGGCGCACGTTTGGCGGAAGATTTGCCTGGTCAGGCCTGTTTCCCCAGTTCAGCCAGATGATTGGGACGCCTGCTTCCCGCAGGGCGGGCAGCGTGCGCTGGAGCGGGTCGACGGGTGCCACGGCGCCGCTCACGTCCACCCCAATTCCCGCGAGCCAGCCGTCCTCGTGGCAGAAGTCGTTCTGCATGTCCACCACGATCAGCGCGGTTCGCGCCAGGTCGATCGTCAGTTCCTGCGGCAGCGCACCAAAACTGATAGGTCGCGCCGCCACCAGCGGCCTCCGCAGGTCGGCGCTGTGCGCCGTAAGCTGCCACGAATTGCGGGCGGTCGCTGGGTGGATCGGCTGGCGGGAATGTGCGTCCGTGTGTGCGTCCGGAATGTGCTCGCTTGTCGACGATACGTCGGCCTCGCGGGATGTCATGCGTTCTCCTGTGGTTGCTTTTGGCTGCTTGGCGCGAAACGGGGATCCGTGACCAGCCGCAACAGAGTGTGGTCGTGGTGTGGCGCGGCAACTAGGCATAAGCCCAGAGGCAACGTTCCGTCTTTGAGCAGAGGCGCTCCGAGTGCGGGGAGTCCGGCGAGGCTCGCGAGGCCAGTGAGTTTGAGGGTGGCTGCGCGGGATGTTTCGAGGTCTTGCGGTGAGGCATCGACTCGCGGAGCTCCGCCCGCAGCGGAGGGGAGAGCCAGAACAGTTCCTGGTGGCAACAACTGTGTGAGACGGGCGGTTGCTTCCTTGAGGACAGCCCTGCCGTCGGCTTCTTGTTCCGCGGTGACGTTTTGCCCGTTGCGGAATCGTTGGGTCACCGCCGGTTCAAGATGCGTATCGGGGAGTTCCACAAAGTCGCCGTGCTCCCGCCACGCTTCGGCGGACTGCACGGTCCTGAACGCGGTGAACCAGGCTTCGAGGTCCTCGGACGTGAACGAATCCGACGCGGCGAGGGTGCGAACTGGAACGGACATTCTTAAGGAGAGTGCGAGGACACCGGCTTCGAAACCCTCGCGAACGTCGGGGCTGAGCAAATCCAAAAGCGTGTCCACCACGATGATGTCGCGGACCTCGGCCGCCTCGGGAATGGAGTCGACGGCCAAAGCGTCAGCGAAGAGAGCCTCGTTGGCCGCCCTCAAAACCCACGCTTCACGCGCCACGATGCCCACTGTGTCAAAGGAATCCGCCAACCCAACAAGGCCCTCGCGCGAAACCGCGCCGTGCGATGTGCGCAATCCGTACAGCCCACAATGGGATCCCGGGACCCTGATGGAACCGGCCGTGTCAGTGCCCAATCCGAAGTCCACCAAACCCGCAGCGACTGCGGCGGCCGGACCGCTCGTCGAACCGCCCGTGATATGCCCCGGTGCGGCCGCGTTCGGCGGGGTGCCGTAGTGAATATTGGTGCCCGCCAGCGAGAACGCCAACTCATCCGTGTGCGCGATGCCTGCTATTTCCGCGCCTGCGCTCAACAGCGCGTCGACAGCGGGCGCGCTGGACTCGCTCACCTGTGAGGCCGCAAGCCACGACGGATTTC
>DFNY01000237.1 GCA_002376595.1 Jonesiaceae bacterium UBA3555 | reverse complement strand
CGCAATCCGAGAACCGGCTACAAGTGCCGAACCAGGTCCGAGCAATCATCAGGGTGCCGGTACGCGATGGCCGACACCTTGCACAAAGCCTCAAAGCCATGACTCGAATCGCAAGTGCTAAGCGTGCGAATGCTCGCGTTGCTGTCCAACTCGATCCCAAAGAACTTCTGTGAGACCTGGCCAAAGCGATACTCAAGTCCCACATCCCACCTAGGGACTCGTCGGAAAATACTGTGCCGCCATACTGGCACAAGCGCAGACGGACAAAGTATGGGCAATCCCCCCACCTGCAATACCGCGTTGTGAGCGCGGCACTCATNNTTTCATCTTTGCCGGAACTCCTGAAGTAGCCGTACCAGCAATGCGTGCGTTGCACGCGTCCTCCCACGAAATTGTGGCCGTGCTGACGCGCGCCGATGCAAAAAAGGGGAGGGGCCGGCACCTCGTCCCAAGCCCTGTCCGTGTTGCGGCCGAGGAACTGGGTATCCCGGTCATCACCCAACGGCCTCGCAGTGAGGGCTTCAACGAACTCATTTCGAGTTTGAACGCAGACGTTGCCGCCGTTGTGGCGTACGGCGAAATCCTGCCAAAAGACGTGCTTGACCTCGTTGAGCACGGTTGGATCAACCTACACTTCTCACTCCTTCCAGCATGGCGGGGCGCAGCTCCAGTGCAACGCGCGATCATGGGCGGTGACCAAGTCACCGGCGCCGCAACGTTCCGCATTGAAGAAGGCTTAGACACCGGACCGGTCTACGGAACCATGACCGAGACTATCCGTCCACGCGATACCTCAGGGATGCTCCTGGACCGCCTTGCGCAGGCAGGCAGCGGACTNNTGGCAACCATCGATGCAATAGCAGACGGCACCATCAGCCCAGTTGAGCAAGACACCGAAGGTGTAAGCCACGCAGCCAAGATCCAAGTCTCTGACGCAGAAGTTGATTGGACCAGACCTTGCCACATTGTGGATCGAACCGTGCGAGCAGTAACTCCAGAACCTGGCGCTTGGACAACGCTTCCTGACGGTACACGGTTAGGTATCCAGCCCTTCGTATCAATTCCACATGGCACCGAGTTCCCAACAGACCTCGCTCCAGGGACCCTGCACATCACCAAGAAAGCAGTGTACGTAGGCACCGGATCCACCCCAGTACAGCTGGGAGAAGTCACGCCGCTAGGCAAAAAAACCATGAACGCAGCCGACTGGGCGCGCGGAGCACGACTGGAACCAGACACCAAGCTGGGCATGAATCACGAGAATCAACCAGCTAAGGACACCAAGTGAACCACGACAACGAACGCCAGCGACGTAGCCACGGCAACTCGAACAATCAGCCGCGCTCACCACAAGACCGAGGCGAAGGCTGGGGCAACAGCGGCGGACGCAACAGCAATCGCGGCAACGGGGGATCAATCCGCAACGAAGAACGCCGTGACCAGCAAGGTCGCGAACGCTCAGCCTCCCGCGCACGCGGAGACTTCAACCGGACCAGCGCCGCACCAAGCGCACGACGGAAATCCACAGATCTTCCACGCAGCATCGCCTTTGACGTTCTCAACCAAGTAACCGATTCCGACGCGTACGCCAACTTGGTTTTGCCTCCTGCGCTCAGCCGCGCTGGTATCCGTGGACGCGACGCGGGCTTCGCCACCGAGCTTGCCTACGGAACCTTGAGAATGCAAGGAAGATACGACGCAATCATCGCAAAGTGCACTGACCGTCCACTCGCACAGATCGATGCGAACGTGTTGAACCTAGCCCGTATGGGAGCCCACCAACTCCTAGGAATGCGCGTTGCAAGTCACGCAGCAGTTTCAGAGACAGTAGGTTTGGCACGCCAAGAAATTGGAGCAGGTCCAGCCCAGTTCCTCAACGCAATCTTGCGGCGCGTCTCAGAGCGTTCGCTCGACGAATGGTTGAGCCGAATCACTGAAGGCGCACAATCAGAAACTGAAGCGCTCTCAGCTGCCCAATCCCACCCAGTCTGGATTACCCGTGCGCTACGCGAATCTCTTGTAGCTAATGGCCGACCAGCCGAGGAAATCACGGATCTTCTTGAGGCAGACAACGCAGCTCCGCGCGTAACGCTGGTAGCTCGCCCAGGTCTTTCCAACCGCGACACCCTAGCCAAGTACGAAGACGGCGAACCTGGCCAACTTACCCCAACTGCTTTCATCCTTGATGGCAAAGACCCCGGCGCAATCCGCGAGGTACGCTCGGGGCGCGCTGGTGTGCAAGACGAAGGATCACAATTCGTGACCCTCATCTTTGCGCAAGCTGAGGTGTCTGGCACGGACGAGCGCTGGCTCGACATGTGCGCCGGACCAGGCGGAAAAGCAGCCCTTCTGGGCGCATTAGCGGCACAACGGGACGCTAGGCTCGTAGCCAACGAAATTCAGCCACACCGGGCAGACCTCGTCGAACGTTCCATGCAGGCTGTTCCTGAGCGAGCTATCGAACGCATTCAGGTGCGGGACGGCCGCGAAATCGGTGATCTTGAGCCTGGCGCATATGACCGGATCATGCTCGACGCGCCGTGCACCGGACTGGGGGCACTGCGCCGTCGTCCAGAATCACGGTGGCGCCGCCAGGTTTCAGATCTGACCCAACTAACCGTCATCCAAAAGGAACTGCTTCACTCCGCCCTCAAGGCAGTACGAGTTGGGGGAGTAGTGGGGTACGTAACCTGCAGCCCCCACCTAGCAGAAACCCGATTCGTGGTCGATGACGTGCTCAAGCACCTTGAAGGCGTTGAAGCTGAGCGCATTGATGCCCGTGCAATAGCACGCGAGATCGCAGGCGAACACGCAGAATTTGGCGATGACCGAACCGACATCCAGTTATGGCCACATGTCCACGGGACCGACGCCATGCACCTCACGTTGCTCCGCCGCCTAGGCTAGAACACATATTCGCCAATCCAATACAGAACAGGTTCACGACATGTCAGCGTTGATTTCCCCGAGTATTCTGTCTGCAGACTTCACTAACCTCGAACGAGACCTGGGNNGACGTTATGGACAACCATTTCGTTCCAAACCTCACCATAGGTTTGCCGGTGGTAGAACGAATCGTGCAAGTTTCCCCAGTACCAATCGACGTTCACCTCATGATCGAGGACGCTGACCGTTGGGCTCCTGCATACGCCGAAACGGGGGCAGCCTCGGTGACTTTCCACGCCGAAGCCGCTGCTGCCCCTGTGCGGCTGGCGCGCGAGATTCGTAGACTCGGAGCACGCGTCGGAATGGCTCTACGGCCGGCAACCCCCGTGGAGCAGTACATAGATCTGCTGTCAGAGATTGACATGCTCTTAATCATGACTGTGGAGCCAGGTTTCGGTGGACAGTCCTTCATAGAAGGCACGTTGCCCAAAATCCAGCGTGCCCGCAAAGCCATCAGTGAGTCCAACCTTGACCTTTGGATACAAGTTGATGACGGAATCTCACGCTCAACAATCGAGCGAGCAGCGGAGGCAGGCGCCAACGTGTTCGTGGCAGGCTCGGCCGTCTACGGTGCTGAGAACATCGGTGAAGAGATCGAAACGCTCAGGAACCTCGCCAGCGCGCACTGCCACTAGAACACAAGAAAGTGTGACTTTCGCTCAACGTGTGGACTAGACCGATAGGACGCATTTGAAC
>DFNY01000201.1 GCA_002376595.1 Jonesiaceae bacterium UBA3555 | reverse complement strand
CTTCAATCCCAGCACCCTCGATCGTGGACTCTTCAGCGCCTTGTGGCGTGAGCTCCGAACCGTCTTGGATAGGAGCCTGAGGAGTTGCCTCAGGTTGTGGTTCCTGGTGCTCAGAGGTGTGCGGCATTTCAGGAGACTCAAATATGGAAGCCACCGGTGAAACAGCAACAGCGCCTGCTCCAAATGGCGTCACTATAGGCATTGCTACAGGGCTAGCAATCGGTTCTTCGCTCTCCACAGATTCGACGTTTGTGGGCTCGAGAGATTCGACAACAGGTTCGAACTGCTCTGTTGGAGCGTCCATAACTTCTGGGGAAACCACTTCTGGTTCCGTACCCACTACATCAACGTCAGCCCAGCTTGGTAGGTCGTTGACTGCGGGCGCTCCATTCTCAACGAATGGGCGTTGCACTCGCGCAGGATTAGTGCGGCTTCGGTTCACGGTAACCGCCACACCACCGAACGGCACAGGGATGGGAGCCGACGGCTTGTGTACTGTCACCTTGACGTGAGAAACCAATTCGTTCTCGAGGATCACCGCGGCGATGCGCTCGGCCACAGTCTCAATGAGATTGACCGCTGGACCTTCTACTACCTCAACAACGGCCTCAGCCACGTGAGCATAGTTAACGGTCTTGTATAGGTCGTCTCCGCTGGCTGCATCGCCAACAAAGACACCAAGTGTTAGGTCTACCGTGAATTCTTGCCCGGCGTCGCGTTCGCTCTGCAGAACGCCATGGTGACCGCGGGCGTTGATTCCCGTGATCGTGATTTCATCAGGCAGGGGCAGTCCAATTGAGTCGGTGGTCTCGGCCATCGTTTTACCCTTCATCGCAAAGCACACTTGGTCCTGTTGCCGCCAGGCCAGTCCTAGGCGTCATTGCACACGCGCGCGCAGTCATCCTATCGGGTGAAATCCTGATTGGACTAGTACAAATGTCTAACCTCTAGCGGACACCCACGCCTGTGCCACCTTAGCGGCGTCCACAGACTGTGCCACGTTGTGTACGCGCACTGCCCAAGCACCTGAAGCCACGCTCAAAGCGGTGATTGCTGCAGTGGCCTGATCTCGTTCGGTTGGGTTGGCTGGGACGCCGTCTTCGTTGGAAAGCAGCTGGCCCAGGAATCGTTTGCGTGAGGCACCTACCAAGAGTGGGAACCCCCAGGCGGCAATGTCTGCTGTGTGCGCCAGTAACGGCCAGTTGCTGGCGCCATTCTTGGCAAAGCCCAAGCCTGGGTCCAGAACAATGGCGGATTCCTGTACTCCGGCCGCGAGCAAGGCGTCAACGCGAGCCATCAATTCGCTCTTAACCTCTGCCACCACATCGGTGTACACATCGTTTGCGTTCATTTCGGTGGCGTGGCCTCGCCAGTGCATAGCCACAAAAACTGCTCCGGTTTCGGCCGCAGCATGTGCCATGTTGTCGTCCGCCAAGCCACCTGAGACATCATTGATGATGTGAGCTCCGGCAGCAATCGCAGCACGAGCCACGCTTGCACGGGTGGTATCTATAGAGATCACTGCACCACTAGGGCGCAAATCCTTGATCACTGGGATCACCCTGCGAAGTTCTTCAGCTTCTTCTACGCGCGGTGCCCCGGGTCGAGTTGATTAGCCACCGATGTCTAGGATGTCAGCGCCCTGCTCCACCAGTTCGAAACCGTGCTGGATTGCGGCATCGTGATCAAACCAGTTGCCGCCGTCTGAGAACGAATCCGGCGTCACGTTCACGATCCCCATGATGAGGGCGCGGTCCAGTGACGTCACATCTGTTGGAAGAGGTGCAGGGTGCCGCACGGGTCTAACTCCTTGGATTACTTGCCAATGATGAGGCTCATGGCCTCGGCGCGCGTTGCGCTGTCACGCATTTGGCCGCGAACTGCTGAGGTCACGGTGCGTGAACCTGGCTTCTTCACGCCGCGCATTGACATGCACAGGTGTTCACACTCGATGACCACAATGACTCCGCGTGGATTCAATGTGTTCACTAGTG
Source organism: Jonesiaceae bacterium UBA3555 (assembly GCA_002376595.1). Lineage (GTDB taxonomy): Bacteria > Actinomycetota > Actinomycetes > Actinomycetales > Cellulomonadaceae > Timonella. The sequence continues at coordinate 940 of DFNY01000201.1, read as the reverse complement.
CGTCGGCGATCTGTGCGGTGAGGCGCTCCTGCACCTGTGGGCGCTTGGCAAACACTTCGACTACTCGTGCCAGCTTGGACAAGCCAGTTACTCGGCCGTCTTCGCCTGGAATGTAGCCCACGTGAGCAACACCGTGGAACGGCACCAAATGGTGTTCACAGGTGGAATACAGTTCGATGTCTTTGACCAAGATCATCTCGTCGTGTCCAATGTCGAACACCGTGTTCAGAATGTCGGTTGCGTCGAGGTCCAAACCTGCAAAGGCTTCGTTGTAGGCCCGCGCCACTCGCATGGGAGTGTCTTGGAGGCCTTCACGCTCAGGGTTTTCGCCAAGTGCAATGAGCAGTTCGCGGACCGCCGCAGCGGCCCGGTCTAGGTCAACTGGGCCGCGTGCTGTCGATCCTGCGTCTGGCATCAGGCGTCGTCCTTTGGCTCGTGGGCGTCGTCTTGTGGGGCCTGTGGAACTGGTGGTGTCTGCACGGTTGGCAGTACCTGAGTGTCCGCTTGTTCAACTTGGGTGGGGGCCGAATTGATAGGGCCGTTGCCTTCGTTGTCGCCAACTACTGGGTTCGGTTCTTCATCAATGTGTGGCGCCACTACTAGGCCGTTTTCTACCTCAGGCGTTGCCGAGACAACCGGGGTGGCGATTGGGCCAGGTGCGTCAAGCAGTGGACGTTCGTTTGATGAGTGCCATACTGGGCGCTCCTCGCGGCGAATGACTGGTTTGAAGATTTCTGCCAGTTCTTTCTCATTGAGAGTCTCCTTTTCCAAGAGCTCTGCAACGAGGTGGTCCAAGACGTGGCGGTACTGCGTGAGTACTTCCCATGCTTCCTTGTTGGCAACGTCTAGGAGTTCGCGTACTTCGTCATCAATTGCGTTAGCAACGTTTGGCGAAATCGCGCGTGAGTTCTGTCCGTTTCCGTAACCGTAGAGTGGTTCG
>DFNY01000176.1:1725-3263 GCA_002376595.1 Jonesiaceae bacterium UBA3555 | reverse complement strand
GGCCCACTCGGGTCAGGCCTCTCCTCCGCCGTAGGCATGGCCATGGCGGCTCGCCGTGAACGCGGTCTCTTCGACCCAGAAACCGCAGACGGTGAATCCGTCTTCGATCACAATGTATACGTGATCGCCGGTGACGGTGACCTACAAGAAGGTGTGACCTCCGAAGCTTCATCACTCGCAGGACACCAGGAACTCGGTAACCTCGTAGTCATCTACGACCAGAACCACATCTCCATTGAAGACGACACAGACATCTCATACTCCGATNNCCCAATACGGTGAGAACGTTGAAGAACTGCACGCCGCAATCGCAGCAGCAAACGCCGAAACCGGCAAACCATCGATCATTGCACTGCGCACCATCATTGGATGGCCATCGCCAAAGAAGCAGAACACCGGTGGAATCCACTGATCTGCACTAGGTGCTGAAGAAGTTGCTGGACTCAAGAACGCGCTAGGCCTGGACCCTGAGAAGTCCTTCGCAATTGATGCAGAGGTCCTCGAATACACCCGCGCGGTTGCATCACGCCAAAGCGAAGAGCGCGCTGCTTGGGATGCTGCGTTCGACGCATGGAAGACCTCATACCCAGCCAACTTCGAACTTCTCGAGCGCATCACCAAGCGCGAGTTGCCAGAAGGCTGGGACTCCGTGCTTCCAGTATTCGAAGCTGGATCTTCGGTAGCAACCCGTGCCGCATCAGGCAAGGTCCTCTCGGCTCTAGCACCAGTTCTTCCAGAACTTTGGGGTGGATCCGCAGACCTCGCCGGTTCGAACAACACCACCATGGCCGGTGAACCTTCCTTCATCCCTGAACACCGCTCAACCGGTGCCTGGAAGGGAAACAAGTACGGCCGCACCCTGCACTTCGGTATCCGCGAGCACGCAATGGGAGCAATCCTCAACGGAATCGTCTTGCACGGTGGAACCCGCGCCTACGGTGGAACCTTCCTTGTGTTCTCCGACTACATGCGCCCTTCAGTGCGTCTTGCAGCACTCATGGAGATCCCATCTATCTTCGTGTGGACTCACGACTCAATCGGTGTTGGAGAAGACGGACCAACCCACCAGCCAATCGAACACCTTGCATCGCTTCGCGCGATCCCGGGTCTCGACGTTGTACGCCCAGGTGACGCTAACGAGGTTTCCTACGCATGGAAGANNAAGACCATCATCGAAACCACGAACCGTCCAGCAGGCATCATCCTGACCCGTCAGAACATCCCAACCTATCCACGTGGTGAGGGTGCAGCAACCTCAACCGAGTTCGCGAACGCTTCGTACGTTGCCAAGGGTGGATACACCCTCATCGACTCCGAAGGCACCCCAGAGGTTCTCCTCATCGCAACCGGTTCCGAAGTACAGCTTGCAGTGAAAGCGCGCGAAGCACTCGCAACCGAAGGTATCGCAGCTCGCGTGGTATCCATGCCATCAGTAGAGTGGTTCAACCTTCAGAGCGACGAATACAAGGAATCGGTTCTGCCAACAGGCATCAAGGCCCGCGTCTCAGTAGAAGCCGGACTTGCGCTCGGCTGGAAGG
>DFNY01000176.1:889-1633 GCA_002376595.1 Jonesiaceae bacterium UBA3555 | reverse complement strand
ATGGCCTAAACCCCGCACGTAACCAATGGCCGACATGTGGCCACGCTGCCCCCAAGTGCGCAGACCGCTATAAGATCGAGACGATAAGGTATGCCACCTCGCAAGAGCCCGCGCTCACAGCGAAGTGGCCCATCCTACTGAAGAACGGTGACACCAGACTTGCCTGCCACGACACATGGAGCTTCGAACAACCCGTTGCGCGACCCGCGCGACATCCGCCTGCCACGCATTGCTGGCCCCAGCGGACTGGTGATTTTCGGAGTAACCGGTGACCTCGCCAAAAAGAAACTCATCCCAGCGGTATANNGCGCTCACCGGATTTGGCCGCCGCGACTGGGACGACGCCGCGTTCGCACAATACTGCCGCGAAGCAGTAGAGCAGTTCGCACGTACAAAGTTCCGTGAATCGGTATGGACCGAACTCTCAGCAGGTATCCGATTTGTGCAAGGCACCTTCGACGACCCCGAAGCGTTCGCCCGACTATCACAAACCGTGAAGGACCTCGACGAGCACCGCGGAACCGGCGGAAACCACGCGTTCTACCTGTCCGTACCACCAAGCGCATTCCCAGTTGTATGCAAGCAACTCGCCAACTCGGGCCTATCAAGTTCCGAAGAAGGCGCATGGCGACGAGTGGTCATTGAAAAGCCATTTGGTCACAACCTCGAAACTGCGCGCGAGCTCAACGACGTAGTCTCCGAAGTGTTCCCACCAGAGTCAGTGTTCCGAATCGACCACTACCT
>DFNY01000176.1:0-858 GCA_002376595.1 Jonesiaceae bacterium UBA3555 | reverse complement strand
CCAGAACCACCTGTTGCAGCTCCTTGCGCTGACCGCCATGGAGGAACCAGCTTCCTTCGCAGCGTCAGACCTCATTGCAGAGAAGATCAAGGTACTTTCAGCTGCACGAGTCCCTGAAAACTTTGATGCACACACCGCGCGCGGTCAGTACCTTGCCGGATGGCAGGGTGGTGAGGAAGTAAACGGCTTCCTCGACGAGGACGGAATCCCCCAAGATTCAGTCACCGAAACATTTGCGGCACTGCGAGTAGACATTGAGAACCGCCGTTGGGCTGGGGTTCCGTTTTACCTTCGTGCCGGAAAACGACTTGGCCGACGCGTCACCGAAATTGCGATCGTATTCAAGAAGGCACCACACCTTCCATTCGAACAAACCGCAACCGAGGAACTCGGACAAAACGCGCTGGTAATCCGAGTGCAACCAGACGAAGGAGTAACACTGCGTTTGGGTGCAAAGGTTCCTGGTACTGCAATGGAAATCCGCGACGTCACCATGGACTTCGGATACGGACACGCGTTCACGCAGTCCTCCCCCGAGGCGTACGAGCGACTCATCCTAGATGTACTCCTAGGCGACCCACCGCTGTTCCCACGCCACGAAGAAGTAGAGCTTTCTTGGCAAATCCTCGACCCCATCACGAACTACTGGGCGTCCACAGGAAAGCCTGACACCTACCGTGCCGGAACGTGGGGCCCAGCAAGCGCAGACGACATGCTCGCGCGCGACGGCCGCACATGGCGACGCCCATAATCTACGAACTGAGGAATACCAACTCATGATCATTGATATCCCAGACACCACCGCCTCAAAGGTGGCAAAGCGGCTGGTCAAGGTTCGCGAAGAAGGCGGGCAAGTCG
>DFNY01000035.1:4143-4342 GCA_002376595.1 Jonesiaceae bacterium UBA3555 | reverse complement strand
CAACGCTGAATAAATGCGGGCGAATGATTCCTGCACTAAGTCATCTGGCTCAAACGTGGAGGTAATGGACCGAGCCGCATATTCAGCAGCCTGCCTATGACGCTCCCACAACACACCAAAGCAGAGCTGGTCACCATCCCGAACTGCGTTAAGGAGTTCGGAATCTGATAGCTCATGCATGCGTGAGTGGTTGAGTTGT
>DFNY01000035.1:435-4058 GCA_002376595.1 Jonesiaceae bacterium UBA3555 | reverse complement strand
TACGGTCTAGAATATGGCGGACGTTTAACTGTGATGGAACCGGCTAAGCCTCAATTGATGGAGGACCTACCACCAAAGGCAACATGGCAACAGGCAGATGCTCGTGAAGGTGATCGAGTTCTTCAGCCAAAATCGCACACCTAATGCAGTACGTCAGATGCTCCTGGATTTCATCACGCTGAGCTTGAGAAAGCAGGCGAATAGCCCCTCGTGCGAGTTCCTTGGTAATCGCAGCACACAGCAGAGGAGTCTTAGGACTACTGGCTTGTTCCACAACCCAAGCGCTCCGCAAATCGAAGCGGGCCTGGGCAATCTGAGCAACAATACTGCCCGAATCGAGTCCCATAATTTCACCTACTTGGGACAACGGTAACTTCTCCACGTCCAAGTACCACAGGAGAGACCTGTGCACGCCCGACAGTGAATCGAAAGCGCGCGCAGTTACGGACGTTGCGGCAATTTCGGGCCGGAAATACGGGGACAGCTTCATAGTCTTTTCCTGTCCTNNATACCAATAAGAGGAACTTCAGGATGTTGCTATGTGTTAAGACTCCAAAAATCGCAATGTGTTACTCAAAAACTGGGAGAAATCGTTATTTAGCCCAACCCGGTGGCAGTAATGGTTGCACTCAACTGGGGTGCGGCCCCGTTTTCGCTGACGTACAGCCGATACGTCATGGACGTTCGGCCCGCAGAAGTATAGGTATCGGTCAACGTGACACTCCNNTCCTGAACGGTTACCTCCCCATAGAACGGCCCCGTTCCACCAAACGTCACCTTGCTCGGATCTGAAAGGTTGATGCGTTCAGCAAAGAACACGGGGACGTATTCTGGTTCAGTCTCGCTCGGGTTCTCGCTTGGAGTGCTAGTTGGAGTGCTAGTTGGGGTGGTCGAAGGGTCGCCAGATGGAGTATTGGGAGTGCTTGGGGATTCCGGCGCAGTAGGAACCTCTGGATCGCCCGACTGGGTAGAAGGGTTTCCAGACGGCGTGGAAGGAGGAACAGCCGGCTCGCGTCCAGAATCAGATGGATCCCCTGTGGATCCCGTACCGGGATCCTGATTAGAAGGAACTTGCGGATTGACCGGAGTGCCTTGTCCATTTGGTCCGCCCTGGCTCACCGCTCCTTGGTTCGAAACCGACTGCCCCTGAGTCGAACGGGGAGGCACCACGTTGTCAAACTTCACGTTTTGCGATGACGCCACAAATTGAGCGGTCTGTCCAAAGAATCCGGTGGGGACTTGAGTTGAGGTAACTGGAGTATCTGAAGTTGTACTGGAGTATGTTCCAGACGCTATGGAGTCCACCGGGTCTTGAGTTTGGAACACTGCGATGCCTGCTGCAAGCAGAGCAATGGATGCTGCGACGGTCCCAAAAAAGGGCACACTGCCGAACCCAGCAACGTTTGTGAGTCCTCGAGCTCCTGCCAATCCAATGTGAGCCCCACCCGATGGAACGGGCGAGGTGGAAGCCAACGAAGAAAACGCGTTTGTTCCCACTGACAAACTAGGTGAGGTGATTCCAGCAAAACTAAATCCAAGCACAGTTGCAAGAGCCGAAACTCGGAGCTGATCGGCAGCGGCATTCACCTCTGCCAGGAGCAACGTACAGTCTTCGCACCTGTCCAAGTGCGCATCGATCTTTGTGGCACTGCGCGCCGAAAGCGTCCCGCGGGCATACATTCCAAGGCGTTCCACCGTCCACTCGCATGCGGGGTCAGGTGGTGAAGCCGAAATATGCGCCTGCAACCAGGATGCCCGCAGGCCTTCTCGTGCGCGGTAAGCCAAAGCGGAAACTGCATTGGCAGAGATACCCAGCAAAGGGGCGATCTCTACTGGGGTAAGTTCCTCCACCTCGGTGTACCACAGGATGCTCTGCCATTGCGGGGACAGCGACTTGTACGCCTGATTAACCATGGCGTGCTCAACGAAGGTGTCCGTAAACGAGTCATCGAATACGAGACTGTGTGCGTCGGCGAGTGGGGATTCGGCGTGGACTGTGGTCGCTTGCGCAACGTNNGCAACGTGACGAACCATCACATAGACGTATTGCCTAAAGGGGCCAGTGACAGACCCGCTGGCTGAATCTTGGAGTTCAGTAAAAAGCCGAGTAAAAGACTCTTGGACTACGTCTTCGCAATCCGAACCTGGGACGAGTCGCTCAGCCGCCCAATGAGCAGCAGTTGCATGGCGTTGCCACAGGAGGCCAAACGCCTCGGCATCACCGGTGCGGGCCTTGTCAATCAACTGTGAATCGCTCAGAGCCATTCAGAACCCCGTACTAACTAGACAGAACAAACATGCAATCCTAGGCTGCTTGCTCAGACCAGACCTTAGGTGGCGGCTATTGCGTGCGCTTGTCGCTTTTGTGTATCTAGTGTGCCTCAACTTTCACCCGCTGCACAGTGCTTACCCCAAGTTCGCGTGATCTTAGGGGAATGAAGTGCCCACCACCATCCCGGTGTCGTTCGCCGCTGTGATGCTCTGCGCGTTGGCCCTCCTACTTGGCGTGCCGGCCCTCCCCGTCTGGAATAACTCGACGAGAGCACATGAGGAAATGTGTTAACCCGGACGGCGCCGGAATTCGCTCCGAGGATTTCGGAATTCACATCTATGTGTTTTTCAGAATTGTGAGCAATTTATGGTTGATTAATTGCTCCATTTGGATTTCGGCACCAAGGAGCGAGCAGTTCGCGCATTCAGATGGACCTCGGGCGCTGCCCGAGGGTGGCGACTGGCTCGCGCTGAGATTTTATGCGACCCGGTGCAAACCTACACCGAATCCGAGGATCGAAACTCTCATCAGCGCGGCGGTTGGAGGTCAAACTCAATGATTTCCAAATTGGGCACTAACGGGACGCCTGTGTCCGATTGTTCGATAAGTTGGATGCGTCCCGAAATCGGAACGGGGAAAGCTAACGTTTGGAGGCTATTGGCGGTGCGGTAGTGGCTCTGCGTTCTGCAATTCAGAGAGAACGGGTGCAAACTTGCGGTTCAGAGGTAGTTTCGCCTGTGCCGCAGGGGTGAAGAGGTGGTCGCTTGGTAGTTGCGCANNACAAATCGGCTGCCCTCAGCGTCGCGCTGTGACTTCCCTGTACCGGGAGCCACGATGTCGCTGTGGGAGCGATTCCATGTGATCCATTCGTCTTCATCTCGTTTACCGTAAGACGTATCTGACTGATGCTCAAGTATTCACTGGGTGAAAGTTCTTCGCGTCGCCCGTCACAGTTTGAAGCAAGCGCTTAATGGGTCCTTGGTCCCATCTGCAAAGATGTGAAAAATGGAAACGTATCCAACTATTTTCAGGTACTTTTCTCGTGAAATGTGACCTTGTGCAAAAGGGGGCAGGAAACCCCACTTTTGATTTCCACCGACAAAAGTTGATCGTATTTACTCAAAACAATTCTCTTTTCGCAGGATATGGAACTGCGGCCGCCAAACGCGGTACGAGCCTTTGGCTTGAGTGCCCAAGGTGATGTGCGTGCCTCAGGCAGTCTGAGCCCCTTCAATTGCGATGCGGCCGCCTCAGGCAGGCTGGGCACGCCTGCTCACTGATCGCCAGCCCTCTCCCTTGCAACCAGGTCGCCTTTGTAACCAGGCCTCTCCCTTGCAACCAGGCCGCCTTT
>DFNY01000035.1:0-355 GCA_002376595.1 Jonesiaceae bacterium UBA3555 | reverse complement strand
CAGCCGGGCCTTCGGATGAAATGTGGTGTCTCAGCTTTTACGCTGAGGCCTCATCACAGTGGGCGGATGTTCGCTGCCTGAGCGCCGCGGTTTCCTTCTACGATTTCGAATTCAACGCGCTGGTTCTCTTCGAGGGTGCGGTATCCGTTGGACTCAATCGCGCTGAAGTGTGCGAATACGTCCTGCTCTCCACCGTCTGGGGCAATGAATCCAAAGCCCTTTTCGTTGTTGAACCACTTTACGGTTCCAACTGCCATGATGTTCTCCTTCAAGAGGTGTGATCTCGTCCTCAGGTTGAGGACGAGACGTCACGGTGATCGTCATCAAACTCTTGAGAGGTCAAGACAGTAAAACA
>DFNY01000024.1 GCA_002376595.1 Jonesiaceae bacterium UBA3555 | reverse complement strand
GGAAACCTGCTCGCACGTGACTTCACTGCGACCACACCGAATACGAAATGGGTGAGTGATGTCACCGAGTTCCGCGTCGCGAACCGGAAAGTGTATCTCTCACCGGTGTATGACCTGTTCGATCACATGGTGGTGAGCTACCGGGTAGGTACTTCTCCAAACACCGGGCTTACTGCAGGAAGCTTGCAGGACGCGTTTGATCGTGAGCAGCCCACTGAGGCGGTGCTTGTACACACAGATCAAGGATTCCAATATCAGCACGCGTCTTGGCGAGGCATATTGACCGGGCAGCACGCGACGCAGTCGATGTCACGCAAGGGGAACTGCTACGACAACTCGGTCATGGAGAACTTCTTCGGTCATCTCAAGGCCGAGATGTTCCATGGCGAACAGTTTGGTTCCGTTGAAGAACTTGTCGCTGAGATTGATGACTACATGCGCTGGTACAACACCGAACGAGTGCAGGAACGATTGAAGGGCATGACCCCGATCCAATATCGGAACCATGCCCTTCACCCCGACCCCGCCTAATATTTAACTAGTCCAACTTTCGGGGAGCAGTTCATTCCGAGGGGCTTCGTTGTTTGGTAGCCACCTTGTGAACGACTCCATCACGGGTATGCCACCTGGCGTACGCTCATGTCATGCGCGAAAAGTTCACGCCTGTAGTAAATGCCTCGCTGTCGCTGTCTTTTGCTACGGGGCTCTATGGAATCTCATTTGGCGCGCTTGCACTCGCATCCGGCCTCAACACTTGGCAGGCTATGGCCCTCAGTGCCTTGATGTTCACTGGTGGCTCTCAGTTTGCTTTCATCGGTGTGCTCGCCACCGGCGGCACAGGGGCGGCGGCCACTGGATCTGCCGCCTTACTTTTCACGCGCAACGCGATCTATGGCGCCCAAATGAATCTTCGGCTTCGTCCGCGCGGTGCTCGGAAGGTGATCGCAGCGCACCTCACCATTGATGAGTCTGCGTCAATGGCGTCGCTGCAAGATGCGCATGCAGATCAGCGAACAGCATTTTGGGCTACCGGAATAGGCGTGTTTGTGTTCTGGAACCTCTTTACCTTCGTGGGAACTCAACTTGGTGAACGAGTTGACCCACAAGCGTGGGGACTAGACGGAGCCGCTGTTGCGGCGTTCACGGCACTGCTGTGGCCTCGAATCAAAACCAGGGACCACGCCGCAGTAGCCGTGCTCGGTGCATTCATTACCCTCGCCCTGATTCCAGCAGTTCCAGCTGGCGTGCCAATCGTAATAACTGCTTTAGTGACGGCCTGCGTCGGCTGGGCTCTGGCTTCGAAACACACCGCTTTTGATAGGAAGGGGAATTCCTAATGGATCTGTGGATCTGGGTAGCCCTTGCCTGCGCGTTGTCGTTCCTAGTGAAGTTCCTTGGGTATCTGCTGCCCGAATCAGTGTTCGACAACCCCAAAGTAGTGACCACCGCCAACTTCGTGACCATTGGCATGCTCGCTGCCTTGGTAGTGACCAACACCTTTGCTTCCGGGCAACAACTTGGAATCGATGCGCGATTAGCCGCCCTTTTAGCTGCGGTGGTTGCGTTGGTGTTGAGGGCGCCTTTCTTGGTGGTCATCATCGTTGGCGCGGCGGCAGCGGCACTCACCAGGCTGATTGGCTGAGAAAGTAGCTCACCACGCCTGTGAAAGCGCGTCCCAATGCTCGCTTGTCATAAGNNGTGTGGGCCAGATCCGGGATGCTCGATACGGCCGTGGCCAGCGCGTCGGGGGAGACTTCCGTGCCTGGTTCGGCTTGGGTTGGGGTGTTCCATAGACCAATGGACAAAACGTAGGGTTCCGGCAGCTGTGTTGCGTCTAGTTTTTCGACGATATCTCTGGTTCGTTGGGGTGGGTAGGCGTTGAGTCCAAAGTAGTTCCAGATGGTGATGCGGTCTGTTGTTGGACTCAGGATTGTTAGGTCGTGTCCTGATTCCGCTCTGCCGGTGGTGGGGGTGTCGGGGGAGGTACGTACGTCAATGCTGATGTCCGTGCCGGTGTTAGCTACGCTTTGCCGTGCCGCGTTGAGGAATTGGGCAATGATGGCTGACCGCCAGCGTCCAAGGGCTGGATGTGTAGTGTCGATTTTCCCGTCAGCGGTGGTTGCCCAGGTCTTTGAGTCTGTGCTGGCTATGAAATGCTGCAGGTCTGCGGGTCCGAAGGTGTAGTTGCCATACATTAGTTCGGTGTAGGCGATCTCAGCTGCAGGTAGTAGATTAGTGTGGCTGTTATACTTTGCGACCACGCGTCGCTGTGATCCGGCCACGGAAAAGCAGTCCAGTCGATTCGGCCCACTGATGCGTAAAGAGTGTTGATGCCGGCCGCTTCGATGTGTTGTGAGAGGTCTTCTAAGGCAGAGGGCTCGAAGGTAATGGTTTCGAAGCCGAGCCCTATTCCGCGCACAGGTGGATCTATGTTCCGTGACTGGGGAATGGCGTATTGGCACGCGGAAAAAGACATGGTGGCAACCAGGATGCAGAGCGCTGTTCGCAGCGTCTTCATGGACTGAGTTCTTGGAGTGCAGTTACTTGGACGGAGCGTACTCCGGAGCGCTCGAGTTTGTTCCATCGGCGCGGCGACCTACGGAGTTCAAGCACGCACGCCCACACGAATGCAGCTCCCATGAACGTGGAGTACACCGGCCAGAGCGGCAAGAGCCAGATGAAACGTAGGTCTCGGAATGCGCGATTGAGCATTATCGCTACGGCGAGCATGAACACGGAGATAGTGAGTCCCGCAGCCCACCACACCTCCCAGACGGTCATGTCATGGTGTGGTGCAAAAAGCGCAGCAATGATAGCTGGCAGGGTAAGGAACTGTGCCAGAGGTACCAGCGTGGCGGAGATGACGAAGTACACCAGCCCTATACCAAATGTGCCGTATTCGGGTGAGCCGATCATGCTGCGGTGCAGCACTGCGGTTTGTATGAACCCGCGAGCCCACCGCACGCGTTGTTTCCACAAACCACGCACGGTCGAAGGTGTTTCGGCGTACACAATTGCTGTGGGTTCAAGCGCGACCCAGAACCCGCTCTTGTGAATTCGCCAGGTCATTTTGAGATCTTCGCCCAGCAATTCTTCGTAGAACGGGCCCGCATGCTCAAGAGCAGATCTGGAGAATGCCCCAATGTTTCCGCTGACTATGGGCAGGCAGCGAAGCATGTGAAGCGCGCGACGTGTGAGCCCAGTTCCTACATGGGAGATGAGCGCTAGAAATTTAGTTTGTACAACGTTAGTGTTCAGGGTGCGATCGTCGCCGCAGACCGCGCCCACCCGAGGGTCGGCAAAAGGGGAAACGATATTGCCTACCGTGTTGGGTGAAAAGTTTCCGTCAGCATCACAACAGATGATGACCGAACCGCGCGCCTGTGCAATCCCTAAGTTGAGAGCACTAGCTTTGCCGCCGTTGGACTTTCTAAGTGCAACGATTTTCTCGGATTTCAAGGCCCACGAGTGCATGATCTCGAAGGTGGTATCGCTAGAGCCGTCGTCCACCAAGATGATCTGGTCCACTGAGTATTCACTTTGAAGCAGGGACTGGATACACGGACCCAATACCACTGCTTCGTTGAAAGCTGGGATAACAACCGAAACCGTATGAGTACTAGTGTGCGCCGAACCGCGCGTTTACCTCAAGCGCCACCGCGCTTCCATCCGGCATCCTTCGCACATCCATATCAATTGGCCCCGTCAACTCGAGGGCCTCGACCGTACGCTGCGCGAGCCTTCTGACGTCACCCGCGGCATCGTCGTGAAGCCGGGTAACGCCCTGGGCGTTACCTACTCGACCATGCGCCAGTTCGGTCTTCTCCAGTACCACTATTGTGTGCGGGCGGTTGGTGTCAGCTGGCGCAAACACCTATGGGCAGTATTCCGTGCCCGGAGCGAACTGTTGAACTATCCATGAATCGTCGAACTTGCCCCATTCCACGTGTGCTGATTCGTACAGAAATACGTTTCTACCACNNGTGTGGGTGAACGCGCCACCAAGAGCAAATTGGGGAATGGGTACCCCGCTGCGCTCCAACGCCAGCAGGGTCAGGAGCTTGTCACCAGCCACAATCGTTGAGCTAGCGGAAGACACAACAACTTGAACGTTTTCAAAGAGGTATGGTGCAACCGCGGAAACCATCCACAGCTCTTCAGAAACCGTAGGGATAAGTACCTCAACAGCGAACTTAGTAACTACTTCTGCAAGAGCCGGAACGTAATCCGGAGCGTTTGCAGGTGGCAGCGCAATCAGAACATAAAAAGGCGACTCATCCTGCGGATTCATGTCAGCACCAACAAGCACCAATGAGGGGATATTGAGTGCCCGCAGTTGGTGTGCCAGTGAAATTCCAGCCGGCCCGCATGCCCCAGTAATGAGCACAACCGTCATGTCAGCTCCCGGACGGCATACTGGTACCGCACTGGTTCGAATGCCTCCGCAAACTCACACCGAGCTTGAATGCCGCGGAATGCGGCAACAGAACGCACAATTGTGGCGGTCATATAGGGCTTACGTGCTTGGTCATGATGCACATTCACTGCAGCAACTTTGACGTGAATGTACGCCGAAATGTCAATGAAAATGCTGGGATTGAACGCGCGGGTGGCGGAAGGCGATTCGAAGCACAGAATTGAGGGCGCTTTTCGCGCTCCCCGCAACACAGCTTCATGCACTGCCTGATGATCTTGATGCTGGTCATGCCCCGAGTGCGTCAAAATGATGTCTGGCTTGAAGTCGTTCACCGCATTTTCAACCACAGAAATAAGGTCACAAGAGTGGTCAGCCAAGCGGGTGTCGGTGAACTGGTGCACCTCCACATCGCTGACGCCCAAGAACTTAGAGCCGCTACGTGCCTCAATCATGCGAGTCTGGGCGTTACCACCCTGGCATCCATCACTCATGACGATGGTACGAACAATGTGGCCACGATCCACCAAACTGGCCACGGTACCACCACAAGCCAACTCCAAGTCATCAGGATGCGCGCCCACTACGAGAACACGGCGGGCTGCCANNTCGGAACTGTCATGCGTGAAAGGCACATGAAAACCTGCGAAACTCGGATGAGCAAGCAGTAGCCGAGGGGCTAGGCGCGGGGGATGAGACCGGTGAGCGAAGGGTGAGGCAAACATGAGCGAGAACAAAACACAACCAACTGGCATGACAGTGGGCGAGTTCATTGACTCCAAAGTCAAAGCCAACAGACAAGAAGACGCCTGGGCGCTAGTTGATATGCATACGGAGATCACCGGCCATGAACCAGTGATGTGGGGGCCAAGCATTATCGGCTTTGACACTTACCACTACGTGTACGACTCCGGGCGCCAAGGGCATATGCCCGCGGCGGCGTTTTCCCCTAGAGCGGCGAGTCAGACACTCTATATTGCTCAAGACTTTCCCGGGCGCGAAGAACTACTTGAGCAGTTGGGCAAGCACAAACTCTCCAAGGGGTGCGTGTACATTACCAAGCTCGCGGACGTAGACATGAGTGTGTTGCGAGCCCTAATTGCGGCGTCCTACAAACACACCAAGGAAGAGCTTGACCAGCCGCCATTGTGATTGGCTTTGGCCCTTATTGCGGCCCAAGGATCTGGGACCCGCCATGGCGGATCGAGTGTGGGAATAGTTGAGAAACCCATTCGCCATGCACACGAAGGCGCGCGCGGCACACACCTATTCGTGTGAAAGCAACTCAGACTGTGAAAGTAACTCAGACANNCCAGTGGGCTGTTTCTACAAAATCAGGCGTAGAGAGTTCAGAGGTGAGGACCGAACTGATGAAGGTGGATATAGCCCATCCTTTGCTGCGTTCTAGCAGGCCGATGTCAGCAGCGATGATCGGATCACATCCGCGCAGATAGGCTGCAAAAAACTCAGCACGTCCTAGAGACGTGAATGACAGCCATGCAGCCGAGAGATCCACTGCAGGATCACCGCTGGTGATGTCTCCAAAGTCAATGATTCCAGCCAGGTCGTGTGACTCATTGAGTAGGTAGTTTCCGGGGTGGAGGTCGCCGTGGCACCATACTGGTGCCGATGGGAAAGGGGTGGCCCGAAGTGCTGCATCCCATATTTCGCGTATTGGCTGTAGACCCCCCGTAGTGGAGATTCTTTGATCCACTACTTGGGCCCGGGATCTTAGTGGTACGCCGCGGTAGGGGTTACTAGGTGCGTTAGCGGGCGCTGGACGGTGCAGGAGTGCCAGTTGAGTGCCCAGTGAGGCCGCGCACGCATCACGCTGACCTGGCGCCACGGACATGGAACGAATTCCTTCCATCCATTCCACAATCGCCCACGCGTGCTCGAACAAGTCGGAAGGCCGAGCCACATGTACAACGTGTGGCACCGAAGTGGTCAGGGGAGCAGTTGCCTGATTAAGCCACTCGAACTCATTGCGCTGCGGAGTGAACGCCTCAGAGCGACGCGGTAAACGGACAGCGAGTTCACTTCCAAGAGCGAACATGACGTTGTCCCATCCGGTTGCCCGATACTCAACGGGCAAGATGGCATACTGCGGAAACTGCTCGGCCACGAGCCGGCGCACCAACTCGGTGTCGGCTTCAGTTATTAGGAAGGGAACCTCACTACTCACTGAACTAGTTTCTCAGTTCACGGTGCAAGCCAGAAAGAAACTTCTACTCAAAAACGAAGTAGGTGTGTGAGTTTGAGCCGGATTCTGAATCAGAACCGCTCAAATAGGGCGTCTGGTTCGTCAATTGGCGTCATTTAAACCTAAAGTTGAGTGTCCAGTGTTTGTTGCTGTGTGGGCCCGCTCAGGGTGTGCACCGCATATGAGAGGGGAAGAGTTAGCTTGCTAGAGCACGTAAACTCCCCAGCAGATGTTAAGTCGCTCAATGACGAGCAGGCTGTCGCGTTGGCCGCGGAAATCCGCGAGTATCTGGTTCAATCTGTGTCCAAAACTGGCGGACACTTAGGTCCGAACCTTGGCGTAGTTGAACTCACCATTGCCATGCACCGGGTGTTTGAGTCACCCAAAGACACCTTTATTTTTGACACCGGACACCAGTCGTATGTGCACAAGTTGCTGACGGGGCGAACCGACTTCACCAATCTGCGCAAGAGTGGCGGCCTGTCCGGTTACCCTTCACGCGCTGAATCCCCTCATGACGTGGTGGAAAACTCCCACGCTTCTACCGCTCTGTCGTGGGCTGACGGCGTTGCCAAGGCCAACCAGCTGCGTGGCGATGACGATCGCTTAGCTGTCGCTGTTATTGGCGATGGCGCCCTAACCGGAGGAATGGCCTGGGAAGCTCTCAACAACATTGCTGAGGGCGAAGACCGCCGCCTTGTTGTCATTGTTAACGACNNCCTATTCGCCAACTATCGGTGGGCTCGCACGACACCTTGATACTCTGCGTACCACACGCCAGTACGAGGGCATGCTGACGTGGGGTAAGAGCACATTGCCGCGCTTTGGTATTCCTGGTCAGATGGCCTACGACGCTCTGCATGGGCTGAAGAAGGGCGTAAAGAACGTGATTCGCCCACAGGGTCTCTTTGAAGACCTTGGCATCAAGTATCTTGGCCCAATTGACGGGCACAACCTCAAAGAGGTTGAGCACGCTTTGGAGCGCGCTAAGCAGTTTGGTGCACCCGTTTTGGTTCATGTCATCACGGAGAAAGGCAGGGGATACAAGCCTGCGGAAGAGGATATTGCAGACCGCTTCCACGCCGTTGGGCAGATCCACCCAGAAACCGGGCTGCCAGTTG
>DFNY01000002.1:3392-14555 GCA_002376595.1 Jonesiaceae bacterium UBA3555 | reverse complement strand
CCGTTAAAGAAATCCAATGCCACCTGAGCGTTGTACTGAGCTGAAGCACCTTGAATGTCTGACACATCAATCGCAGGCAAACCGAGGTCCGCGACGGGATCAATCACGTGCTGAGTGACGGTTCCGTCAAAAACAGTCCACAAATCAACGGGTCCGATGGCTGCCAGTTCATCCAGCCCAAGAGCACCTCTGAATACCAACGCTTCGGTCTTTCGGCGAGCGAAAACCCCAGCGATAAGGGGCGCCATGTGCGCATCGGCAACTCCGACTGCGGTGGCACGAGGCTTTCCTGGGTTGGTAATAGGGCCAACGAAGTTAAATGCAGTGGGTAAGCCCAAGTCTTTTCGCGTAGGCCCTGCAAAGCGCATCGCTGGGTGGAAAGTCTGGGCAAAACAGAAGGTAATGCCAACAGCTTTGCCAATCTCTGCGATTCGTGTTGGAGTGTGATCCAACGGAATTCCCAGAGCTTCCAGAACATCCGCAGAACCGGAAGACGAGGACGAGGCACGGTTTCCGTGCTTGACCACAGGAATGGNNACGATCCCCACCGGACCCAACGATGTCAACGGCATTCGAGGACGCCGCCAAATCTGGGTACTCAACAGCGTTGGCGATCATCGCAGACGCGAGACCCTCCATCTCGTCCACGGTCTCCCCCTTTGCTCTTAAAGCAATGAGGAAACCCGCTAACTGAACAGGCGTGGCTTGCCCATTCATCATGGAGTTCATGGCCCAACGCGTAGCTTCGACAGGAAGGTCTGTTCCGGAAAGCAGTTCAGAGGTCAGGTTGGCCCAAGTGTATTCGAACGACTGGGTCATGGGCGTTCCGCGACTACTACCTCTTGAGTCAGCAGTTGGCGGACTGCATCTTGCAACTCAAGCACATCAAGCGGGCGTGGCACGGCGCTATCAGCAAGCGACCAGGAAGCCAGCCAAGCATCTTGGGCTCGTCCCGTCAGCAACAGTACAGGTGGGCAGTTGAAGATTGAGTTCTTAAGTTCTCGAGCGACTCCCATGCCACCGACCTTGTGCGCTTCGCCATCGAGCACCAGGAGGTTGAAAGTCTGAGCTTTGGTGCNNCCAGTTCACTGCCGCACCATCGATCTCATCTCCGATTGCAGAACGCACGTGATTACGCACATCGACGTTGTCCGAGTACAGAAGTACGGAAATAGGGCCCTTAGACCCAGTGCTGCTGGTCATTGCAACCTCACGTTCACAAATCGAAACTGTTACACGCCAGATGACGCGTCTACTTACATGCCTATCTTAATAGCGTCACATCAGCAAGAACGCCGGTCCACACCTTGATAGAGTTTAGTGACAGTCCCCCAGAATTCGTCACAAGAAACCCACAAATTTGAAGAAACGCAAGGCATTGTGAGATTCAACCTCGCGAATGGTGGGTCTTTAGGCCCAACTTTCACAAAACATCAGCAATAATTGAATGGTGTCGACTGTAACTGCTGCTCCTAAAGCACAACACCACGTAAGCGTGAACCGCCCGAACCCAGTCTCGGTTGGAACCATCGTGTGGCTCTCAAGTGAACTCATGTTGCTTGCGGGCCTCTTCGCGATGTACTTCACCATTCGTGCCACCATTCCCGCATCGCAATGGAATGAAGGCGGGGGCCACCTCAATGTGACCTTCCCTCTCATTAACACCATTGTTCTGGTTGCTTCTTCCTTCACCTGCCAAATGGGTGTCTGGGCTGCTGAACGCTTCCAGCCTGTGCGCACGGGATCGATCTTCCAGATCAACAAGTGGGGCATGAACGAGTGGATGACCCTCACCTTCCTCATGGGTTCGTTCTTCGTCGCTGGCCAGGTATTCGAATACGCAGAGTTGGTCTCCCACGGACTTACCATCTCCTCGAGCCCTTACGGTNNTTCTTCTTGGCCACAGGCTTCCACGGACTTCACGTCCTAGGCGGTTTGTTCGCGTTCCTGTTCCTTCTTGGTCGTTCATTCTCTGCAAAGAAGTTTGGACACCACGAAGCAACCACCGGCATTGTCGTGTCGTACTACTGGCACTTTGTCGATGTCGTGTGGATCGCCTTGTTTGGCGTCATCTACTTCCTGAGGTAATCAGGATGAGCGCTGGACTGCATTGATGCAGTCCAGCGCTTAAGTGTTAATTTCTAACCCCCCAAAGCGAGACGAGGATCGATTCGTGAAGGCACTCGCTGCCCGCCGACACCACCGCTTCACACCGGTGGTGCTCGTTATGTTCGCGTTGCTTGTAGTTGGAGGCCTCTATGCGGCGTTTTCTCCAAGCTCAGCAACCGCTGACACTGCGACTACCCAAGATATTGATGAGGGCGCAAAGCTATTCAAGGCAAACTGCGCAACCTGCCACGGCCTAGACGCTGAGGGCAAGGACAACGTTCCATCGCTCATCGGCGTTGGAGCCGCTGCTGTTGACTTCCAAGTCGGCACAGGCCGTATGCCAATGCAGCCCCCCCCCCCTCAGGCACCAGCCAAGCCAGTTCAGATGAACGACGAGCAGACCCGCCAATTGGCTGCTTATGTTGCATCCCTTGGCCCTGGACCTTCAGTACCTGACGCAGAGTCGGTAGACCCAGAGCTCGGAGATTCCTCAAAGGGCTCCGCTCTCTTCGCAACCAACTGCGCGATGTGCCACAACGCTGTTGGCGCCGGCGGTGCACTCTCCGAAGGTAAGTACGCACCTGCACTGTGGAACACGACTCCAACGCACATTTACGAAGCAATGGTTACAGGCCCACAGTCGATGCCAGTATTCAACGATGCAACGCTGACCCCTGAAGAAAAGCGCGACATCATTGCGTACGTAGTTGAACAGCGTGATGGTTCAGCCGGTGGACTCTCCCTCGGATCAATCGGACCTGTTTCCGAAGCCGTCTGGGTATGGATTGTCGGACTCGGCTCCCTCATTGGATTTGCACTTTGGATCGGAGCCAAGTCTTCATGAGTGAACTTAACAAGGACTCGTCGGCAACTGAACTAGTTGCCACGAACGAAGATCGGTTCGTTGATCCGGGTTTGCCAGCGCACAAACTGCGCATGAGCGACAAGGATCCAAAGGCCGCTAAGCGCGCAGAACTACAGGTAGTTTTCTTCTTCCTAGTCTCAATCGTGGGAACCATTGCGTCGCTCGTGGTGTTCTTCACCATCCGACCAGATGGAACCACAGAGTCTGTGCGTAACTCTAACTACGCGCTTGGAATCTCCATTGCGTTTGCGCTCCTCGGTATTGGAATCGCGGCGGTTCACTGGGCAAAGGCACTCATGTCTGACCACGAGGTCATCGACGAGCGCCACCCACTTGAATCTTCAGCAGAAGACCGTGAAGCAGCAGTTGCTGAACTAGCAGCAGGTGTAAAGGACTCGAACATCGAGCGCCGCACGCTGCTTAAGGGTTCAGTAGTGACAGCTCTTGCGCTCTTCCCTCTCACGATTGCAGTCCCACTGGTTGCAAACGTAGGTAGCGACTGGGACGTTTCCAAGTTCCGCAAGACGCTATGGAAGAAGGGTGTGCGCCTTACTACCGACCCAAACGGACGCCCAGTCAAGGCTGCTGACGTTACCGTCGGTTCTGTAGTGCACATCATTCCTGAGGCAACCGAAGAAGAGCGCCAGTCTCACCACTGGATCACTGAAAAGGCTAAGGCCGTTGTCCTCCTGGTTCGCCTTGACCCGAAGGACCTCAAGGAATCCGAAGAGCGCAAATCTTGGTCATACGATGGAATCGTCGCCTATTCAAAGATTTGCACCCACGTGGGTTGCCCTGTTGCTCTCTACGAACAGCAAACACACCACCTGCTGTGCCCTTGCCACCAATCAACCTTTGACGTGGCAGATGGCGCAAAGGTTGTTTTCGGTCCTGCAAAGCGTCCACTACCTCAGCTGCCAATTGCGGTAGACGATGAGGGCTACCTCGTAGCTCAGGATGACTTTAACGAACCAATCGGTCCGAGCTACTGGGAGCGTCTCAAGTGACAACGACTACCGCCAAAAAGGCCGCTGCAGCTGGAGACTACCTAGACCAACGGACAAACATTGCCGTAGCGGTCAAGGGATTCGCCCGCAAGGTCTTCCCTGACCACTGGTCATTCCTCCTCGGTGAGGTAGCACTCTACTCATTCGTAGTATTGCTCATCTCCGGATTCTTCCTCACCATGTTCTTCGTACCTTCCATGGGCCTCACCACCTACCACGGTCCGGTGACCTCCATGGACGGCCGACTCATGTCGGAAGCATTCGCCTCAACGCTTCGACTCTCATTTGAGGTTCCGGGCGGACTTCTGATGCGTCAGATCCACCACTGGGCAGCATTGCTGTTCATGGCTGCGATTGTGACTCACATGATGCGCGTGTTCTTCACTGGTGCATTCCGCAAGCCACGTGAGCTCAACTGGCTTGTTGGATTCGTTTTAATGATCCTTGGTCTACTCGGTGGATTCACCGGATACTCCCTGCCTGATGACGTCCTCTCCGGCAACGGTTTGCGCATCGCAGATGGCGTTGTGAAGTCAGTTCCTCTCATTGGTTCATACGCTTCCTACTTTGTATTCGGTGGCGAGTTCCCTGGCGAAGACATCATTCCGCGCCTGTTCTCGCTGCACATCATGGTTGTTCCGGCCCTGATCCTCTCGCTCGTAGGTCTACACCTGTTGTTCGTAGTGCTGCACAAGCACACGCAGTACCCTGGTGGCGGACGCACGGACAAGAACGTAGTCGGCTTCCCACTCTTCCCTGTGTACGTTGCTAAGGCCGGTGGATTCTTCTTCATCGTCTTCGGTGTTCTTGCACTCATGGGTGGAACCATGGCAATCAACAACGTATGGAACTACGGACCGTATGACCCATCGCCGGTTTCAGCTGGTGCACAACCTGACTGGTACATGCTGTTCCTCGAAGGTTCACTACGTTTGATGCCAGGGCAGACAGAAGTTGTCATTGGCGGCTACACGCTTTCCTTGAACATTCTGGTTCCGGGTATGGTCATCCCTGGCCTACTGTTTACGTTCCTTGCTCTGTACCCGTTCATTGAAGCCCGCGTTACCAAGGACAACAAGGAACACCACGTCCTAGACCGCCCACGCAACGTACCTACACGTACTGGTCTGGGTGTCGCGTTCTTGACAGCGTTCATCATTCTCGCAGTTGCGGGCTCAAACGACNNGTCTGGCAACTCACTTCGCACTCTCGATCAACTCAATTACTTGGGTTCTTCGTATTGCGCTGTTCGTAGCTCCGGTATTTGCTTTCTGGATCACCAAGCGCATTTGCTTGTCGCTCCAGCGTAAGGACCGAGAGGTAGTACTGCACGGTAATGAGAAGGGCACCATCTACGAGTTCGCAACCGGTGAATACATCGAACTGCACGAACCAGTAGACGAGCAGGACCGATGGGTACGTGTCAACTACACCGCCCACGCACCTCTCGAGATTGAGCCTGCTGAGGACTCACGTGGTGTACGCCGTAAGGGCTATAAGGCAGATCGTCGCTGGCAGGCACTTTCACGCTTCTTCTACGAAGACCGCGTGGAGCCGGTTCGTCCATCTGAAGTCCACCAACCAGGCGCGCACACCCAGGTAGGTTCGGACACAGAGAAACCAGCGATCGCGGAGTAGAAATACTCACTCGCACATTGGACGTGACCACACACTTCAAGTAAGTNNCCAGAACTTTCATACGACTACGGCGCACTTGAGCCACACATCTCCGGTCGCATCATGGAGCTTCACCACTCGAAGCACCACCAGGCTTACGTCACCGGCGCCAACACTGCGTTGGAGCAGCTGGAAGAAGCCCGCGAGAAGGGTGACTTCTCAGCTATCAACCAGATTGAAAAGAACCTCNNTGACCTCTCACCAGAGGGTGGCGAGCCAGCTGGAGACCTCGCAGCAGCTATCGACGAGCAGTTCGGTTCACTTGAAGCGTTCAAGAAGCACTTCGCCGCGGTTGCCGCTGGCGTACAAGGATCAGGCTGGGCAATCCTAGCTTGGGATTCCATCGGCTCCCGCCTCGTAGTAGTGCAGTTGTTCGACCAGCAGGGAAACATCCCAATGGGTCTTACACCAATCGTTTTGTTGGACGTTTGGGAGCACGCATACTACCTTGACTACGCCAACATGCGCGCTGACTACATCACCGCATGGTGGAACCTCGTGAACTGGGCAGACGCTGGCGCTCGATTCGACCGCGCACGCACTCAGACCGCCGGACTCATTGTTCCTGCGTGAGTTAGCGCAACGCTAGGACGCACCTAAGCGTCCCGAAGCAGCTTTAGAGGCTGAATGGACATCCATGTCCATTCAGCCTCTTTTGCATCTCTACGGCACTGCGTGAGGCGGTTACGAACAATCCGCGCATTGCCCTCCTTAGTCCTCCTAACACGCACGAAGACGAGCATGGTGCCGGCTGAGGCCACTCCCCTAGACGAATCAACAACTATGGTTGGTCAAAGGCTAGGGGTTGGGAAGGAGTTCAGGCTTGTTAGTAGCCTGATGCATGCCGCACTTAAACCACGTCACGCATTGACGTTGTCTCGCCGCAATAGCGTCCGCCACAGACGGAGCCACAAATGGAACACGGAGCCCAGGGTGCCCCACGGGGACTGGGGCTCTGTGGACGCAGGCTGAGCGTTCCCCACTCGGGCTGGGGGGCTGTGGAGGCGACTTGGGCCTGGCAGGAGCCCATCTAGGCAATAGAGGCGGGATGCACACGCCCCACGCGCATGAATGCACAGTAAGACAATTCCAAGTTGCGCCTAGCCGCGTGAGTGCAACACGAAGGGCCTCGGCGGACGTAGTGTCTGCCGAGGCCCATCGCTGTCGAGATATGAAGTTATGTGGCTATCAGTGCGCGTGGATTCCGCGGGAGTACTCGAATACCCAGCCGACTAGGGCGATGACGCCTAGTACTGCGCCTAGACCGAAGATCCACCAGCCGAGTGCTAAGCCCATGAACGCAACTGCTGCTGCGCCCGCAAGAACGATTGGCCACCAGCTCCATGGTGAGAAGAAGCCGTATTCTCCTGCTGCCTGCGCGATTTCTCCTTCTGGATCATCTTGCGGGCGAGGGTCAATACTCTTGGAAAGCTTGCGTAGGTAGAAGCCAACCATGAGCACGAGACCCATTGTCAGGAAGATACAGGTCACACCAACCATTTCTTTCCAGTCAGTCATGAAACCGTAGACGATTCCGACTGCTGCGAAGAATGGTGCTAGGAAGTTGAAGAGATTCGACTCAATTTTCATTTCAGCGTTCCTCTCCTGCGTGTGGCTGGTTGATTACTTGCTCTTGAGCTGTCCGGTCAGCTTCACCGTACACCGAGTCGAGTGGAGTTTGTCCCGCGACGTGGTGATCCAGCGCTGCAACTTCTGGGTGGTGCAGATCGTATGCAGGACGCTCCGAACGGATACGTGGCAACGATGTGAAGTTGTGGCGTGGTGGTGGGCAGGAAGTTGCCCATTCGAGCGATCCGCCGAAGCCCCATGGGTCGTCAACCTCAACCTTTGGCGCGGAACGCCAGGTGATGTAAACATTCCACAGGAATGGCAGGGTTGACGCCGCGAGTACGAACGATCCGATGGTGGAAACCTGGTTGAGCAGGGTGAAACCATCTTCTTGCAGGTAGTCAGCGTAACGACGTGGCATACCTTCGACACCCAGTACGTGCTGTACCAAGAAGGTTGCGTGGAAGCCGAAGAACAGCAACCAGAAGTGAACCTTGCCAAGACGTTCGTTCAGCATACGTCCGGTGAACTTTGGCCACCAGAAGTAGAAGCCAGCGAACATTGCGAACACGACTGTTCCGAACACAACGTAGTGGAAGTGCGCAACCACGAAGTACGAGTCAGATAGTTGGAAGTCGAGCGCTGGGCTGGAGAGGATAACACCAGTAAGACCACCGAAGAGGAAGGTTACTAGGAATCCGATTGACCAGAGCATTGGCGTTTCGAATGTAAGCTTTCCGCGCCACATTGTGCCGATCCAGTTAAAGAACTTCACACCGGTTGGCACTGCAATAAGCATTGTCATGAAGGCGAAGAAGTCGAGCATGACTGCACCGGTCACGTACATGTGGTGTGCCCACACGGTGACGGAGAGTGCCGCAATTGCGATCGTTGCGTAGATCAGGCCCTTGTAGCCGAAGATTGGCTTGCGCGAGAACACAGGGAAGATCTCGGAGACGATTCCAAAGAATGGAAGCGCAATAATGTACACCTCTGGGTGTCCGAANNGGGTGCCCGAAGAACCAGAAGAGGTGCTGCCAGAGGATCGCTCCACCGTTTTCAGGGTTGAATACCTGAGCGCCGAGGCGGCGGTCAGCTCCAAGAGCGAACAGAGCCGAAGCGAGCCGTGGGAACGCCATGATGATCAGCATGGAGGTCACCAGTGTGTTCCACGTGAAGATTGGCATACGGAACATGGTCATGCCCGGCGCACGCATGGTGATGATGGTGGTGATGAAGTTGACACCACCGAGGATGGTACCGAAACCACCCATTGCAAGACCGAAGACCCAGAGGTCTCCACCTACGCCTGGGCTATAGGTTGTGCTTGAGAGTGGCGCATAGGCGAACCATCCGAATGATGCTGCACCTTCGTGAGTGAAGAATCCCGCACAGGCGATGATTCCACCGAAGAGGAACAGCCAGAATGCGAATGCGTTCAATCGTGGGAATGCGACGTCTGGTGCACCAATCTGCAATGGCACCAGCACGTTTGCAAAGCCAGCAAACAGTGGAGTTGCAAAGAGCAGAAGCATGATTGTTCCGTGCATGGTGAACAGCTGGTTGTACTGTTCGTTGCTCTGGACAATTTGGATGCCTGGAGCGAAGAGTTCTGCACGGATCACAAGTGCCATGAGGCCACCGATGCAGAAGAAGATGAATGACGCGATCAGGTACATGTACCCGATGGTCTTGTGGTCAGTGGAAGTGATCCACTTTACGAACGTGCGACCGAGTGTTTGGCGTCCGGCGCGAAGGCCTGGAACTGCTTCACTTGCGTTTCCCATCAGTGGTCACTCCCCTCTGCATCAGCGGTGACGGATGGGTAGCGGTTGTATTCCTCGCCCAAACGTCCAACGTTGCCTTCTTCGCGCAGTTCTGCGGTCTTCTCTAGGTATTCCTCTTCGCTGACTACTGCAACGTTGAAGAGCATTCCCGAGTGGTATTCACCGCAAAGTTCTGCGCACTTACCGGCGTAGATACCTTCACGCAGTGGCTTTACTTGCCACGTGTTGGTGCGTCCAGGGATCATGTCCATCTTGTCCAAGAAGGCTGGGATCCAGAACGAGTGGTTGACGTCGCGCGATACAAGCGTGAATTCAACGGTCTTGTTCACTGGAAGGTAGAGAGTTGGGAAAGATTCGTGGGTTCCGCGATCTCCGAGGCTACCTTCGAGTTCACCTACGTTGGAGATGTGAATTCCAGATTCGTAGACGTCTTCGGTGAGNNCTTGAAGTCCCAGCTCCATTGCTTTCCATACACTTCAATTTGTACGTCTGGCGTTGCCGAGGTGTCTCGGATTGCAGCCATGTCGCGCTGAGTGTAGAAGAACAGGACACCGACCATGACGATTGGCACTACGGTGTAGAGAATCTCAAGTGGGAGGTGGTATCGCGTCTGCGTTGGTAGCTTGTTGTCGTTCTTCTTCTTGCGGTATGCAACGATGCACCACAAGGTAAGAGCCCAGACAAGAATACCGACGATGAGTGCGGCGATCCACGAGCCAACCCAGAGGTTGGTTATACGGTCAGTCATGTTGGTGACAGGGCCATCTGAGTACCCTGGCATCCATCCACGCTTTGATTCCGGGGAACACCCGGCGGCAGTCAGCACGATGAGGCCTGTTGCTGCAAGCAACAAGCCTTTCTTTCGAGCACTGCTAGATGTGTTTTGCGAGCGCAAAGGGGGGCCTTTCACTTCACGTCCTGCTGCGCTTCCGTTTTGGGGCACGACACAGGACCTTCGTCCTCGACACTGCAAGCGTATCGTGCATTACCGCAAGTGGAAGAATCATAGGGGGCATTTTCGTGTGACAATTGCCGCAGGGCACTATGTTCGTAACAGATTTGCCAAACATGTCAGAATCCTCAGTTTGTTCTGACTTTCAGTGCGGGTTCTTCACATTGTGAAGAACCCGAAAGTGACAGTTTGTGCGCGTCTAGCCCGTTAACCGCACGTTGTGTCCTCGATTGTTGGACTTGCACCTAAGTAGGTAAGTATTTTGAGTTCCGCGCCCGTTTCGTCGACTCCAGAGCACCCCGCTTCGACTGCTTCACAGGTTCCTGTGAAGCAGGTCAATTTCGATGCTCAAGGCAATTCTCGAATTTCACAGCTGGGACGTTCAGCCTATGCGCAAGCATTGGAGGACGGGTGGGCAGATTTCCGCCGGCTGCACGCACAAGGCCGTAAGGCGCGCCGGATTTATGACGCTTCGCGTGAGACCGTTGCCTCAATCCTCGGCGTCAGAACCGAGGAGATTCATTTTGCTCCATCGGCCACCGCCGCATTCCATAACGCCTTAGGTGCGCTTTCCTTGGGGCGCTCACGGGTAGGCAATACTGCTGTTGTTGGCAGCACGGAGCGTAGTGCAGTACTTAACGCCGCCCGTCACTACGCCCAGCCTTCAATTATTCCCGTAACTCGTTTGGGGTCCATCGATTTTGATCAGTTCACGCACGCGGTTTCCACCGGTTCAGTTGCTTGGGCCCTAAGCCACGTTGGTAATCATGAAGTGGGGACACTCCAGGATGTTGAGCAACTGGCGCGGGTTTCTCGCGCAAGTTCGGTTCCCTTTGTATTGGATGCTGCTGCTTCACANNCAGTGGGTCACATTGCTCTGCCTGCAGCCGAACACTGGGATGCGCTGGTTGCTCAACCTAGTGATTGGGGTGGCGGAAATGGAGTAGGGGTTTTGGCGCTCAAGGCTCGCACTCGCACACGTAGCATCTGGCCAGAGGACCAAGACTTATGGTTCCCAGGAGGCACGAGCCTTCCAGCAGTTTTCGCGGCTGCTGTGACCTTGGAAGAATCTGTTCGAGCAATGGAAGAGCGCAGCACACTTCAGCGCAGATGGATAGATCAGATCAGCGACGCGGCGGCACAGATTCCAGATGTTGAGGTTGTGGGCGACCCAAACAACCGTCTCCCCCACATTCT
>DFNY01000002.1:3050-3328 GCA_002376595.1 Jonesiaceae bacterium UBA3555 | reverse complement strand
CTCACCCATGGCAATGTTCGAATCAGTTTGGATTGGGACGTCACTCAGGACGATGTGGACAGGTTTATTTCGGTTCTCCCCCGCGCTGTTGCATCGGTGCGAGCTTTAATGGGGGTCGATGACCTATGAGCCCGAATAGCTCTGACGCTTCAGTGAATCGTCCGAGAACTCAAGAGACTCCCCTGGTTCCCGTATCTTCGGCACGAGATGATCGATCGGATTACTTCTTAGATGCAACAGATATGCGTTGTCCTTTGCCAATCATCAAGATGGCTCGC
>DFNY01000002.1:286-2992 GCA_002376595.1 Jonesiaceae bacterium UBA3555 | reverse complement strand
CCGCTGCGGAGTTTGACATTCCTGCTTGGGCACGCCTGAAAGAACATCTTTGTTCCGAGCCCGTGTTCGTCCACACCCCGGTGTGGACAGTTGAGTTCACAGTAACTCTGCAGTGAATGCCTCTTCGTCAGCGGAACCGCAGGCAGCGGGTAGGCAGGCAGCAGAGCCGCAGACAGCGGGTACGCAAATGGGTGGCTGGTTCGAACAAACGAACCAGCCACCCATTTGGTTAGGTCTTAAGCGAACGAGCCGCCGCAAGCACAACCTTCACCAGCGTTTGGGTTGTCAATTGTGAAACCTTGCTTCTCAATGGTGTCAGCAAAGTCGATGGTGGCGCCTTCAAGGTAAGGAACGCTCATCTTGTCTACGATGACCTCTACGCCATCAAAATCGCGCAGGGCGTCGCCGTCAAGGACGCGCTCGTCGAAGTAGAGCTGGTAAATCAGGCCAGAGCATCCGCCTGGTTGGACTGCAACGCGCAAACGGAGGTCGTCGCGACCTTCCTGTTCGAGCAGGCTCTTCACCTTGTGGGCAGCNNTCTCCGTATTACTTGCCACGTAAGGCGTCGGGCCCCGCGTGATGTGAGTCAAGGTCTCGTACGTGTGGGTGCGCACCTCGATTGACCAAAAGTCTGTCACACATGTAACGGCGTATTGTTCGCCTGTATTCCTGTGTGCTGAATAATTCTATTCTTTTTTTGTGGCATCGGGGAAAAGCCGTGCGCACATCACAGTCAGTGTGACTGGGAGGGTACTACCGCTGGGGAGTCCACGAGCGTGCGATCCGCGTGACAGATTCTTCCAACTGTTCCGGATTAACCACGTACGCGGTGGCGATCCCTTGCGCAGCAAGTTCGCGGGCACCCATGATTTGGTCTTCCACTACCGCCACTACCGGAGCTACAGCTACTAGCGCCAAAGGCGCGACGACTCCCAAAGTTGAATGCGCAAACGCTGGCCCGTCAAGAGCATCCTGCTTCACGACGATCACATCAGCTGAATCGATCAGCTCGCTCAGTCCAAATTGGGTAAGTAGAGCTTGGTTCAGAGGCACGGCTCTTGCCCCAAGCGCCAAGAGTGCGAATCCCAAGCCGCCGGCGTTGCCGGCTGCATCGTTGCGCGCGAGGTCTTTAAAGGTCAGAGCCGGCGCCGTTGGCGCCAAAAGATTCATGCCAGTTTTTCCCTCAGCGTCCACTTTGAAGCCGGTGTTGAGCGCGTGGAGCATGGACGACACCGACCTCTCGCATGCTTGGGCTTCTTCGCTTTCGAGATCTCCCAAAAGTGCAGCAGTGCCAGACATGCCATGCATACCGGTCAAAGGCACGTTGTCACTGTAAGCAACGACAATGTCGACTGAACGTAGTTGAGGCCGCAAGAACTGGACCATCTCATGGAAGCCAGCGGCGTCGTCGGAAAATTCACGGGTGGGTTCCCAACCAAAGGCGAGACAAAGGTGCCTCAGCGCCTTCTTCCCAGCGTCTGGGTAGGAATAACGCTCCAACGGCACCACAATGCGAGTCATCGATGCAGAGACAGCCGCAAACATATGCAAAGCAAATTCTGCTTCCCACTGGGCCTGCTGTGGGCGCGGAACAACCAGCGTTGTGCCCTTGAATCCACCGCACCGACTCGCATGCTCCTGCCACACCGGCGCTACAGCNNCACAAACTGAGAGTCTGCTTGGGGTGAGTGGTCAGCAATTACCAAAACGCGCATATGAGAACCATAATCGCACCGTTGCTTCATTGAAGAACTCGCACAGCCCTCAACTTAGTTGTTCGGGGTAAATATGGGAGAATGAACTTGTGAATACAACGCTAGGAAACACCTTCACAGAACCCGCGAAGTCCCCAGCACTTTTGCTGATGGGACAAAACTCTGACCTCAACTCAGAGCGTGGAGTCGAGTGCGCAGGGGCATTGCCCACGCCCAGTGACCCGAACCTTGTAGAGCGTGCACGCGCCGCACGAGCGGCGCTAGGTGACCGCGCATTCGTGCTTGGCCACCACTACCAACGCGATGAGGTCATTGACTTCGCAGACGTCACCGGAGACAGCTTCAAGTTGGCCCGTGAAGCAGCAGCGCGCCCCGACGCCGAATACATCATCTTCTGCGGTGTGCACTTCATGGCTGAAAGTGCCGACATCCTGACCTCCGATGACCAAAAGGTAATCCTCCCAGATCTCGCTGCTGGATGCTCCATGGCTGACATGGCCGTCATTAACCAGGTTGAAGACTGCTGGGATGACCTCGTGGCAGCGGGCGTCAGCGAAAAGACTGTGCCTGTCACCTACATGAACTCCTCGGCTGCAATTAAGGCATTCACTGGACGTCACGGCGGAACAGTCTGCACATCATCGAACGCTGAAGTTGCGTTGCGCTGGGCATTCGACCAAGTCGGTGGTGTGGACTCTGACGGCAAGATCTTGTTCCTCCCAGACCAGCACCTTGGTCGAAACACCGCTGTAGAAAAGCTTGGCATGTCACTTGACGACTGCGTTGTCTATGACCCACGCAAGCCAAACGGCGGACTCACCCAAGAGCAAATCGACGGCGCACGAATGATTCTGTGGCGCGGACACTGCTCCGTGCACGGGCGTTTCTCTGAGAAGAACGTGGCAGACATTCGTGCTGCAGTTCCAGGAATCAACGTCATCGCTCACCCAGAGTGCAAGAACGAAGTCATTGCTGCTTCGGACTATGTGGG
>DFNY01000002.1:0-272 GCA_002376595.1 Jonesiaceae bacterium UBA3555 | reverse complement strand
GGGCAATTGGAACTGAACTAAATCTTGTACGCCGTCTGGCCCGCCAGCACAGCGACAAAAACGTTCACTACCTAGATTCCACAGTGTGTTTCTGCTCCACCATGAACAGAATTGATCTCCCGCACCTTGTTTGGACTATGGAAAACCTCGTTGCCGGACAAGAAATGAATCAGATCATCGTGGACAAGGACGACGCCCACTGGGCAAAGGTTGCTCTGGACCAGATGCTCGCATTGCCAGGGCTCTAAACCTGAATCACGAAGGGGCTTCTC
>DFNY01000198.1:13981-14491 GCA_002376595.1 Jonesiaceae bacterium UBA3555 | reverse complement strand
CGCCGCGGCTGTGCACAGCAATAACATGATAGCGACAGAGAAGTGAGAGGCATTACCGGTCACCAGGTTGATCACTCCCCAAACCGTGTAGACGCTCACCGCCAGAGCCTCGAGCCCAACCAGTACCATCAATATCTTGATAGAAATCGGACGGGTCCTTCTAAGCCAATCGATGAGTCCAGCAGATCGGCTACCGGTGGAGCTGAAAGTTTCATTGGACTCGTCGTTGTTCATTGTTACCTCTAGCTATGCACAGTGGGGATGCCAAGACCTCTGCCCAATTGGCCAATTGGAGCAACTGCTACGACCGCTTGGTTGGTTACTCCGCAGCCTCGGCATTAAGTGAGAAGCAGTCCTGCCGCATGACATGCGCTAGGTCCTCTAGGCTCACCCTACTCAACGCACCGTTGGCAAGACAACGTCAGACACTCACTACCTGCGCGACACGGATCATGTCATTTCTCCTCAGAGTAGTTACAGGAAAAGGGCCGGCACCTCATGAGGAACTCG
>DFNY01000198.1:8442-13950 GCA_002376595.1 Jonesiaceae bacterium UBA3555 | reverse complement strand
GCTCGTCAAGGCTCTCTCGGGCACAGAAATGCTGAAACTCGGCCATTTTCGTGCGACATATACCACCTTTTTTCGCTGTGACAAAAACCTCATGGCCTTTAGACAAATTTTTCCTGTCAAGACCTTGAATACCTCACGAGCAAAGTGTGAACCTAGTGATTACGTGTTTCCCGTGTTTTTTCGGGATCGTTCCCCTCTCAATACCGAATGATCCCCACCAGCCTAGGAGTTGCAATGGATTGGCGTCACCGCGCCGCGTGCCTGGAAGAAGACCCAGAACTGTTTTTCCCAATCGGAAATACTGGGCCCGCACTCCTTCAGATCGAAGAGGCCAAAGCCGTATGCCGTCGGTGCGATGTAGTAGACACTTGCTTGAAATGGGCAATTGAGTCGGGACAAGACGCT
Source organism: Jonesiaceae bacterium UBA3555 (assembly GCA_002376595.1). Taxonomy (GTDB): domain Bacteria; phylum Actinomycetota; class Actinomycetes; order Actinomycetales; family Cellulomonadaceae; genus Timonella. The sequence goes on along the minus strand of DFNY01000198.1, from coordinate 13,545 downwards.
GGCGTATGGGGTGGCCTTTCTGAGGACGAGCGTCGTGCGCTGAAGCGCCGTACCGCTCGTGCTCGTCGCGCGCACTAGTTTTTGAATCACATACACAGAGGCGGNNACCCGCCTCTGTGTATTTCTGTAGCACTGCGCTCTTGGCCGCAGAGTTCCTAACGGCTAATAGGTTCAAAACGGCTCATCGTTTTCCAACTGCCCATGTCTCTCCAACAGCTAAGGTCTTTCCAACAGCTCATGGGTAACTAACGGGCCCACGAGTCCCTAGTAAGCAATAAAGCTCCTCAACACCTGGGACATGTCAGATCCCGAACAATCCGGCTATTGGCAGCATCAGGGTAAACGCGAGAGCGCCGAGCACCACATTGGCGGCTAGATGAACGCCAGCTCGTTTATAGCGTTTGTCTTGCCACATTCCTGAGAGTTCAAGTGCGAATGAGGAGAATGTAGATAGCCCTCCGCAAAGGCCAGCAACAAGAAACGAGCTGGCGCCTACTCCCGGCTCCTGAGCCACGGGGAAAGCCAGCACAACGCAAGCAATAATGTTCGCTGCGGTGGTGCCCCAGCCATCTACAGGCCTTTCAGACTCGCTACGGAGCGAACCTTCTACTCGAGCGCACAGCCACCGCAACAGCGATCCAAAAGCACCGCCTAAGAACACCGCAAGCATCATGACCGTGGCGCCTCCTGCTGTATGTGCGTTCCTAGAGCGCGCCGAACGGAAAAACCTACGAAGTACCCTGCAAGACAGGTGAAAACGGTGACAGCCGCGTAGAGATACCCGTGTAATGGTGAGCCCGTGTCAGAAACACGAGAAAAGAGGGCAATGAATGCGGAGAATGAAGTGAAACCACCCAACACTCCGGTCACCCAAAAAGAGTGGCGTAGAGCTGATCGCATCTTGCGTGTTGTTGGGTCAACAATCAGTCCAATCAGAACACATCCGAAAATGTTCACTATTGCGAGGCCCACAAGGTCGCTAACCAGATCGGTACCACCAGAAACAGTGGGAACGGGTGCAGTCAGCGTCCACCGAGCCGTGGCGCCGAGCCCCCCGCCCAACATGACGAGGGAGCCAGTTCGGAAGTTTTCGTTAATCACCGCGCATACCGTTCATTGCATCTGACAAGACTGTGCTCACAGTACAGCGCTGGCTAACCACCATCAGTTGCATCTGCAGGTCCCGTTCGATAATTACTAGGACGACTCGCGCTCTACCAAGACTGTAGGAAGGATGATCGAAGTTTCGGTTCGCACCACACCGGAAACGTTCAGAGCGCCCAAGCGTTCCTCGTCGGTCATGTATCCGAGCTGGTAGAGAAGCTCGAATGTTGCCCATTTGGTCATGTCCGATACGGGGTTCGCAACCGTTGTGAGTGGCGGTACCGAGGAAGCCGCGACTCCGAGGTCGTCATAGCCTACGAGCGATACGTCCTGGGGAACACGTTTTCCGTGGCTTTCCAGAACCCTGAGTGCACCCAAAGCCATCAAGTCCGAACCAGCAAATACTGCATCAATGTTCGGGTCTTCTTCAAGGATCTGTTCCATTGCGTGGGCCCCCATTACGGTGGTGAACTCTCCACCATAGACCGGCCCTGGCTCCAAACCAGCTGTGGCTAATGCCTGCTTCCAACCAATGAGTCGGTCTTCACCAGCCGCCATGTCGGTTGGCCCAGAAATGTGGGCGATTCGAGTGCGCCCCTTCGAGATCAGGTGCTCAGTGGCTACACGGCCACCAGCAACGTTGTCTACGTCGACAACGCGCAACGAGTCATTGTGCAGGTATGGCCTTCCCACAAACACGGCGGGGGTGCGGGACTTCAGAATTATCGTTTCAAGTTGATCTTTGTGGTGGTGTGAAACTACTACCGCACCATCAACGTGACCGTTGTTCAGGTAACGACTGATCCGTGTGGAAGAGTCGCCTGGTTGCGCGATGAGAAGCACCAATTGCAAGTCGGTGTCCTTGAGGGCCAAGTTGAGCCCACGAATTACCGACGCAAAGAAGGGGTCTGAAAGCACCCGAACATCAGGTTCAGGAACAATCAACCCAATTGACTCTGTACGGCGAGTCACCAGCGTGCGGGCCGCGGGGGTGGGANNTCGCAGCGTCTACCGCAGCTTGGGCCTCAGGTGAGACACGCGAACCACCGTTGATTGCACGTGACGCTGTGGATCGAGAGACGCCGGCAGCTGCGGCGACTTCCTCCAACGTCGGCATTGGGTTCGACATGAGCACCCTTTCTATGGTTGCCCTAAGCTGATGTGGATCTATTACTTATGTGATTCTAGCGAGCAGGTACTACGTTAGTGGCAGCGATTTGTCCGTACCACTTTCCGCTAGCCTTCACAGTACGAGCTTGGGTTTCGTAGTTGACTCGGATAATTCCGAAGCGCTTGTGGTAACCCCAGGCCCATTCGTAGTTATCCAAGAGCGACCACGCAAAGTAGCCGTGGACTGGTACGCCCTGCTCAAATGCGTCGTTGATTGCACGCAAGTGGACATCATAGAAGTCTAAGCGGTCTTGGTCGTCAACGTTGTCGTTATCGTCGGCAACGTCGTCAAATGCACAACCGTTCTCAGTAATGAAGAGCTTAACGCCCTTTTCTCCTGTGTATTCGTTGTGCAAACGAACCAGCAAACGAGTCAAGCCTTCTGGCTGGATTTCCCAATCTTGATCAGTAACCGGCAATCCACGTGGGTGGACGTAGACTCCGTCAGCAGCTGGGTATGGAGAACGAACTTCGCGGTCAACAGGTGCGTCGCCCACAAGGACATCCGATGGTGGAGTCTTGGAGTTGGCTTCTCCGTGGTAGTAGTTCACGCCCAGTGCGTCGATNNAGTCGATTGGGGTTGAGATGATCTCGAGGTCACCTGGCAAGATGAGTTCTTCGAATCCCTTGAGCAAGCCAACTTCATCGAGGTCTTCCAGAAGGTCAACTGGGTATGCGCCCTTAAAGATTGGGTCAGCGAACACACGGTTGAACTGTGCGTCGATGCGTCGGGCAGCATCTACGTCCTCAGGGTTGTTTGGATCAACTGGGTCTGGAACGGTGAAGTTCAGGGTGATTCCAAGTTCAGCCTTAGGATCTGCTTTACGCAACTCATTGATTGCTAGGCCGTGCCCGAGCATCAGGTGGTGTGCCGCTGCGAGACCGTCAGCTGGTGAGGTACGTCCAGGCGCGTGCACGCCTGCGGTGTAGCTCAAGAATGAGGAGCACCATGGTTCGTTCAGAGTGGTCCAGACGTTGATGCGGTCACCCAAAGCGTCGTGCATGGTCTGCGCGAACTCAGCAAAGAGGTAAGCGGTGTCGCGGTTAGCCCATCCACCTTTGTCCTCTAGTGCTTGAGGAAGGTCCCAGTGGTACAGAGTCAGCCAAGGGAGAATGTCAGCGTCAAGCAGCGAATCTACTAGTCGAGAGTAGTAGTCCAAGCCCTTGTGGTTAATACCAGCAGGTCCGCTCACACCATCTGGCCGTACACGGGCCCAAGAGGTTGAGAATCGGTAGGCGCCAATGTTCAACGACTTCATCAGTTCGACGTCTTGTGCATACCGGTTGTACTGGTCGCACGCTACGTCACCGTTGTGAGCGTCGATGACAGCTCCTGGGATACGTGAGAACTTGTCCCAGATCGAGTCCTTGCGGCCATCAACGTGTGCCGCACCTTCCACTTGGTATTCAGCGGTCGCTGCGCCCCAAATGAAGCCCTCGGGAAACTCGATACTTGCGTTTTGTGGGGTTGTCATCCCTTTACAGCTCCTTGCATGATGCCGGAAACCAGTTGGCGGCCGGCTAGGAAGAACAGANNTCCCCCCGCCATGATCAGGGCGTTGTCAGTGTAGTAACCCGCTTGCAATTGCTTGGTGACCATCGGCAGCGTTGGGTTGTTGGTACCCAAGATGATAAATGGCCAGAAGTAGTTAACCCACGAACCGATGAACGTGAACAGGGCAAGCATTGCGGCTGCCGGACGGGCAGCTGGCATGGCCACGTTCCAGAACGTGCGGATCATCGACGCGCCGTCAACGCGAGCCGCTTCGATGAGTTCGTAAGGCAATGCGTTCTCAAGGTACTGGGTCATCCAGAACACACCGAATGCGGTGACAAGACCGGGGATGATAACCGCGAGGATATTTCCTGCGAGGCCAATCTTTGAGAACACGATGAACAGTGGCACTACACCGAGTTGGGTAGGTACTGCCATGGTCGCAATAACAAATACCAGCAGTGGACCACGTCCCCGGAAATTTAGCTTTGCAAAGGAGTATCCCGCCAAGGTTGAGAACACGACCACGCTGATGGACTGAACCACCGCAATGATGAGCGAGTTCATGAAACCTTTGAGAACTGGGATATCGCCGTTAAACACACGGCTGATGTTCTCCAAAAAGTTGCCTTGCGGAATAAAGCTTGGAATGACGTTCTGCGAAATCGTGACCTGGTCAGAGGACGCAAGCAGGAAGACGTAATACAGAGGGAAAGCGGAGATCAGAATGACTAGGCCCAGGATCAGATAGGTGACCCATCCTGCCTTCGCGTTCGCAGCTCCTGCCAAGGTGTTCTGCTTACGGGCTGCCCACTTTGCAGCACCGCGGCCCGAAGTTTGCGTGATGACGGGCAATGACTTTTGAGGGGCTTTAGCCATCATTTCTGAACCTTCTTTGCCTTCTTAGGGGCGTTACCGGAAGTTGAGATCTGGCTGAAAATCACGAAGTTCAAGATTCCGATGAGGACGATAACAAGGAAGAGAANNCCAAGTTCTTGGATGTACATGGTCAGTGTGTACCACTGCTTGTCTCCACCACCTTGGCCCATTGCATCGAACGCGCGTGGCTCGTCGAAGATTTGCAGACCACCAATGGTGGATGTGATGACCACGAAGATAATCGTTGCGCGGAGCTGTGGAACTGTGATTGAGAAGAACTGGCGGAGACGGCCAGCGCCGTCAATGATTGCGGCCTCGTAGAGTTCGCCAGGAATTGCCTGCATCGCTGCGAGGAACACGAGCGTGTTGTAGCCGGTCCAGCGGAAGTTCACCATGGTGGCAATTGCGACGTGTGAAGGGAGCACATCTGCGTGCCAGCGGATTGGATCGATACG
>DFNY01000198.1:7963-8311 GCA_002376595.1 Jonesiaceae bacterium UBA3555 | reverse complement strand
AGAAGTTGTCCTGCCCAAGGACGTCCGCAAAGTTCTTCAAGCCAATGAAATCGCCCTGTCCACCAAGAGTGTGCCATTGGTGGAGCGAAATGTAGCCAGTGTAGATAAGCGGGAACAGACCCGTAATTGCGAACAGGATGAAGAATGGTGAGATGTACAGGTATGGCGATACCTTTACGTCCCACTTGCCTAGTGTTTGGCTGAACGCGATGCGAGTTGGACGACGGTCTTGATCAACTCCGTTGTCCGACCGCGGTGGTGACTGCACAGTCATGAGTTTCCCTCTACGAGTGCTTTGTGGCTTGAAATTTCGCGAGTGAGATAATCCCTCTCGCAAGAAACGCCGGG
>DFNY01000198.1:6093-7937 GCA_002376595.1 Jonesiaceae bacterium UBA3555 | reverse complement strand
AGCCTTGTCCCATGAGCTTGCTGCGTCGTCAGTTTCTTGAACGTCTACGCGTACAAGTGCGCTGTTCACTACGTCGTTGATCTTGAAGTAGTTAGCACCCTTGAATGGCATCACAGTCACTGCGTTTGCACGGTTAGCGAAGATTTCACCAACTGGAGCATTGTTGAAGAACTCGTTGGTTGCTGCCTTAACAGCGTCGGAGCTCAAAGCATCTACCTGGCTTGGGAAGGTTCCGTCGCTGATGAATGCCTTGGTCTGCTGCTCAGGAGCGGTCAGCCATGCTGCGAGCTTCTTTGCTTCTTCAACGTTCTTACCGGTAGATGGAACAGTCAAGAATGATCCGCCCCAGTTACCGCCGCCGCCTGGGAATACGTCTGCGACGTCCCAGCCCTTAACGCCTTCGGAGTTCGACTTGATGGATCCGGTCATCCATGCTGGGCAGAGCATGGTTGCAAAGCCGTTGTTCTGGAATGCAGCTACCCAGTCTGGCTGCCACTGNNGCGTTGTCAGCGAGGTTCTTTGCGGAGCCGTCTGAAGCGTTCTCGTATGGCTCAGCGATCTGGCCAACTACACCCTGCCAGATTGCGCCAGCTGAGTCGAACCATGCGGAGCCGATGTTGGCTTCGTTGAACTTTTCGCCGGCTGCGAAGTAGGTCTCCCAGGTAGCGCTTGCGCCACCGAGAAGTTCAGCAACTTCCTTGCGGTCGGTTGGTAGTCCAGCCTTCTCGAAGATGTCTGCACGGTAGCAGATTGCTTCTGGGCCGATGTCGGTTCCGAAGCCGATGAGCTTTCCGGTCGAGGTCTTACCCTGAGCAAACTTCCAGTCCAACCAACGACCGTCGATGCCTTCAACATCTGAGAGGTGTGCGAACTTGTCTTCAGCAGCTTCGAGTTCCTGCATCCAGTCGATCTCGATGCCTTCGATGTCTGCAAGGCCGTCGCCACCAGCTGCAAGGCGGGTGGTCAAGTTCGAACGTGCGTCGTTCGAAGTTGCAGCCTTGTTGTGCTTGATGGTGACGTGTGGGTTTGCTGCGGTGTACTCAGCCAAGAGTTCATCGGAGTAACCGAAAGCGTTGAAGGTAGCAACGGTGAGGGTTACTGGGTCCTTCTTTTCGTCCGAGCTGGAGGAGGACTCGGATGGCTTTGCTGATTCTTCTGGGGTCTTGGTGTCACCTGAGCAAGCGGTGAGGCCAAGGGCGAAGATCGAGACACCAGCGGCAGCCGCAACGACGCGGCGCGAGCGGGTAGAACGAATCATTAGGGGGACTCCTTTGTCAACAATCACAGCGGCGCCGTGAGTTTGTTTTGATGAGCGTCAAACCGTTCGGGGGAAACGATCTGTCTCCCGCGCAGTGAGTCTTCGCAACGCCTGATGTTGGAAGCGCTCCCACGCGACACAAGAATCATGCTTGGGAGCGTTCCCACATGTCAAGCCCGATCTTTAGTTTCATTCAAAAAATAACGCCCCAACTGGGCGTATTGGCAGGTCAGACACCATGGGAGCGTTCTCACCGTAACTCAATTGTTACGTGTTCGTGACCTTGGGGCATGTCAATAGCCACAATCCAGAGGGTAGGCCGTTTGCCCAGGGCATTCGCGGCGCACCAACGTTAGTCGATTAACGCATCCACTGAAGGTGGCATTACACAGACAGCGGAAAGTGACACCACCAGTTACGCGGACCGCAGGCGCACCAAGGCACGCACAGCGCGCTAACCGCGCACTTTGTAGTCCGCGCCTACAAAGCGACTACAGCCCTTGCTTCTCAATCCACTTGGCAAAGAGGCGTTCCACGTCAGCGAGGACTTGGGTGATGGCTTGCGCAACGGATTTCTCGATGGTTG
>DFNY01000198.1:3882-6086 GCA_002376595.1 Jonesiaceae bacterium UBA3555 | reverse complement strand
TAACCGTTTGAGGTGAGCGTGAGCCGGCCAGCAATCCGTACTGGTGCGCCAACGATTTCCAGATCGAACGTACCTGTGCGGTCTAATTCTGAGTCGCCTTGACGGCGGGACCACACTTCGGTCTGACGCATTTCGATGTCACTACCCACAAATGACCTGAAGTTTGCTGGAATGACAGTACTTGGCATTGATCTGCGGACCACACTGGTGATACCGCCTGGCGCATCTCGATCCACATCCGCGCTGATGAGTTTCATGTTGGTCTCATCGCAGGAGAACTGCGCAAATGCGCGGTCAGTCATGATTTCGAAGGCAGCTGACGCAGATGTAGGTATTGCGAGGGTCGCACTCAGTTGCATGTCGNNTAGATGTGCACGAATTGAGCTCACAAACAGCCCAGCTGGTGTTGGGGTCTGTTGACTTCATCGGGTCCGCGTTGCGTAGTTGCACATAGGGATCGCAACTGTCCTGCCGCGCGGTGTATTGGATGCGCCACGTTGGTTTCTTGGCTTCTATTAGGTTACGGGAAATTTAGCAGTTTTCTCAGGTCCACAACTTCCCATTTTGGATGAAGTTGATCGCACCCACGTGCAGTTTTGGCAATTGCTTTGACTTGGTTCCAGCTTTTCCGTGTTCGTTTACTCGGCAGGCGCTCTTCGTTTACTCGGCAGGTAGTCACCGTCATGGACCCTGCTAGTCGCGTAGGCTTGGAGGGTGTCAACTCTCAGCGACCTCGTAGAACGCTACGGATATCTCGAACCAGCCCAAGTCGAGTGGCTCCACCTGCTAGTGGGCGATTGGCAATTCATTTCGGACTTGGCTTTCGCAGACCTTGTCTTGTGGCTTCCCACAGAAGACGGCAACTTTGTGTGCTTGGCGCACTGTCGTCCCTCCACCGGGGCAACGGTGCACTTTGAAGACATCGTTGGAACAATGGCACCTGACAACGTACGTTCCCAGTTGGAAAAGGCGCTCGTTGATGAGCAAATTCAACTCGCACGGGAGCCTCGTTGGTTTGGAACCTTCGCGGTACGTGAGGAAGCTGTGCCGGTGAACTGCAACGGCCACACCATTGCTGTTGTTGCTAGGCAAACAAACCTTGGATCGGGCCGTACTCCGTCGCGCATTGAGGTCAACTACGTAGAGTCGGCCGACGACCTCATGAACATGATTTCACAGGGCGATTTCCCGTCTCCCAACGCCACTACCGGGTCGCGGCGTGGTGCCCCTCGTGTCGGAGACGGATTGCTGCGTTTGAACGCTGAGGGCGAGGTCCTCTATGCGTCTCCGAACGCGCTTTCCTGTTTCCACCGATTGGGTGTGCTGGGACCGCTCGTTGGCCAATCCTTGGTTGAAGTGACTGCTGACTTGATTGAACATCAGGTACCGGTTGATGAGTCGATGCCGTTGGTGATGATGGGGCGTGCACCGTGGCGCACTGATATCGAGTCTCGTGGCGTGTGTTTGTCGGTACGCGCAGTGCCTTTGTACGAAAACCATGAGCGCATTGGTGCGGTGCTGATGTGCCGCGATGCGTCTGAGTTGCGTAGGCGTGAGCGCGAGCTGATTACCAAAGACGCCACAATCCGCGAAATCCACCACCGTGTGAAGAATAACCTTCAAACGGTCTCCGCTCTCTTGCGGCTTCAGGCGCGTCGTATGACGGTTCCGGAGGCGCGGGCGGCATTGGAGGAAGCGATGCGCCGAGTCTCCACAATCGCTCTGGTCCACGATTCGCTCTCTCAGAACCTTGACGAAGAGGTTGAGTTCGACGAAATGGTTGGACGTGCGCTACGCCTAGCCGCGGATGTGGCGTCTGCTGGCATTTCAGTGCGCACAATTCAGCGTGGATCGTTTGGGTTGATTCCGGCCAAGGAAGCCACTCCCCTCGCCTTGGTGCTCACCGAACTGGTGACCAATGCCGTTGAGCACGGTCTATCTGCGACCGGTGGCGGAACTGTTGAGATCAGAGCTGAGCGCGAGGGCAAGCAGGTTCGCGCTTGGGTTCTAGATAACGGCGCGGGCTTAGGTGAGTCTGGAGCCCCATCCACAGGCTTGGGTACCTCGATTGTGCGCACGCTTGTCCAGAACGAGTTGCAGGGCACTATTGAGTGGTCTGACCGACCAGAGGGTGGCACAAGCGTTGCTATTTCGTTGTCTTTGCACGCGGCGCCAACTTACTAGCCAGAACCCAAAAGTGGCGG
>DFNY01000198.1:3545-3819 GCA_002376595.1 Jonesiaceae bacterium UBA3555 | reverse complement strand
CCCGCCACTTTTTGTGCCACTACTTGTAGGCAATGTATTTACTCGCTGTAGTCAGACAGTGGTTGCTTGCTTGCCCATTCATACAGGTCTACTCGGGGCCCGGTGTAGAACGGCACTTCTTCTCGTACGTGCTTGCGTGCCTTAGTGTTGCGTAGTTCCCGCATGAGGTCCACGATTCTGTAAAGTTCCTGAGCTTCAAAGGCCAGGAGCCATTCGTAGTCTCCCAAGGCGAATGAGGCAACCGTGTTGGCTCGTACGTCCCCGTAGTGGCGGG
>DFNY01000198.1:0-3533 GCA_002376595.1 Jonesiaceae bacterium UBA3555 | reverse complement strand
GGGCTGCTAGGCCGTGATCGCGCAGCATCTGTGAGCGCTCTTCAGCAGGCAGCAAGTACCACTCGTAGGAGCGCACGAATGGGTACACGCACAGGTACTTTCCTGGGTCTTCGTCTGCCATAAAGGCGGGAACGTGCGACCTGTTGAACTCTGCGGGACGGTGGATTCCCACGTTTGACCACATTGGGTCAAGGCATCGGCCGAGTTCGGTTTGGCGCAGACGCTGGTAAGCGCCCTGGACGGATTCGAGGGTGGGCCCATGCCACCAGACCATGAGGTCTGCGTCGGCGCGTACGCCCGAGAGGTCATACCAGCCATTAACGGTTAGCTCGGTGTCGGTTCCGCGGTCCGCCCCGCCTACGGCCTTGAGTGCTTGGCGCACCATATCGTTCCGCTCGCCTTGATCCAATGGAAGGGTGTTGGCGGTTTGGAATACCGAGAACATGGTGTACCGGATGCTTGCATTGATGTCTTCGGTAGCGCTCTGGCTAGACATGTATCTCCTTGTTATTGCCGGTGCCCGACTATGCGCTGCTATTGACCGCACACAGTAGGAATTGTGCTCGGTTGTCCGTCTCGTTGCAAACAGCAGTGTGCGGGACACACGCTGTGTAAGGCGGGAAGAGCGGTGGTNNTTGTACTGGCTCGTTGCGGGCCAAAGCTGCGCGTTCCTCTAGGAGGTCAACCAGCGATTGCACAAATACTGGGTCAGTTCCAACGGTTCGTGCTCGCAGAGCTGTGAGTCCCAACTCTTCGCACGTTGCTAGCGCCTCGGTGTCAAGGTCGTAGATCACTTCCATGTGGTCTGAAATAAACCCAATTGGGGCTATGACCACGCTATTCACTACCTTTTCGACGAGGTTGCGAAGGTGGTCGTTGATGTCCGGTTCCAGCCACGGCTGGTGAGGTGGGCCGGAACGTGAGCAGTAGGACAGCGAGTAGTCGAGCTGTGATCCGTTTTCTTGGTTCAGCTCTTCCATGATGGCTCTGGCGAGTGCCTCATGTTGTTCGCTGTACGTTCCTGGGTGGTATTTGCCTGATGCGTCCTCCATTGTTTGCGGAATGGAGTGGGTGACGAAGGCAATGTGCGGTGCCGAAGAGTCCGCTTGGGGTTCACTTGGCGTCAGCGCATTCAGCGCCTCCCTGATGGCTTCGAGGTTGCTGCGCATGAACCCTGGCGTGTTGAAGTAGGGTTGCACCTTGTCAAACCTTGTTGCATTGGGAACATAGGTACCGTCTTCATGGAGGTCTCCGCGCTGGAGCTGCACGAGGGCCATGTCTTCGCGGTATTGCCTGCATCCTGAGTAGGATCCGTAGGCCGAAGTTACCAGCATGAGTGCGCGTCGGGCACCTAGCTCTTGGAGAGCATCGAGTGCATCTGAGGTGTACGGTTCCCAGTTGCGGTTTCCCCACACCACGGGGAGCGAGAGTCCGCGGCGAGCCACTTCGTCCTCTAGGGCTTGCTTGAGCTCGAGGTTTTGCTCGTTGATTGGAGACTTTCCACCGAAGCCGTAGTAGTGCTCGCCCACTTCCTCTAGGCGTTCGTCCGGTATGCCCTTTCCAGCGGTGACGTTGCGTAGGAACGGCACTACGTCTTCAGGCTTGTTGGGCCCACCAAAGGAGTAGAGCAAGATGGCGTCGTAAGGTGTAAGTTCTGCATGTGGCACAGAATCATAGTGCCACTGTTGCTCGACACCTGCCTGACCTTTGTCAGAATAGACGCGACAAATGCGATGTGATGTTGTTGCGACGACTCGTCAGAAAACCGTGATCAAGATGGGCGCTTAACGCCCTAACCTGCGCTCACGTGTGGAGAACGCACGTAGCGCACGGAGATAATCGACCCGCCTAAAGTCGGGCCAATAGGCTTCACAGAAGTAAAACTCAGATTGGGCTGACTGCCACAGCAGGAAGCCGCCAAGGCGCTGCTCGCCAGAGGTTCGAATTACGAGTTCTGGATCTGGCTGACCTTTTGTGTAAAGGTGCGAAGAAATAGCTTCGACGCTCACGTTCTCTACAGCTTGATCGAGCGTGAGTCCGCGATCACATTGCTCTTGCAGCATTGCCTTTACGGCGTCAGCAATTTCGTACCTTCCGCCGTACCCGATTGCAACGTTGACTTGCAGACCATCAACTGAGTTTGTGTTTTCTTGGTGCGCAGTAAGAGACTGCGCAAGCCAATCAGGCAGTAGATCCAGCTTTCCAACGACCCGGAGCCGCCACTTTTTAGCTGCGGCGAGTTGCGCAACGGCTGCCTCAATAATCTTTAGCAGGGGGTCCAACTCCTCCGGCTGCCTGCGGAGGTTGTCCGTTGAGAGCATCCATAGGGTGACCACTTCTACACCGAGTTCTTCGCTCCAGTCTAAGAAGTCACTGATTTTGTCCGCGCCACGCTGGTGCCCTGCCGCAGCAGGTTCGCCGAAAGATTTTGCCCAGCGGCGGTTTCCGTCGAGGATCACACCCACGTGTCGGGGCACCGAGTCGTGCGGAAGTGTGCGCGCGATTCGATTCTCGTAGATCCCGTAAAGGAATTTTGGTAAGAACACTGACTTGGCCTTTCAGGCGAATGGAACTCCTTAAAGGTACTTGACGTTTAGGCTTACGGAGCGTTTTTGGGTGAAGACTGCCCAAGATTGGTAGGAAATCTTCACCAAGATCACAACCTACGGTTCCGTAAGTTACGGTAGCGTAGGTTATGCTTCAGTAAGAAAGATACAGTAGAGGCACCAGCCAAGACCTTGAAGCGTTGTAACGCTTTGATCATCATTCAAGGACAACCGTGACAAACAAGCGCATGAAGTCTGAAGAACAGCCGGCACACTCGCCATCGCTGGCAACCAGCGTGACAGAGACCGTAGCCAATGTCGCTAACAAGGCCGCCAACCAAGTAACCGGCGCGCTCAACACCGTTAAGCCGAAACTACGTGGCTGGATCCACGCAGGCACATTTCCTCTCGCGTTAGCCGCAGGAATTGTACTTATCGTCTTAGCACCGCCGGTTGCCCCCAAAGTCGCATCAATTGTTTTCGCCATCTCTTCATGGCTGCTCTTCGGAACCTCCGCGGTATACCACAGAGGAAACTGGTCCCCCTCAGTCACAGCTGGCCTACGCCGCTGGGACCACTCCAACATCTTTCTCATCATTGCCGGAACCTACACCCCTCTTGCAGTCATGCTGCTAGACAAGCNNTCTTCTGGCTCGGCGCGCCACGGTGGCTTTACGTTCCCATTTACGTAGCACTCGGCTGGGTAGCCTTTTGGTTCTTGCCGCAGTTCTGGCGCACCGGAGGTCCCGCCATTGTCTGGCTGGTGGCCGCGGGTGGTCTCGCCTACACTGTCGGGGCAGTGGTCTACGGTTTCAAGCGACCAAACCCAAGCCCCAAGTGGTTCGGATTCCACGAGATCTTCCACAGCTTCACCGTTATTGGATTCACGTGCCACTTCATCGCCGTAATGATGGCAGTGCTGCGGTAGATAGATTCGCAATATTCCAAAAGGGGAGGGGGGCCGGGCCGGCCGCGGGCGGGGGCCCC
>DFNY01000099.1 GCA_002376595.1 Jonesiaceae bacterium UBA3555 | reverse complement strand
GTGAAGCAAACGATGATCAAGGAGCACAGGAGCCAGTGGCATCCGAAACTACGCCCTCGGATTCTTCCACGCCGTCTGAACCAAGCGGTGACCAAGACGCATCGCAGCCGAGTGATTCAGGGGCGGGAGGGGACGGCTTTGTGAAGCCGGCTCTCAACGCGCTGCCTTCGTGCGGGCAAATTGAAGGCATGCTCAATGGCAAACTCTCAGAGTTCGTCTTTGATGACGAAACGAGTATCGCCCCGGAAGTAAACGGTGGAGTTGCGCAAGTTTCCTGCAACTGGAACACCAAAGAACTGGCAACTAATGCTGCTGAAATAGCGCGCTATGGCTCCGTTGGAGTGGCTGTTCAGATCGACCCAGTAGCGTCGAGTTTCGATGATTTGGCTGGGCTTGGCCTTGCTGTTGAGCACGAGCTTGTGTCTGACATGGGTGCNNGCTTTCTTGCTGCTGCCTGGCACCGACAAAACCATTGACCCTTCCCAGCGTCTCGGTGGAATGGGCCCGCAGGTTATTGCAGGCAACGTGGCTGTTTCCGTAGTTGGCATGAACCTTTACCAAACCGTTGAAGACCTCATTCCACTCACCGTTGGTGACGGTATCGAAGTCAGCAAAGACATAGTTGCTCACGCGCGAGCCAACGGTTCCTAGCCGCACCGAATGGCGGTGCATTCTTGGGCGCTCAGAGGGTCGGTATATTCCGACCCTGTGAGCGCCTTGCTTTTGGCTACCTACCCTCTTACCGCCTTGCTTCTAACGGCTTACCGCCTTGCTTCCAACGGCTTAGCGTCTATGGACTCACCAAGATGGATCTCAGAATCAACATCCGAGCGCGTTCAACCTGGGCTTCGTAGTTGTATTCCATATAGGTTGACGTCACGCCTTCAAACATTGCCCACCCCAGCATGAAATCTCTGGGAGTGATGTCAGCGAAAATTCTGCCTGCGGCGATTCCGGCCGCTACAGGGCGTGCAAGAAACTCTTCTAGTTTGCTGGAATGGACAGCCAATTCAGCCGCGAACTTGTTGTCCGTGGCAGTCACTAACTGGGTGAGTCCGGGCGTAGTGCGCTGAATCTGAAGCGTTGAACGCAAGATGGTCTCTGCGGCGTCCGGGGCATCAGGGTTGTCCGCCACCAACTCGATCAGGTGGTCAATTCGGTGCGCGAAAAGCGCGATTACAAGAGCGGTGCGGTCTTCAAAGTGACGGTAAAGCGTCCCGCGTCCAACGCCGGCTTCTTCAGCAATGCGTTGCAAGGGGGCATGTGCACCCTCTCTGCTGAACACTACTTCGGCAGCGTTGAGTAGTCGGGCGCGGTTGGCAACAGCGTCTGCTCGCAAATTCACTCCCTTAGTTTAGGTGGGAACATCCTTTTGGTTCGTACCGAACATTGTTAGTATTTCTTAAACGGACAAGGATGTCCGTTTGGTTGGGATGGAGTGCTCAAAACTATCGCACAGAAACTAGAGCACCCACCCACCGGCACCACTCGCAATTAACGGAGCACACATGAACGCCAAAACATACGACGTAGTTGTAGTCGGCTCGGGCGCTGCCGCCCTCACCGCAGCCGTAACCGCCGCCCATGAAGGCCAAAAAGTATTGGTTATAGAAAGCACAGACAAATTCGGTGGCTCAACAGCAATGTCCGGTGGGGGCGCGTGGCTCCCTAACAACCCCCTGATGAAAGCCGCAGGCGTCAACGACACCCCAGAACTCGCCCGCACTTACATGGACGCAGTCATCGCAGACGTAGGGCCAGCAAGCTCCCCAGAACGCCGCGACGCCTTTGTTAAGAACGCGCCAGAAATGGCCAAGTTCGTAGAAACCCTCGGCTTCGAATGGGCTTACGACACCGGATACGCCGACTACCACCCAGAGGAACCAGGCGGCAACGCACGGGGACGCAGCATTGAAGGAAAAATGTTCAACTTCAAAAAGTTGGACCCCACCCTCCGTGCAAAAATCCGAGAAGGCGTGCCAATCGCCATGTACACCTTCGAAGTTGCAACCTTCATGCGAGCATTCCGCTCGCTCAAAGGTTTTGCCAAAGCCGCGCAGATAATCGGCGTGCGCACAATAGGTGGCCGACTCGTCGGGAAGCACCTATTCACCAACGGCCAATCCATGATTGGCCAACTCCTCTACATTGCCAACAAGCAAGGCGTAGACCTCAAAACTAACGCGCCGCTCGAAGACTTCCTCGTCGAAGACGGCCGCGTAGTGGGCGTCATCGCCACCATCAACGGTGCGCCGCAAGAAATTCGCGCCACCAAAGGCGTCATCGTTGGCGCCGGCGGATTCGCACACAACCAAGACATGCGCGAAGAATACCTACCAGCGCCAAGCAACGAAGCCTGGTCATCCGCGAACCCCGGCGACCAAGGCACCCCAATCAAAGCAGCAATGCGCATAGGCGCAGCGCTCGGGGTCATGAACGACGCCTGGTGGGGGCCAAGCTCATTCGATCCGGAAACCGGAAAACCGTCACTCCTCGTCTCCGAACGATCCTTCCCGCACTCAATGATCGTGGACGCCAAGGGCCGCCGATTCATGAACGAATCCGCCTCCTACGTAGACTGCGGCCACTGGCAGTACGAACACAACCAAAACGTGCCAGCCGTCCCAGCGTGGATGATCATGGAATCGCGGCACCGCAATTCCTACCCATTCGGATTCGCACTACCACGCATGACCCCGCAGAAAATGCTCGACTCCGGGTACTTTGTCAAAGCTGACACCCTCGAAGAACTCGCAGCGAAAATCGGCGTAGACCCACAAGGGCTTGTCGATGAAGCACGCATCTTCTCCCGCTACGCCAAAGCCGGAAAAGACGAGCAATTCCACCGCGGAGACTCCGCCTACGACCGCATCTACGGCGACCCACGCGTCAAGCCGAACCCGAACCTCGGCGCCATTGAGAAAGGTCCGTTCTTTGCAACCAAGGTCTACCC
>DFNY01000028.1:2734-3117 GCA_002376595.1 Jonesiaceae bacterium UBA3555 | reverse complement strand
CGTCGCACTAGGGGACGGTGTGGCCGTTGGCGTTGGAGTGGCCGTCGGAGTGACAGAAGGCGACGGTGTTGGAGTGGGCGTTGCCGTTGGTTCCGGTTGTGCAGGCTGCTCGGTTTGGGAAGGACGTGGTTCTTCCTCTACGACAACGTTGTTGTTCTCGCGTTCTGCTTCTTCGCGTTCGAGGCGGTCAAGGGTTTCTTGACGCTCGCGTTCTTCACGGTCCCGGGCAAGCTGCTCTTGCCTTGCTTCTTCTTCAGCGATGCTGGTGTTTCTGGCTGCTGCAGCCTGAGCTACAAGGACGCCGCGTTGGCGTTGTGCTTCTTGTGCTTTGGTTTCAGCCTGGAGCTCTAGAGCTTCAGCGTTCTTGAGGGCGTTCTGGGCCG
>DFNY01000028.1:0-2624 GCA_002376595.1 Jonesiaceae bacterium UBA3555 | reverse complement strand
TCGAGTGCCTGTGACCCGCGGGCTGATTCACGGGCAAGGCGCACTACGAACTTTTTGGATTCGTTGGCACGAGCCTGCGCAATCTGAGCGTTGCTGGCTGCGTCCTTAGCAAAATCAGATGCTTGCTGGTTCTCGTCGATGGCAGCGGTATACGCCTCACCGGCGGCAAGCATCTCGTTGTAGGCGGTCTTCTGGTCTGCCTCCAACTGCGCGATAGCAACGTCGAGATCTGCCAAATTTTGCGGACTAGAGCTGTGCGTATCTGAGTCGCTTGGGTCTGCGAAGGCCGGCGTGAGTGCCGGAACTGTGGCTAGGAGCGCACCGATTGTGACCGTGGCGAACAACGCACGCAGGCTGGGGCGCGTCGATTCCGCGGTGGTGGGACGTTGGGGTGTGCGCTCTCGCATGGTTCTCTTTCGCCGATTGTCACTCGTTAAGAGACTATCTAGTGTTGCGGCGATTTTTGGTGACGTTCTTCCGCGTGTACGTGCGTTTTCGCTGAGAAAACCCGTTTCTAACNNCTCTAGGGCCAAAGGGAACCACTTCGTCGGGAAACCAACCGCAAATCTCACAGTATGGACGGTTATATTTCAGATACTGTCCAAAGCGTGAGAATTTCAGGTAAAAGGGTTTCTTCCACTACCCGGCGATGGAAAAGTCTTACCCATGACCAAGCGAATGTGTTGCTGACCACCTAAACCCGCGGCGCCCTGCCACGTGTTTCGTCACCCCCTTCGCTAGCCACGCCCTCACATGCGTAACCCCGCACTGCAGGCACCACACGGGGCAGGTCAACAAGCGAATCTTGGCGAAGACGCATCTCATTGCGCACCACACGCAGCCAGGGTGGCCATCACACGCCAAACCCCACCACTGACTCGGAGAAACACCATGACTTCACCAAACTGGTCCTTTGAAACCCGCCAAGTACACGCCGGCCAAGTAGCCGACCCAACCACTGGCGCACGCGCACTGCCCATCTATCAAACCACCTCATTCGTCTTCCCAGACGCACAGGTAGCCGCAGACCGCTTCGCACTCAAAGACCTCGGCCCTATCTACACCCGAATTGGCAACCCGACCCAAGCCGTTGTCGAAGACCGCGTAGCTTCCCTCGAAGGCGGAATCGGAGCACTCCTACTCGCCTCCGGACAAGCAGCCGAAACCTTCGCAATTCTGAACATCGCANNCGTAGCCAGCCCATCACTCTACGGCGGAACCTTCAACCTGCTCAAGCACACCCTGAAGAAGTTCGGAATCGAAACCACCTTCGTCTCCGACCCACACAACCTCGACGAATGGAAGGCCGCTGCACAAGAGAACACCAAACTGTTCTTTGCAGAGTCCATTCCAAACCCAAAGGCTGACGTACTCGACATCGAAGGCGTTGCAAACGTAGCCCACGAAATCGGCGTCCCACTGATCGTGGAAAACACCGTGGCCACCCCATACCTGATCCGCCCATTCGAGTGGGGCGCTGACATCGTGGTCCACTCCGCAACCAAGTACCTGGGCGGACACGGAACCGCAATCGGCGGCGTAATCGTGGACTCCGGCAAGTTCGACTTTGCCCAGTACCCAGAGCGCTTCCCTAACTACAACACCCCAGACCCTTCCTACAACGGACTGGTGTACGCACGCGACCTCGGCGTCAACGGAATCTTGGGAGCTAACCTCGCGTTCATCCTCAAGGCCCGCGTCCAGCTGCTTCGTGACCTCGGTGCCGCCATCTCACCTTTCAACGCGTTCCTCATTGCACAGGGAATCGAAACCCTTTCCTTGCGTGTAGAGCGCCACGTTGAAAACGCCACCAAGGTAGCGAAGTGGCTTGAGCAGCGCGACGACGTCACCCAAATCCACTATGCCGGCCTCGAATCCTCACCGTGGTACGCAAACGCCCAGAAGTACGCACCTCGCGGCGCTGGAGCAATCGTGGCGTTCGAAGTTCGCGGCGGCTCCGAAGCTGGTCAAGCGTTCGTCTCCGCACTGGAACTCCACTCCAACGTGGCAAACATTGGTGATGTGAAGTCGCTGGTCATCCACCCAGCCTCAACCACCCACTCCCAGCTCACCGAGGACCAGCTGCTCGACGCCGGAGTCACCC
This sequence comes from Jonesiaceae bacterium UBA3555, assembly GCA_002376595.1. GTDB lineage: Bacteria > Actinomycetota > Actinomycetes > Actinomycetales > Cellulomonadaceae > Timonella. The sequence continues at coordinate 520 of DFNY01000028.1, read as the reverse complement.
CAGGTCTGGTTCGCCTCTCCGTTGGAATCGAGAACATCGAAGACATCCTGGCAGACCTCGAACTAGGTTTCACCGCTGCGAAGGCAGCAAACGAAGCCTAAGCACCGCCTTAAACCGAGATTGCCGACGAACCCGCAAGATCGTCGGCAATCTCGCTTTCCAGCAGGGGGCTGGAAAGTAGCACTGCACCAGATTCGTCAGCCACCAGGGAGCGTCTTACATGAAGGAATTCCCCGAGCGGCCTCGAAGTGAAGGCAATATCGTGATCCACATGAACTCCAGTTCGCAGCCACCTGCGCAAACCTGGACGCGACAGGCAGAGCCTGTGCGTCCTGGGTCGCAGCGCGCCGCTGCGCTCCCGGTCAGCGGAGCATGGCGCACTGGTGACGAGCCCGGAGCACGTCAATTCGTTGCCATAGGCGACATCGAGTTGGAAGCGGGGGGCATTCTGCCGGACGTCACCGTGGCTTACCAAACCTGGGGCACCCTGAACGAAGCCGGGGACAACGCGGTGCTTATT
>DFNY01000069.1 GCA_002376595.1 Jonesiaceae bacterium UBA3555 | reverse complement strand
TGGGCGCTGACTGAAGACACGTCCCAGCGCGCGTATGCTTCGATGATCGAGGACACCAGGGAGTGTCGAACCACATCTTGGGAACTCAAATGGCAAAACTCGATATCCGGCACTCCAGAGAGAATGTCTTCTATGATGCGCAGCCCTGAGACTGTTCCTGAGGGAAGGTCTACTTGGGTGTTATCGCCCGTGATCACCATCTTGGAGTTTTGTCCGAGCCTGGTGAGGAACATTTTCATCTGCTCTTTGGAGGTGTTCTGGGCTTCGTCCAAGATGACGAACGCGTTATTAAGGGTGCGCCCACGCATATAGGCCAGCGGCGCTACTTCTATGGTTCCGGATTCCACTAGTCGCGCCGTAGCTTCGGGGTCCATCATGTCGCGCAGTGAGTCGTACAGAGGCCGCAAGTAGGGGTCGATCTTTTCGTTGAGCGAACCTGGCAGGAATCCGAGTTTTTCACCGGCTTCCACCGCTGGGCGGGTCAGCACGATTCGATTGACCTGCTTGGTTTGTAGGGCTTGCACAGCCATGGCTACTGCCAGGTAGGTTTTTCCTGTTCCGGCTGGGCCAATGCCAAAGGTGATGGAGTTCGTTTCGATGGCGTCTACGTAATGCTTTTGTCCGAGCGTTTTTGGGCGAATCGACCGACCTTTGTTGCTCAGAATGTTGAAAGCTAAGACGTCCGCTGGCCGAGTAGGCATAGCCTCGGTGAGCATGAAGATGGACCGAGTCACGATTTCCGGTGTGATGGGTGTCCCGGTTTCGGCTACATCTATGAGTTCCTCAAGAAGTTCGGTGGCCAGTTCCACATCTGAAGCTGGTCCGCGTACGGTGATGGAATTGCCGCGCACATGGAGGTCGAGTCGGGGGAAGCCCTGCTCTATTGCACGCAGAACCGAATCCGCTGGTCCCAAAAGGAGCGACATTGAGGCATCTTCTGGTACCACAATTCGATGTTCGGCATTGAGCTGCGACTGTGTGGTTCTAGGTTCGTAAGATGCCATAGATGTGAAATCAAGCTCCTAGGTATGGTCTGACTGAACTGGATGGGCAGTTCAAGTCTACTGAGATTGGTGGCGGCTCGTCGCGGTTTTTGCCGCGACGAGTACCCCGTAGGTGGGTGATTGCCGCTGGTTGATGTGCCGTTGGGCGGGTTTGTTTCCCGACGATGGCTCGTCTACCACGGTTCGCTCACCGTTAGTGCGTTCCACTTAGGCTGGGGACCAGCCTAGTTTCTGGCCACCGAGCACATGACCGTGCACGTGAAACACGGTCTGCCCGGAGTTGGGGCCGGAGTTGAAAATGAATCGGAACTGTCCANNCCGCCATCTGCATGTTCTGAAGCCACCGTGTCTGCGAGCTTAACCATCGCTGCCAGAAGCGATGGGTCCGCTGAGGCTACCTGTGCAACGTCTCCGTAGTGCTGTCTAGGTACGATGAGTGCGTGGAGCGGTGCTTGCGGGTTGATGTCTCTAAAAGCAATGACCCGATCGTTTTCGGCGATAATCTGCGAAGGCAGCTCACCGGCAATGATCTTGCAAAAAATGCAGTCTCCGGTTGGGTTGTGAGAGTTTGTCATGTGGTCAGGCTATCTCGTTTAGGCTGTTCACTGCATGTTGGACGGGATGTCTGATGGGCCTATGTGAGCCCATCGCCCCGCTCCAGAACCAGAGATAGGGGCTCGCCACTTACCTAGGACCATCTTCCGGTGGTGTGTGATAACACGGAGAGGGCTACAGGTCCTGCAGTGGAAGTGCGCAACACGTGCGGTCCGAGTCGGCCAAGTTTCGCTCCTGCAGCGGTAAGTGTCTCCACTTCGCGTTCGGTCATACCACCTTCTGGGCCCACAATGAGCAGAACCCGAGTCCGAGTACCTTCGAGTGCAGTGAGTTCGATATTTCCAATCGGCATGGTTGCTTCTTCATGCAAAACGATTGCATGACCGCCCGCTTCAACGGTGGTTGCAACGAGCTTTCCTAATGCCTTGGAATCGGCTGGCTCGCCCACCCAGGGAATCTGAGCCCTGCGTGCTTGCTTGGTGGCCGCCCGAATGGTGGCTACCCAGCGGGCCTGCGATTTAGCAGCACGTGGACCGCGCCAAACCACGATTGAACGGTCTGCTTGCCAAGGAACTACCCCATCGATTCNNTCCAACTTCGGTAGCTGCCTCGATTGCCATCTCGTCGCGGTCACCCTTTGCGAGTGCCTGAACGAGCACAAATTCGAACTTATGTGGGCTCTCAACAATGTTCTCAGCAACGGTTAGCGTGAGGTGTCCTTGGTCGACGGAGTCGATGATGCATCGCAGGCGGATACCTGCGCCGTCCACAATGTCTATGTTTTCGCCGCGGGTGCGCCGCTGGACAACGCCTGCATGACGGCCTTCTTCTCCATCGAGATAGAACGTAGCGCCCTGTTCGTAGGTGGCCAGGTCTGCGCCGTCAGCGAGGAATACCGGTGCACTCATGAGTTTTAGCGTCCGCTCAGCTTCTCTTTGATGCGGGAGAACACGCCAGAGTTGTTCGACGCGATGCGTCCGGCTGGTCGTTCTTCACCGCGTAACGTAGCAAGGCTTCGCAACAGGTCTGACTGTTCGTCATCCAAATTGGTTGGGATAACAACTTCGATGGTGATGTTCAGGTGGCCACGTCCATTGCCGTGCAGGTGTCCCACGCCGAGCTCTTTGAGCGTGATGATCTGCCCAGGTTGGGTTCCAGGTGCAAGGTCCACTTCCTGCATTCCATCAAGCGTTTCGACTTCAAGCACGGTACCTAGAGCAGCTGCGGTCATTGGAACCTCAATGCGGCAGTCAATGTCGTCGCCATGGCGAGTGAAGACTGGGTGCTTACGTTCGCGGATTTCAAAGTACAGGTCACCGGCAGGACCGCCAGCGGGGCCCACTTCTCCCTGTCCGGACATCTTGATGCGTACGCCTGTTTCAACTCCAGCTGGAACATCGATGCTGATGGTGCGACGTGAACGTACGCGTCCTTCACCAGAGCATTCTGCACATGGGTTTGGAATGGTGGTACCGAATCCCTGGCACGCAGCACATGGGGTGTTGGTCATGACTTGGCCAAGGAATGAACGCGCGATTCGCTGCACCGTTCCTGAGCCGTGGCAGACGCCACAGGTGACTGGTGAGGTGCCAGGTGCACAACATGATCCTTGGCAGGTTCCACAGGCTACAGCTGTATCAACTTCGATGTTCTTGGTAACACCGAAGGCGGCTTCACTGAGGTCTATGTCTATGCGCAGAAGTGCATCTTGTCCGCGGCGTGCGCGCGGGATTGGGCCGCGTTGCTGTTGTCCGCCACCAAAGAACGTTTCAAAGATGTCTTGGAAGCCGAAGCCGCCACCCATTCCTCCGCCTGGAGCGGTTGGGTCAGACCCCATGTCGTACTGTTGGCGCTTGTCAGGTGAAGACAAGACGTCGTAGGCACGCTGAACTTCCTTGAACTGTTCCTCAGCATCTGGTCCAGCAACGTCTGGGTGTAGTTTTCGCGCGAGTTTGCGGTAAGCCTTCTTGATTTCTTCCTGCGATGCGTTTCGTTCAACACCGAGTATGGCGTAGTAGTCGTTCACGAGGTTCTCTCTGTGTGTTCTTGCGAGTGCGGCGGGGCACACTCAATGTCCAACGGCGAAAAGTAAGTTTTAGGTACTGAGTATTCGGGTGAGGTAACGAGCCACAGCACGAACCGAAGCGATGGTTCCCGAGTAGTCCATCCCGGTGGGACCCAATGATCCAATAGCGCCCAGTGGCTGGT
>DFNY01000070.1 GCA_002376595.1 Jonesiaceae bacterium UBA3555 | reverse complement strand
CAAAAAACTGCTGCTGTTTGCACCGACTTTTCGCGGCAACGGACAGATGTCTGCCTACTACGACCCCACGTGGATCGACTGGGAACAGTTGGCGCAAAAGGTGGGACCGCACTACATCATTGGGTACAAAGCTCACCCCTTTGTTAAGGACAAGCCAGAGATAGTCACCAATGATCCACGCTTCCGTGATTTGGGGAGCATCAGGGACACAAACCGTCTACNCATGGCCACCGACCTTCTGGTCACTGACTACTCCTCCATCATTTTCGACTTCGCTTTACTCGGCCGACCAACCGTGTTCTTCTGCCCTGACCTAGAGGAATACGTCGCCGCACGCGATTTCTACTACCCCTACGATCGCTACACCTTTGNNCGGTGGCAAGAACCTGGGAAGAACTAGCGCAACACGTTACCGCGGATGCCCCACGATCTGCCTCCTACGATGAATTTGTGGAGTTCTTTTGCGGAGCCTGCGACGGCGCATCAACTGCGCGAGTAATTGATGAACTTATCGCCCCCTACACCCTAGATTCAAGTTCCACCTCCACGGTCAAAGGCTCATGAAACAACGCCTCAAACTTGCAGCAGCTAAGGCGATTCGCACTGCCTTAAGANNATCACGCTGATCTCTCGCCAGCAAGACTCTCCTTCACTGGACTTTGAGGTCCTCATGGAGGAACTGCGCAGGCAGTTCCCGGACTGGAAAATTGATGCACTGTGCTACGAGTTCCACAGTTCCACGCGTAAAAAGCTTGGATACGTGTGGCATGTGGTCACGCAAATGGTGCACATCTCGCGTTCACGTCTCGTTGTACTCGACACCTATTGCATACCTGTCTCGGTGCTGAAGCATAAGGAATCTTTGCGTGTTATCCAGATGTGGCATGCGCTTGGAAACCTGAAAAAGTTCGGCTACTCAATTTTGGATGTTGGCGAAGGTGCGTCGAGCGGAATAGCTCGTACCATGCACATGCACGCGAACTACGACGCCGTGCTTACCAGCTCGTTGGCGTCTGCGCCGTCTTTCGCACAAGCCTTCGATGTTCCGCTGAGTACCATGCGGGTAATCAGCTTGCCCCGTACAGACGTGCTGCGTGATGCCGACTATATGGCAACAACTAAGGCTCGTCTGATCGCCGAATATCCCGAATTGTCCGGCTCAAAAAACGTTCTGTTCGCACCGACGTTTCAGAAGGGCACACAGTTCGTGTCGGCGCAATTGTCTGAAACACTCTCGCGCGCTGGCTACCATCTGATTGCTAAGCCGCACCCTGTGGCCGTGGCACAGGACGACGCCGAGGCTCAAAGGTATCGCGCTCACTCAACCTTTGAGTTTCTTTCGGTTGCCAACTACGTGGTAACCGATTACTCATCAATCATCTTCGAAGCCGGAGTTGCCGGGATTCCGGTAACTATCTTCGCTCCAAACTTTGAGCAATACGTCAAAGAACGCGACTTCTACATTGATTTTGCGGCGGAGATCCCAGGTACCATCACCCGGACCCTTTCCCAAATGGTTGAACAACTGGATTCAGTTTCGTTGGCAGATGGTGAGTTGGAAGCCTTCACCCGCAAGTACGTAAATCTCCCTACTGGCCACACCAGCACACAGGAACTCATTGATCTGTGCAAGGAGTTAATAGCAAACGCCCCAACTCCATAAAGGAGCTAGGGCGTTCGCAGATTGCATCAAGCAAGGCGCTACATGAAGCAAAGCGCTACATGAGTTGAACCGTCACAGTGCAGGTTCACTCACGGGTGCATTGAGTGCGGCCCGCTGTTGGCGTTGGACTTTCCACCAGACAAAGAATCCAGTGAGAGTAAATACGCCATAGAACACGTACATGAGGCCGGTTGCGTAGTATCCCGCTGAGAACAGCAAAGGCACTCCTACCAGATCCACTGCTACCCAGATGAGCCAGAACTCAACCCATCCCTTTGCCATGCCGTAGGTTGCTAGAAGCGATCCCATGAAGATCCACGCATCGGCCCATACCGGTTCATAGGAACCCAAAGCCCTAAACAGTGGGGTCAGGGCAACGGTTCCAATAACCATTGCCGCAATCAGCCCCAGGCGGGCAGAGTTGGATGCCCAAGTAGGTGAGATCGCTTGTTGCGTGTCACCGGTTTCTTTTGACTTCTTCCATTGGCGCCACCCGTAGATTGAAACGCAAATGAACATGATTTGGCGTCCGGCTTGTCCAAGCATTGCGGTGTGGTCAGCGCCGTGCAGTAGAGAGCCCATGAATACGGTGAACAGCAATACGTTGCCGACTATGCCTACTGGCCAGGCCCAAACTTTACGGCGCATACCGCCGAGCGCTGAGGCCAGTCCGAACAGATTTCCAATGAGTTCGCGCCACAGGATTGCTTGATCGCCAATGTGTAACTGCGCTGAATAGAGCCATTCAATGATGCTCATGTAAAAGTCCTCCTTCCGAATCGAAATGTACTTTCGGGGAGGATGGGCACATGCCAATAGGCCTAGTACGAAAGCNNCGACAATGCCCTGTGCTTCTCCCATCCAGACTTTGACTGTCGGTGCTGGAATTTCACCAGCTCAACCGCGATCACTGTGATAGCGAACTCGGGTCGCGGACTATAACCGCCGGTTCGGAATTTCACCGACCCCGGAGCACAAGAGGTCCACTAGTGTGAACCACGTTTCCATTTTATCCATAACGGATCAAAGCCTTGCGAATTTGTCCAGTAGGCGGCCACACGAGTCCGCTGCCAAGCCCTGCGATCGGTGGGCACTTGGTCACAGAATTTGCTGCCTGATATCGCATTATTGACCAACTCGGCCATTAAAACCGCAGGTCGGAGCATTTGTTAACCTGAGCAATTCATGGGACGTTTGACACAGAAAATCGTGGGATGTCCCACATATACTGAACTTGTTCCCAGAAAAGATATCTAGAAACGCTAGAGAGGCACCCATGTCTGCCGCAGAAGTAAACCAGGCATCTGAAGTCTTCAACGAGATCGATGAACTCGTAGCGAAGGGCCAGGAAGCACTGCGCGAGTACCTCGCATTCGATCAAGAAACGATCGACTACATTGTCAAAAAAGCATCCGTTGCAGCACTCTCCGTCCACGGCGAACTCGCCGTACAGGCTGTAGCTGAAACTGGACGTGGAGTATTCGAAGTNNGCAAGACGGTTGGCATCATCAACCGCGACGACATCACCGGCATCACCGAAATTGCCGAACCAGTTGGTGTCATCTGTGGTGTAACCCCAGTTACCAACCCAACCTCAACCACGATCTTCAAGGCGCTCATCGCCATCAAGACTCGTAACCCAATCATCTTCGGTTTCCACCCAAGCGCCCAAAAGAGCTCGGTTGCAGCCGCAAAGGCCGTCTACGATGCAGCAATCGCAGCAGGCGCCCCAGAAAACTGTGTGCAGTGGGTAGAACCCCCATCACTGGAAGCAACCAACACCCTGATGAACCACCCAGGTGTTGCTCTGATCCTTGCAACCGGTGGTAACGGCATGGTCCGCGCAGCATACTCGTGCGGAAAGCCAGCTCTCGGAGTCGGTGCCGGAAACGTTCCAGCGTTCATTGAGAAGTCCGCGAAGCTCAAGCGAGCTGTCAACGACGTAGTGCTCTCCAAGGCATTCGACAACGGCATGATCTGTGCTTCAGAACAGGCCGTCATCATTGAAGAGCCTATCTACGAAGCAGCACTCGAAGAGATCAAGCACCTGCACGCTTACCTGGCAACGCCAGAAGAGAAGACCATGCTTGAAGAATTCATCTTCGGCGTGAACGCAACGAGCTCCAACTGTGCAGAAGCAAAACTCAACGCAGCAGTGGTCGGTCAAAGCGCAGTCTGGATTGCCGAGCAAGCCGGATTCACCGTCCCAGAAGACACCAACATCATCCTCGCAGAGGTATCGTCGGTTGGCGTCAACGAGCCACTCACCCGTGAGAAGCTCTGCCCAGTACTCGCCGTACTGCGCGCAGCAGACGCAGAGCAAGGTATCAAGCTCTCCGAACAGATGGTTGAATTCGATGGTTTGGGCCACTCCGGCTCGATCCACTCCGAAAACAAGGAAATCATCGAAGAGTTCGGTTCCCGCGTCAAGGCTGTTCGTATCATCACCAACGCACCATCCTCATTGGGTGGTATCGGTGACATCTACAACGCCTTCATCCCATCGCTCACGTTGGGCTGTGGCTCCTACGGACACAACTCGGTATCCAACAACGTTTCGGCGGTCAACCTAGTGAACATCAAGCGTATTGGTCGTCGCAACAACAACCTCCAGTGGTTCAAGGTTCCTGCAAAGACCTACTTCGAGCCTAACGCGATTCGCTACCTGGCTGACATGCGCGGCATCGNNAAGCTCGGCTTCGTTGACAAGATCTTGGATGTCCTCAACCGCCGCCCAGGCAACCGCATCGCATTGCAAATCATCGATGACGTCATGCCAGAGCCAACCGTTGACTTTGTGAAGAAGGGCGCCGAACTCATGCGTGAGTTCAACCCTGACACGATCATCGCCCTCGGTGGTGGCTCACCTATGGACGCTGCCAAGGTAATGTGGCTGCTGTACGAGCACCCAGAGATCGAGTTCTCGGACATGAAGGAAAAGTTCTTCGATGTTCGTAAGCGTGCCTTCAAGTTCCCTGACTTGGGCAAGCTCGCTTCGCTCGTCTGCATCCCAACCACGTCCGGTACCGGTTCGGAAATGACCCCATTCGCGGTTATCTCTGACCCAGTTGCTGGCAAGAAGTACCCACTTGCCGACTACGCTCTGACCCCAACGGTAGCTATCGTTGACCCAGCGTTGACCGCAATGATGCCGGACTTCTTGGTTGCTGAATCCGGGTTTGACGCCCTGACTCACGCTACCGAAGCATTCGTTTCGGTGTACGCGAACGACTACACTGACGGCCTGTGCTTGCACGCTATCAAGTTGATCTTCGAGAACATTGTGACCTCCGTAAAGGGTGGCCCTGGTTCAAACGATCCTCTGGTGGTCAAGGCCCGCGAGAAGATGCACAATGCATCCACCATCTCGGGTATGGCTTTCGGCAACNNATACGAGCACTACGTAGCTCCTGAGCGTTTCCAAGAAATTGCGAAGCACCTCGGGTTGCCTGCTTCTACCCCACAAGAGGGTGTGGAGTCCTACGCTAAGGCAGTTGAAGAGTTGCGTGCGGCAGTTGGTATTCCAG
>DFNY01000064.1:17571-17960 GCA_002376595.1 Jonesiaceae bacterium UBA3555 | reverse complement strand
CCGAGCCCAGGATTTCGGGAATGACGTCTCCAGCTTTACGCACGATGACGGTGTCGCCTGGGCGTACATCCTTACGCACAACTTCATGGAAGTTATGCAGCGTTGCCATCGATACTGTGGAGCCGGCAACGAGCACCGGTTCCATTTGGCCGAATGGGGTTACGCGGCCAGTGCGTCCCACGTTTACCAAGATATCTAGGAGTTTGGTAGTTACTTCCTCTGGAGGGTACTTGAACGCTATGGCCCAACGAGGTGCACGCGACGTCGTTCCTAACCTGTTTTGAGCTGCCAGTTCATCGACCTTGATTACGAATCCATCGAGTTCGTGCTCAATGGAGTGTCGGTGCTCGCCAAAATATTCGATCTTGCTTTTCACGGCAGCGAGACCA
>DFNY01000064.1:4924-17487 GCA_002376595.1 Jonesiaceae bacterium UBA3555 | reverse complement strand
AGCCAGCGGCTGCGTTTCGCGGATTCGCGAAAGTTTTTCCACCGCTAGCCAACTGAGCCGCATTGAGCGACTCAAAGTCATTGACGCCCATGAACACTTCGCCCCGGATCTCAACCAAACGCGGGTGGGTCTGCGGATTGCCTTCGAGCCGAGCAGGGATTGTCTTGATAGTTCTCACGTTCAGAGTGACGTCTTCACCTGTGGTGCCATCTCCACGAGTTACGGCCCGCGCAAGAACGCCGTCCTCATAGACCAGCGAGATGGCTAGACCATCGATTTTCACTTCGCACAGATACCCAATTTCTTGCGAACCAAGTTCATCGTGAACACGCTGGGCCCAAGCCTCAACTTCTTCGAAACTGAAAGCGTTATCCAGTGAGAGCATCCGGGCCACGTGTGCAACAGCTTCAAACTCCGTAGTGAAGCCGCCACCCACCTGTGTACTTGGTGAACCTTCCGGCACGTAGCCCAAGGCAGTTTCCAACTGCGTCAACTCTGCCAACAGGGCGTCAAAGTCGGAGTCCGGTATCGAGGATTCTCCTGAAATGTAGTACTCAAATTGGTACTGCTTGATGGCCTGCGCGAGCTGGGTCCACTTTTCGACGAGTGGGCTGGCTTGCGCCGTAACGTCAGGTTCTACTGCGGGGCTCGCAAGTGGTTCCTGTGCGTTGGCGTCAAAGAGGTCTGGGGAATCTGGCTCAATGCTCACAAGCCTTATTTTCTACTGTGCATCTGACATCCGCTAGCGGGCGCGCCCGTGGCAGCGCCCGAATTTGTTCTTCACTGAGGTCAATCTCAACTAGGGTTGATAACTATGACAACAGCACACGATGGAAATCTGCACGATCCTCACTTATGGCTTGAAGAAGTCGAGGGTGACTCTGCATTGGCTTGGGTTGCGCAACAAAATGCGGCGACTCAAGAGCGCTTTGGTGCAAGGGATACCTTTGCTGCTACTCAAGAGAACATTCTTGAGGTGCTGGATTCGGATGACAAAATCGCAATGGTTTCCCAAGCTGGAGAGTATCTCTACAACTTCTGGCGCGACACCAGTAACCCTCGTGGTCTTTGGCGGAGAACTACGCGGGAGTCATATGAGTCTGCGACCCCTCAGTGGGACGTACTTCTAGATGTGGATCAGTTGAGCCTTACTGAAGGCGAACAGTGGGTATTCCATGGTGCTTCGTTGTTGCGCCCAACATTTGACAAAGCGCTAATCAGTCTCTCGCGCGGTGGCACAGACGCCGACGAGACCCGCGAGTTTGATATGGAAACTCGATCTTTTGTCACTGCGGAGAAGAACGGCTTCTTCCGCGCGGAGTCCAAAGGCGACATGACGTGGATTTCTTGCGACGAAGTCTTCGTGTTTACAGATTTTGGAACCGACGCCGAGGGAAGCTCAACGCTCACAGATTCTGGCTATCCAAGGATCGCAAAGCGTCTTAAGCGCGGGCAGCCTCTGGACGAGGCAGTAACCGTTTACAGCGGCACAGCGGATGACATGTACATTTCGGCGCACCACACCTTCACGCCTGGGTTTGAGCGAAACTTTGTATCTAGGTCAATTGCCTTCTATAACGAAGAAACTTTTGTACTCAACGACGACGATTCCCTCACCTTGATCGAGGTCCCACGTTCAGCGCAGTCAACCGTTCGCAAGGACCTCATGTACGTGGAACTGCGTGAGGATTGGGCTCCAGATGGTCGAACCTTCACCGCAGGTTCGCTTCTGGTTACAAATTTTGAAGAGTTCCTTGATGGTGGCCGGAACTTTGTTGAGCTGTTTGTCCCTACGCTAACCACTTCCTTGGCTGGCATTGCGTGGACGCAAAACTACCTAGTCCTNNGTCCTAAACGTCATGCAAGACGTAAAGAATCTTCTAACCATTCTTGAGCAGCCTGCACAAGGCTATAGCGATTGGGATTCCATACCATTCGGGGGTCTTCCGGCACTCGGCACCACCTCGGTGAGCGCGGTCGACTGGCTAAATAATGATGATGTGTGGGTAGTTACGTCCGATTACTTGACACCCACTTCGCTTTTGCGCGTAGATCTCAACAATGTTGTTGCCTCTGTGAGCAAAGGGCTGAAGGTTGAACTGACCCCGATCAAGTCAATGCCTGAATTCTTTGACTCTGCTGAATTCGTTTCTGATNNTTACTTTGTGGTGCGCAGAAAGGACCTGAAGTTCGACGGCACTTCCCCCACCTTGCTTTGGGGATACGGCGGATTCGAAATCTCGCTTACACCTTCTTACTCAGGTGCATTGGGGCGAGGCTGGCTGGAACGCGGAGGTGTATACGTAGTTGCGAACATTCGCGGCGGCGGTGAATACGGTCCGCGCTGGCACCAAGCAGCACTCAAAGAGCAGCGACACAAAGCGTACGAAGACTTCTCTTCCGTGGCCAAGGATCTCATTGAGCGANNGTTGAGGGACGCTCAAATGGCGGCCTGCTCACCGGAAACATGATTACCCAGTACCCCGAGCTCTTTGGTGCAGTGATCATTGGTGTGCCTTTGTTGGATATGAAGCGGTACTCACATTTGCTTGCAGGGGCATCCTGGATGGCAGAATATGGTGATCCAGATGTTCCCGAACAATGGGAGTACATCAAGACGTTCTCGCCGTATCACCTCTTTGATGAAACGCGTTCGTATCCCCCAGTCATGTTCTACACATCGACTAAAGACGATCGTGTTCACCCAGGGCACGCGCGAAAGCTTGCAGCAAGAATGATTGCGGCAGGTAAGGACGTTACCTACTACGAAAATGTTGAGGGTGGCCACGCGGGTTCTTCCAACAACTCGCAGGCAGCATACGTTGCCACCCTGTCCTATGAATTCCTATGGGAGAACCTCAGCAATGCACATGCCTAACTCAACAACCGACGAGAACCTTATTCGGGTTGTTGCCGTTTTGGTCCAAGACCACGATGACAATATTTTGCTTGTTCGCAAGCGCGGAACACANNTGAAGACACACTCACCACAGCTCACCGTGAAGTACTCGAAGAAACTGGCCTAGACCTAGACACCGATCGATTCAAAACCATCGGAGTCTATACAGCGCCAGCGGCCAACGAACCTGGAATGTCGATCGAAGCGCAGTGCCTTCGCATCAGACTTCGACCTGGTGAGGCTCGCAAAGTCTTGGCTGGAAATGAAATTGAACAAGTGTCATGGTTTACTCCACGGCAATCACTTGAGGTGAAAGCCGCTCCACTTTTCAAAGAGATCATCTTGCCGATGGCTCTCGAAGAAGAACCAGCAGCCTAGTTTCGTTCCAAATTGAAACGGGGGGTGAGACCTAAAAGGGCTCACACCCCGTTTTGCGTCTAGTGCTCGTGCACCAAGACTTTCGACGAGTCGTAACGCAAGAAGTTCGGCCGCCACTTCATTAACAGCCACAGCACCACAATGCAGGTGATACCTCCAACAACTGCGGCAGTTCCCTCGTTCCACCAAGTAGCTTGGGCGCCCAACCACAGNNCGTGGGCCGCCGGCCACCACCACAATGAAGACACCTTGCAAGCGCCCGCGCATGTGATCAGGAGTTGCTGTCTGAAGAATCGTTTGACGGAACACTGCGCTCACCGCGTCCGAAGCTCCGGCAACAGCCAAAGCAAACGCAGCAAGCCACAGGTGACCCCACAGCGTGTGATCAGGCGTGCCTTCTCCAGCGGCAAGAATCACCACGCCAAAGGCAACAATCGCCAAGCCCCACACAGTGATCGCCACGACGATGACCAGCCCTTGTTTAGTAACGCGGGTCAGAGCACCAGAGAACAAACCAGCCAAAATGGCGCCAATCGCAAACGCCGCCGTCAAGATGCCAACGGTCGTTGCTTCACCACCAAGCACCACAACACCGATAGCCGGGAACAGCACTCTTGGCGTGGAAAACACCATCGCGGCTAGATCCACAAGAAATGTCATTCTGACATCCGGCTGAGTTGCCAGATACCTAAATCCATCAAAGACCGCACCGATGCCCACCTTGCGACGATTAGACGACGCAACTGGTTCACCATCCTGCGCAACTGGACCCTGAGAAGTCGGCTGCATCGTCGGCAATTTGAAAATGGCGTACAACGCGGCAGTAAACAAGACAGCATCAATCGAATAAGTCAGGCCATACCCGAAATGGTCCACCAGAAGGGCCGCTGCAAGCGGACCACCAGTGAGAGCCACATTCCACGTGATAGTCATAAGCGAGTTCGCCGCTGGCATCAGCTCGGGCCGCACCAACCGCGGCAAGATTGCCTGACGTGCAGGGTTATTCACTGCGAATGCCGCTGATTGCAAAGCCACCAGGGCATACAGAACGTATACGTTGTTCAAGCCAACCCATGCCTGGACGGCTAGCGCAACGGTGATAACCCACAAAGCAGTCGAAGCGCTCAGAGACACGTTTCGGCGGTCATATGCATCAACCAAGGCACCGCCGTAAAGCCCAAGAATCACGAGCGGAATAAGCGCAGCCAAACCAAGAAGACCCACCGAAAAAGTGGACTTAGTCAGTTCATACACTTCCAAGCCAACAGCCACAACAGTGAGTTGTGCACCAAAATTCGAGACACCTAATCCCCACCACAAACGGTGAAAATCGGCAGACTCTTTCAAAGGGGTGGTATCAACAAAGATCTTTGACATTAGTGCGCTACTGCGCAGCCCTTTCAGCAATAAGCTCGGCTGCCTTCTTCAACGAAGCAACCGATCCACGAACGTTGTAAGAAGGCACCGCAGACGCTGATAGCGCAGCAGAATCACTCAACGTAATAGCAGTGCGCTCCAGATGGCGCAGTTCCAAACCAATGCGTTGCCAAGGAATCAGCAACACATCAGCCAGACCATGCACATCGGGACCAGCGCACTGAGAAATATGGGGTGCAGGGACAGCCAACGAAAAGTCAGTTCCACGTTCCACGGCCCGAGCAATAAGTTCCCACCCGCGCTCATTCCACACAGGATTAGACCCAAAATCCATCCGCACACGTTGCGCCTGGCTCAAAACTGCAGGAGCGATACCCGCGAACGAATCGCCAATCGACATAGACACGTTCACATTTGCGGATGACATGGCGGAAAACAAGGGTTGCAGAAGCTCCACAATATCTGGACCAGTCACAGCAGGGATCCGCGAATACCCAGAGAACGTAGGCAACACACCCGCGTTGATCTGACCAACCAAGTGCTCATCAAAATCAACAGAGATTTGAGCTAGCGGCATCAATTGCTGCAACGTCGCAATCATGCGAGGCACACCAGCAGCCAGTGATTGCGCGATATCGCGAACTGCACCCCGATCAGTGAGCGCACGATCGCCACGCACCAAATACGTCACCGTAGACAACGTCCAAGGCCCGTACACAGTCACTTCAAGCGGGCCGTCATACCCGGCTCCAGCAATCGCGAGTGCTTCAAGATCAGCCTGCATTGTCGCAGCAGTTCGGCGCTGATCGATACCCTCATGATCAGCGAGTTTGAAGCCATGCGGCCCCAACTCATAGGAGAACTCCTCCAGACACGACAAACTGCGTGCTAAGCGGCCAGCGAGAATGCCTCGTCCGGGAAGCTCAACAAATGACGCGGATGTTGCAACTCCAAACGGAGACTGCATGGAATCCTCGAACACCTCCAACTGAGCCATTAACTGGTCATCACCTGGCCACACACGAGGACTAATTACCCGCGTCACTTCACTCCTACCACGCATATTGCACTGACAATCTTGCCGGGCATTTGCCGGCGAAGAGCAGTTGGCCATCAAGCCACAGTGAAACTAAAATCAGGTGAAATAGAGTCCGGTGAAACTAGACTCCCGCGAAACTACACTCCAGTGAAATCAGACTCGGGCCGGAGCCAAAGCCAACGTTGCCTTACGGTCCGAAGCAACAACCGTTGCCTGACCAAGCACACGAGTGCCGGCGTAAATCACCAAAGACTGACCAGCGGCAACGCCACACAACGAACCAGACAACTCAACTTCCATAAGAGCGCGGTCATCGAGGTCCACCGACATGCCCTCAGCTCGAGTGCAGTCCTGGGCGAGCTCCTGGCGGTTCTCCCCCACAACCTCGGATGCCTTGGACAAAGGCAACGCACGAGCGCGCCCCTTCACTGGCGTGCCATGTGCACGAACCTGAGCTTCGATTTCAAACCAGTCACTACCCAACGCACCCTGACCTGCTGACTCGAGCACGTCGTCGGCAAACCAGACAGCCTTGTCCCCCACAATGCGGTTGACCGTCAATAACTCAGCTGGACCTACAACAACCACGTTGTTACGGGGATTAGTCTCTACTACGTACCGCGGCTTGCCATCCTTTGCAGGATTGCCCAGTGCCAATCCCTTACGCTGACCAACGGTGTAGGCATACGCACCATCGTGTTCGCCCACCACATTGCCGTCAACATCCTGAATCTGTCCCGGACGCGCGCCCAAACGATTCTGCAAGAACCCCTTAGTATCACCATCGGCAACAAAGCAAATGTCATAAGAATCTGGCTTGTTAGACACACCAAGACCACGACGCTCAGCCTCCGCGCGCACCTCATCCTTAGTGGCGTACCCACCCAACGGGAAGATTGCATGAGCCAAACGCTGCGGACCCATAACCGCCAAAACATAGCTTTGGTCTTTTGCGTCATTAGGCGAACGGTGAAGTTCACGCAGCGTTGAAGTCTCACCCTGCGCGTTAACTACCTCGCGGTCCGTAACCTGCGCATAGTGCCCGGTAGCCACCGCGTCAAAGCCCAAAGCGCGTGCCTTATCCAACAACGCCTCAAACTTGATGTGCTCATTACAGCGCACACAAGGGTTCGGAGTGCGCCCAGCCTCGTACTCAGCTACGAAGTCGGCCACAACGGTGTCTTCAAACTTCTCAGAAAGATCCCACACGTAGTAAGGAATTCCAAGAATGTCAGCAGCGCGGCGAGCATCACTCGCATCCTCAATGGAGCAACAACCGCGCGACCCAGTACGGAACTGGTTACGGTTACGCGAAAGCGCCATGTGAACGCCAACCACCTCGTGGCCAGCTTCAACCGCTAACGCCGCAGCAACTGCAGAATCAACGCCACCTGACATTGCGGCCAAAACCCGCATGAAAATCCTCCTATTCCACGTAACCCACGTGGAAATGAATGTACTTAGTTACTCACTTTGGCAGACGCCAAGCCTGCCGCCGTTGCGCGCTCAACTGAGCGCGGCAAAACAGCCAACAACAAGTCAACATCTTGGGCACTCGAAGTGTTCCCCAAGGAAAAACGAAGCGCACCTCGAGCCTCAGATTCCCCAACACCCATTGCAAGCAACACGTGAGAGGGCTGTGGCACTCCGGCCTGGCACGCAGAACCAGTGGAAGCCTGAACACCCTGCGAATCCAGCAAGCAGATCAGCGAATCACCTTCACAGTTGTCAAACGTGAAGTGAACGTTATTGACCAGCCTCAGACCCGGATCGTCTGTGCGTGGATCAACGCCACGCAGACGTGCAGTTGGAATAGCCTCGGAAATACGTTCAATGAGATCATCGCGCATGGCAGCCAAGCGCTCACATTCCTGGATTCGGCTCTCCATGGTGACTTCGACGGCCTTGGCAAAGGAAGATATCCCCGCAACGTCAAGAGTCCCTGAACGAACCGAACGTTCCTGACCGCCACCATGAATCACAGGAACAGGGGCAACATCCCTGCGCACGAACAACCCGCCAACTCCAACAGGACCGCCGATCTTGTGAGCGGTGATGGTCATTGCAGCCAGTCCCACTGCCTCAAAATCGATATCCACCTGCCCCGCAGCCTGTACGGCATCGCTATGCATAGGAACGCAATACTCGGCGGCGAGAGCCGCAAGCTCAGCTATCGGTTGGATAGTGCCAACCTCGTTGTTCGCCCACATTACTGACATGAGCGCGACCCGATCTGCGTTCTCAGAAAGATACTTGCGAACAAACTCAACGTCCACTAGCCCATACTCATTCACAGGAATGAATACGATTTGTGCGCCATGGTGGGAAGCNNGCCATTCGGCAGGATCCAGAATTGCGTGATGCTCAATAGAAGAGATCAAAAGAACCGGACGAGTATGGTCCGCGTTTCGCGACCAATACAAGCCCTTGATGGCCAAGTTGTTCGATTCAGTACCGCCACCCGTGAAAACAAGTTCTGACGGCCGAGCTCCAAAGGCCTGAGCAATTAGCTCCCGAGATTCTTCAACCACTCGCCGCGCGGCCCGGCCCGCACTATGCAACGACGACGCGTTACCCACGTGAGCCATGTTGCGCGCATACGTTTGAATTGCCGCATCAAACATCGAAGTTGTTGCGGCATGATCAAAGTAGGCAGAGCGAGGGGTATTCACAGTACTTTAGTTTACGTGGGCGCCTACGTTCTCCGAGCGAACTGTGACCAGACAAACCCCACACTCGAACTCGAACCACACCTTTCGACACGTCAAGTTCACTTGGTTGAGAAAATGACGATCAACCAGCCCCGACTCACAGCAGCACTATTCATGAGAGAAGAACATGTTCCTTACCGAACAACTGTTGGACACTATTCGCCAGCGTGCAGCAACCCTAGACAAAGACAACGCCTACTTCACGCAGGATCTGCAAGATTTGAAGGAAGCGGGATATTTGCGGGCGTTCGTACCAAAAGAATTCGGCGGTTTTGGTCTCTCCCTCGATGAAATGGTGTACGAGCAGATGGCTCTTGCAGGTGCCGCTCCGGCCACCGCACTTGCGATCAACATGCACCAGGTGTGGATCGGCGTTGCCCGAAGCGTCTACAGCAGTGGAGATAACTCCATGAACTTCGTATTCGAGGAGGCAGTGGCAGACGAAGTATTTGCTTTCGGAGTGTCCGAGGCCGGAAACGACCTCGTCATGTTCGGTTCCAACTCCGTTGCCACACCCTGTGATGATGGAGGTTACGCCTTCACCGGAACCAAAATCTTTACGTCGAACTCCCCCGGATGGACCCGATTGGGAACCTTTGGTGCCCACTGTGCACAGAATGGCGAAACACTGAATGTGTGGGGATTCCTTGAACGCTCAACCCCAGGGATCACAATCAAGGATGACTGGGACACTTTGGGAATGCGTGCTTCGCAGTCGTGCACAACAGTGCTCGACGGAGCAGTTGCCCGCCCAGATCGGATAGTTCGAAAACTGCCGTCGGGCGCAAGCAGCGATCCATTCATCTTTGGGATCTTTGCCCACTTTGAGGTTCTGCTAGCAGCCGTCTATACCGGAATTGCACGCCGGGCTCTAGACGTAGCAGTAGAAACCGTACACAAGCGAATGTCCAAAGCTACGGGCAAGCCCTACGCTCAAGACCCAGCGATCCGCTGGCGAATCGCTGATGCTGCAATGGAACTCGATACCGTGTTTCCGCTGATGCGCATGGCTGCGCTTGACGTAGACGCGGGCGTGGATCGTGGCGACCTGTGGTTCCCACAACTCTCGAACGTGAAGTCCAAAGCCACTGAAACTGCCTTGAGCGTGGTGGAGAAAGCCGTTCGAGTTTCGGGTGGATCATCGTATTTCAACAGGTCAGAGCTCTCACGCTTGTATCGTGACGTTTTAGCTGGCCTGTTCCATCCCTCAGATGATGAGTCCGTGCATGGCGCGTGGGCCCAAGCCTTGCTGGGGCCACAGGACTAGGTACAAAAGAAGGGGTGGACACCAACTGGCGCCCACCCCTTCTTGGTGAAGTAGTTACTTGCTCTGCTTGTACTCACGCAGAATCTCAGTCGCTTGCGGGAGAACTTCGCTCAGTTCTCCAACAACTCCAAAATCTGCGATTTCAAAGATTGGCGCATCAGGATCGCTGTTGACGGCAACGATAACGCCGGATGCTTGCATGCCACCACGGTGGTGCGGTGCACCTGAGATTCCNNATCAACTGCATCGCGGGTTGCACCAATAGCGCCACCCAAGACATCTGCGAGTGCTTCGACTTCGGTGAAGTCACCGTTTGTGCCGCGACCTCCTGCTACCACGTATGGTGCTTCAGCGAGTTTTGGTCGGCCGTGTCCACCGGCGATCGGTGGGTGGACTTCACGTGAAACAAGCACAGCGCTGGCTGCCAACGCTGATGGCTCAAAGGAGAGGTCATCGAGTTCGATGGCCGGGGCCGGCACGTCTGCGGGAGTTGGGGTCACCGCATTTGCACGGATCGTTGCCACCGCTACCGGCGTAACAATCTTACAGTCGATGTCCCATGAGCCCGCGAATACTCGTTTGTACCCAATGAAGTCGTCACCTTCGAGCCCAACTGTCACCGTGTCTACTACGAGACCAGCACCAATTGCGAAGGCGAGTCGGGCACAGATTTCTTTGTTCTCAAAGGTTGGTGAAGCAAGTACTGCTCGAGCATCGGTGTGTTCAACCGCGAGCGCAAGGGCTTCACCTGCAACGGGGGCTAGGAAGCGGGAGGCATCGCCTTCTACGGACACATGCACTACCCGGGCAACGCCATACTCTTTGAGTTGCTCAAGTGTTTCGTCGCTGGGAACGTCGAGCGCTACGGCTACCGGTTCACCAATGCTACGAGCCAGTGTGAGCAGTTCTTTGGCAGCTGAACGAAGTGCGGTCTGTGGNNACACTAGAACGTTACGGTCAGTCATGATTCCCCTCAGACTAGGTCGTTGTTGATGAGGTACTCAGCCAAGGCGCGTCCGCCATTGCCGGTGTCTTTGTGCAGCTCTACAAGTTCACGTGGAGGACGCGGGGCGCTCTTGGTGACTTTGGTGCGTGCTCCGGCATCGCCAACGGTTGCCGCGTCAATGCCGAGGTCTTCCAGTGTCCACTGGACGATCTCTTTGGTGCGAGCTTCCATGATGAGTTTGAAGTTTGGGTAACGCGGGGTGTTGACGTGGTCTGTCACTGACATCACTGCTGGCAGTGACGCAGTGAGAACCTCTGTAACACCATCGAGTTCGCGGGTAATTTGGGCTACGCCGTCCGAAATCTCGTACTTTGTTGCGAGCGTGAGCTGCGGTAGTTCCAGTTCTGCAGCGAGCAAGGACGGGATAACAGATCCGAGCCCGTCGAGCGCGGCCATACCAGTGATGATCAAGTCAACTGGACCGTCTTGTTCGATCTTGGTGATTGCGCTTGCCAGGGCGTGCGCAGTGCCAAACACGTCCGACCCACCGATCGCCGGGTCTGTTACTCGAATGCCTGTGTCTACGCCCAGTTGGTAGGCCTTGCGCACAGCTCCGTCAGCTTCGGCTGGGCCGACTGTCAGAACAATTACCTCGTGCGCGGCACGTAGGTCTGGGCCGTCCGCTTCCGCTAACCGCAGTGCGGTTTCTATTGCGTTTTCGTCAAGTTCATTGAGGGTGCCGTATTCGGCTCCGCGGGCCACGCGACCTTGCTCGGTGAACTTACGGTCCGAATGAATATCAGGCACATGCTTGACCGGGACCACGATTCTCATCAGTAGCAACTCTTTCGTTCGCCAAAACTATCCAACCAAAGCCTACATCCCCTTTACCGTGTGTTACTTAGCGGGGCCAACACTTGCCGCATGGAAATTACTGCCACAATAGATACATGACGTTTGTCCCTCCAGCCCGTAGTTCGCACTCCGTCCCACCGCTTGGTGTTCACCTCATCGAGGGGGGAGCCACAGTTGCAGTGTTTGCTGCCCACGCGACCTGCGTTGAACTGTGCCTGATCGACCAAATCGCGCCAGATGACGCGGTTTCCGATAACGTCGCGGACACACACGAACAGTCTTCCGCCCAGCCTGCACGATGGACAGAACGTCGCTTTACTCTTCGGCAGAACACCCTTGGCGTGTGGCATGACTTTGTGCCCGACATCACAGCAGGGCAACGGTACGGTTTTCGCGTTCACGGGGAGTGGAACCCCTCTGTGGGACTACGACACAACCCGGCCAAACTATTGTCAGACCCCTACGCGCGCGCTATTACTGGCGAACTGAGCTACCAGAGCGCGGTCTATGGCCATTTGCTTCCCGACGATGACNNGGGCGCAATACTGTCATTTACGAAGCACACGTGAAGGGTCTGACCTTCACACACCCTGACGTCCCCGAGGAACTTCGTGGCACCTACGCGGGTGTTGCACACCCGGTAGTGATTGAACACTTAAAGTCCTTGGGTGTGACTACCCTCGAGTTGCTCCCTATCCACTCTTTTGTGAGTGAACCACACCTGTTTGAGAAGCAACTAACCAACTATTGGGGATACAACACTTTCGGTTTCTTTGCCCCACATGAGGCCTATGCCACCGCGAGCGCCCAAGCACGAGGTGGGCAAAGCGTCGTTGAAGAAGTACGTCAGATGGTTTCCACACTCCATGAACACGGCATTGAAGTGATCTTAGATGTTGTGTACAACCACTCTGCTGAGGGCGGTGTGGGAGGCCCGCACTTGAACCTCAAAGGCCTGGATAACACCAGTTACTACCTGCATGACGGAGCGACCCCTGCACAGTATGCAGATGTCACCGGGTGCGGAAACTCACTGGACTTCCGCCGCCCAAAGGTGGTCCAACTAGCGCTAGATTCAATGCGCTATTGGC
>DFNY01000064.1:0-4814 GCA_002376595.1 Jonesiaceae bacterium UBA3555 | reverse complement strand
CTGGAATTCGCGAACTTGCGACACGCTTGTCGGGCTCAGTGGATCTATTTGGACACTCAGATCCTCCACTCATTAGGGGGCCACTCGCATCAATCAACTTTGTTACCGCGCATGACGGGTTCACTGCCGCGGACCTAGTGGCCTACGACCACAAACACAACGAAGCCAACGGTGAAGAATCACGCGACGGAACCAACGACAACCGTTCGTGGAACCATGGCGTTGAAGGTTCGCTACGCGAAGAAGACATGTGGCACGTAATCGCGCCCATGCGACGCCGCTCCATCAGGAACCTACTGGCCACACTTATATTCTCCGCTGGTGTTCCTATGCTCACCGCTGGTGATGAGATTGGGCGCACCCAAAACGGAAACAACAATGCGTACTGCCAAGACTCCCCGATCTCATGGACAAACTGGGATTTAAGCGAATGGCGTACCGATCTACTGAAATCCATAAAGTATCTACTGGAACTGCGCAGTTCCCTACCCGCACTACACGTGGATGAGTTCTTCACCGGCAAGCCACTGCCACACGATGAAGACCACCAACCCGATTTGGCTTGGTACAACAGCACTGGAACTCGACTTTCAGTGGACGAGTGGAACAATCCAGGCACTCGAGTCTTCTCCATGTTCCGACGAGGACGCGTCCCCGAAGCCAAAGAAACCAGTGACCCGCACGTTCTCCTCGTGTTCAACGGAACGCTAAACACCACCTCGGCTCATCTTCCTGTCCGCGATAACTCGACCCGCACCTGGAAGCTGGCGTGGGACTCGGAATGGGACGTACCGCAAGATACGTCAAACGAACCGCTGCTTGATGCTGGCGCAGAAATCGAACTAGAAGCACTAAGCGTGCAGGTCTATTTAGCTGCACCTCCAAACGAATAGAAAATAACTACGAGCCAACAGCGTAAATCGGGTGGCGGTGCTCACATTGTCTCCGGAAATTGGGTAGCGTTCTACTGTGACTAAAACAAGCCGAACCGGTGCCACCAGCAAACGTAACTCCTCAGCAGCCGCCGCTGCGGGTGCTCAAAGTGCAGCGCATAAGCCAACTGCCCGCAAAACAAGCGATTTGGGCATTACGGAGCACGCTAGAAACGGCGTCACATCATTTGCTGTAGAGCCTGCAACCCCAATGGCACCAAGCCTAATCACGCGCATCCCAGTACTAGATGTCTCCCCCGTGATCTCCGAAGGCCGATGGGAAGCCAAGGCGGTAGTGGGTGAAGTAATCCCAATTGAAGCGACTGTGTTCCGTGAAGGCCACGACGCCGTTGGGGCCACTGCAGTGCTCATCGCTCCAGACGGCACCGAGCTCACCACTCGAATGGCAGATATCGCACCTGGGCTCGACCGCTTCCAAGGCTTTTTAGCCCCCACCGAACTAGGTTCATGGGGTCTGCGAGTAGAAGGTTGGTCCGACCCCTATGCAACGTGGGAACACGACGCTGGCATCAAGATCGCTGCCGGCATCGACGAAGACCTCATGCTCGCAGAAGGTATCGCTTTTTTTGAACGTGCTGCGGCCCAAGAAAACCTCCCAGCCGACGTAGCCACAACCCTACTCAAGGCAGCAAGCAAACTAGCGGACTCGTCGCAAAGCGCCCTTGACCGTTTCAAAGCCGCCACCACACCAGAGATTTCGCACATCCTGCGCTACACCNNCACCCACCCAGTGCGCGATTTTGTGTCGCCGTCAGCGACCTACCCCATATTCGTTTCTAGGACCCGCGCCCTGTACAGCTCTTGGTACGAATTCTTCCCACGCTCCGAAGGGGCAATTCAAGACACCAAAACCGGAAAGTGGACTTCCGGTAACTTCGCCACTGCAACGAAGCGCTTGCCAGCCATCGCTGACATGGGCTTCGACACCGTCTACCTCACCCCGATTCACCCAATCGGCACCACTAACCGTAAGGGCCGCAACAACACCCTCAACGCATTGCCAGGCGACCCCGGATCGCCCTACGGAATTGGTAGCAAGGACGGCGGACACGACGCCATCCACCCAGATCTAGGCACCTTTGAAGACTTCGACGCATTCGTTGCACAAGCCCGAGAACTCAACTTGGAAGTTGCACTCGACATCGCCCTGCAATGCTCTCCAGACCACCCGTGGGTCACTGAACATCCACAATGGTTCACCACGCGCGCAGACGGAAGCATTGCCTACGCCGAAAACCCACCAAAGAAGTACCAAGACATCTACCCACTGAACTTCGACAACGACCCCGAAGGGATCTACCAAGAGGTTCTGCGAGTACTCAAACTCTGGATCTCCCACGGCGTCACAGCATTCCGCGTAGACAACCCACACACCAAAACTCTGAACTTCTGGGAACGACTCCTCAAAGAAATCCGAGACACCAACCCCGAAGTGCTCTTCCTATCCGAAGCGTTCACCAAACCCGCGATGATGCACACCTTGGCAAAAATCGGATACCACCAGTCCTACACGTACTACACCTGGCGAAACACCAAAAACGAACTAGAAACCTACCTACGCGAAGTCAGCGGACCTAGCGGTTCATACATGCGTCCAAGTTTCTGGCCAACCACACACGACATCCTTCCGCCGTTCCTACAGCATGGCGGAATCCCAGCCTTTGCCATCCGCGCAATCATCGCAGCCACAGCATCTCCGCTGTGGGGAATCTACAGCGGATACGAACTCGCAGAACGAGTACCACGTCCAGGCGCTGAAGAACTCATCGACAACGAGAAATACCAATACCGGCCCCGCGACTGGGCCAGCGCCACCAGCACCGGAATACCGCAACTCCTTACCGCGCTGAACGCAATTCGAAAAGAACACCCAGCGCTGCAACAGCTACGGAACCTCACGGTGCATCACACCAACGACGACTCGATCCTGGCGTTCTCGTCACGAATTGCGCCAGAGTTCAACAACGGTCAAGACGACACCATCATCACTGTGGTCAACCTAGACCCACACAACACACGTGAGACCACCGTCTGGCTAGACCTCGGCGCGCTAGGCCTCGAAGACGACGTCCCACACGCCCAAGCTCCAGCTTTCACCGCACACGACCTCCTCACCGGCGAAACCTACCAGTGGGGTAAGCGCGTGTACGTCAAACTCAACCCCGTAGATAACTGCGCCCACATCATTCAGGTGAAGCCACTATGACCAACGCACTACCAGAGTTCCGTACTGCTCATGCTGCCCGCGACACCACCTCTCAGTTCCCCATGATTGAAGGTGAATTCCCAGGGCTGTCCAACGACCCACACTGGTACAAGACAGCCGTGATCTACGAGGTCATTGTTCGCGCATTCTCCGACTCTACTGGAACCGGAACCGGCGATATTCGCGGACTGATCAGCAAACTCGACTATCTACGTTGGCTCGGCGTGGATTGCCTGTGGTTGCCACCGTTCTTCCCATCACCGCTGCGCGACGGCGGATATGACGTAGCGGACTACACCACCATTGCGCCGATGCTCGGCTCAATGGAGGACTTCTCTGAACTCATAGCAGAAGCCCACAAACGCGGAATCCGCATCATCATCGACCTGGTAATGAACCACACCAGCGACCAACACCCGTGGTTCCAAGCTTCGCGCACCGACCCTGAAGGCCCCTACGGAGACTTCTACGTATGGAGCGATGACAACACCAAATACGCAGACGCTCGCATCATCTTCACCGACACCGAAGACTCCAACTGGACGCTGGATCCAGTACGCCGCCAATACTTCTGGCACCGTTTCTTCCACCACCAGCCAGACCTGAACTTTGAAAANNGCCGTTCAAGACGCCATGATTGACGTTGCCAAATTCTGGTGTGACCACGGGATCGACGGTTTCCGGCTTGACGCAGTGCCATACCTGTTCGAAGGCGAAGGAACTAACTGCGAAAACCTGCCGCAGACCCACCAATTCCTAGCCCGCCTGCGAGCAATGCTGGAAGCTGACTACCCAGGTCGCATCATGCTGGCCGAAGCCAACCAGTGGCCCGAAGACGTCATTCACTACTACGGCACCGAAGAAGAACCCGAATGCCACATGTGCTTCCACTTCCCGGTTATGCCGCGCATCTTCTACGCCATCAAAGACGGCCGAGCTCAGCAACTCATCGATATCCTCGAAGACACACCAGCCCTCACCGGCGGCCAACAGTGGGGAACTTTCCTACGAAACCACGATGAACTCACACTCGAAATGGTGTCCACCGAAGAGCGCGCCTCATTGTACCGCTGGTTCGCACCAGATCCACGAATGCGGGCAAACGTAGGTATNNTGGACAACTCACGCAAGGAAATTGAGCTAGCAAACGCACTCCTGTTGTCACTACCAGGATCACCTTGCTTGTACTACGGCGACGAAATTGGCATGGGCGACAACATCTGGCTCAACGACCGCGATTCTGTTCGCACTCCAATGCAATGGACACCGGACCGCAACGCTGGATTTTCACACGCTGACCCCGGCAAGCTCTACCTGCCCGTAGTGCAATCGTTGGTGTACAACTACCGGCACGCCAACGTGGAAGCTAACCTCGAACAGCCGACATCTCTACTGCACTGGACTCGCGGCATGCTCGCTGTACGCAAACAACATCGAGCATTCGGTTTGGGTGCATACAACCACGTGCCAAGCAGCAACGAATCGATCATGGCGTTCACCCGATCGACCGAGACCGAGACCCTGTTGTGCATTGCAAACTTCGCTGCGACTGCGCGCCGAGGTGTACTCACCCTGCCCGAGTATGCCAACAAGGTGCTCGTTGATCTTTTCGGTGGCACCGCCATGGGTGAAGTAGCCGAAGACGGCACATTTGC
>DFNY01000202.1 GCA_002376595.1 Jonesiaceae bacterium UBA3555 | reverse complement strand
AACAGAATGCGGGGCGCCCATCGCTATATGGGCGCCCCGCATTCTGTTTAGATACAACGATGGCGAACGGCCGCGTAGCTTCCGCACCGCAGAAGAGGGCCTACTGAGATACTTCTTGCACGTGCCTTACAAGACCAGAAACCGCTCGTTCGATCGAAGCAAGACACTCCTCGAAATCTGACATCCCTCCGTACCAGGGGTCCTCCACATCAAGCTGATACTCATACTCACGCGAGTACTCCTCATCAGCTATTCCACGCCGTTCCATGCCCGGATCAAACGACCTAAACATGACCACCCGCTGAGCTAAATCGGGCCGCCCAGCACGCACTGCAAGCCTGCGTGCAGCCGCAGCATGCCGAGCAGTCATGGTCAGGATGAGGTCATGGGACTCCAAATCTTGGGCCGTGAACTGGCGGGCAATGTGCTGATCTACATAACCACCCACATAGCCAGCAGACTCAAGCACTTTACGTGCTCGCGCGTCTATAGGATTACCAACTTCTTCGTCGCTACTCCCGCTTGAATCAACTACGCACTGCGAATCGAGGCCAGCATCTGTGAGCTTGTCCCGCAGCACAATGTCAGCCATCGGTGACCGGCAAATGTTTCCGGTACACACCATCATGACTCGGTACATCCACACTCCTTCGTAGCACTCTTTGTTAACTGCCGTACTTACTTGTGTTGCTTGGTTTGTGTTACCCCTGTGCTGACCCCCAGTGCACACCGGCCCTACTGATTCACCTGCGAACCAGGTACCACTTCAATGCTAGAGGTCAGCAAGTTTTGCCAGCCATTCATTCGCCATGCGCCGTCCTCATACTGCATCACTGCCGTATACGTTGCTTCGTAGCGGACATCCGCGGGTCGCGCTTTTCCCACAACCTCAAGGTCAAAACTGACCAGCACGTTGTCTGACTCCATTTGAACCCGAGGTGTGCCATACATGTGCACCGATGCCGAGCCGGTAGACCTGTAAGGGACCGAGCCTATGTGCGTCCATACGCCGTCGCGGGAAGTCTGCGGCGCAAACGAGCCGATCTGGTGGGACTCCCCTGTAAGGCCTTGGGAAATGTAGGTGCGCAGCTCGGACCACAGCTGTGCCGTCACAAACGGGCGCACCGGTTGGTAGTAGTCATGCTCGGGCCCGGAGCGTTTGGAATATAGCCCTGGCAAACCACCTTGAGAAATTGCCACCACTGTGGCTGCCTGTGGAACCAGTTGCCTCAGTGCCTGTGACGGATAGATCGCGGTCAAAGCGCCCGGCACTATGACATCAACTAGCCGTGAACTCAGGGTGACGTTCTGAGGCCAGATGCTCCAGTCAATCCCTCCGTCTTTGCTTGGATGCTCCTCAGGATTTTCCAAGTCGGAGCCGGAACTAGGGCCAACGCTAGGATCTGCACCCTGTGTTGGATTCAAACTGTGCGCAGGATCAGAGGAAGAATCGTCATCTGGCGCAGCGCTGGAAGTGGTCCAGGGGTCCTCGATATCAGCCGGTTGAGTTGGGCCATTAGCGGAACCACTCGGATCCGTTGCGGAAATAGAACCGGTGCCCGCCCCATCACCAACGCCCTGGGTTGGATCCGCTGGCGCCACTGCGCAACCAGCCAG
Source organism: Jonesiaceae bacterium UBA3555 (assembly GCA_002376595.1). GTDB lineage: Bacteria > Actinomycetota > Actinomycetes > Actinomycetales > Cellulomonadaceae > Timonella. Next base: position 1,909 of record DFNY01000202.1, on the reverse strand, counting down.
GAGTAACGCCGAGACAAAGAAGCCACACACAACAAGCGGGCGTCGGCTCACCACACGTGAAACGGTCTTAGCCACCAGCTGCTTCTCCCCTCCGCGCTTAGAATCACCTCAGACACTGCCCGTGATTCGCACTCACGTCACGGCACGCACCTCATGAGCAAAACTACCCATAGCGGCAAACTACTGCAGCATGCGCACAATTCATACACGACTGGATAAATCTCGCGTGAATAAGTCCAACTTCAGGGGTCGTGTTGGTCACCTCAACAGGTGGTTTCTCCAGTTATCGGCACCAAACCGAACTTCCCACACCCAAGGCCAGGAATGTCACCCATGAACACCGCAACAGCCATACTAAAAACCGCATAAACAAACAAAAACCCCCGGCCGAAGACCGAGGGTTTAATCGTGCGTGTGGGGGGACTTGAACCCCCACGCCCTTGCGGGCACTGGCACCTGAAGCCAGCGCGTCTGCCATTCCGCCACACACGCGAACGGATAAAACTGTATCACGCAATTCCTGCACAACTTACATCGCGTTGCTTCACTTTGACGCAGATAACATTTAGGTAGAGCCAATTATGGCCAGGCCAGCGGTTCACCAGTAGTTCGCGGGATAAAACCCGTAGGCTTTAGTGCATGTGTGTAGGGCGTAGAGCACCTACTTACTCTGCATGACCGCGATACACAGCGAAAGGAGGTGCCGTGGGTTTCCTAGATAAGTTTGAGCAAAGCGTTGAGCGCGCCGTAAATAATACGTTCTCCAAAGTGTTCCGCAGCGAAATCAAGCCTGTAGATCTTGCAAGCGCGCTGCGCCGCGAAGTTGATAAGCAAGCTGCCGCGGTAGACCGCACACGCACTGTGGTGCCCAACGACTTCACCATCGAGTTGTCTGAAGCGGACTTCACGCAAATCGAGAGCTGGGGCGCCGAAACCCTCGCAGATGAACTCGCCATCAACGTCACCGACTACGCCGCCACACAGCACTACGCGTTCGTGGGCCCAGTGGTTGTGAGTTTTGAACTGGTTGATTCCTTGGATGCAGGCCGGTTCCAAATCCGCTCGTCATCTGTGCGCGGCAACGTTGCACCAGCCACCACCAACTCCCCAAGTTCACGGCATCCACTGCTGGACATTGACGGACAGCGCTACCTACTCACCGGTCCGGTGACTGTGATTGGGCGTGGAACCGAAGCAGACATCGTCGTTGATGACCCAGGTGTTTCCCGCAAACACCTTGAAATCAAGGTCACTTCAAACGGAGTCATTGCTACGGACTTGGGCTCCACGAACGGCCTATACGTGGAAGGCCACCAAGTTCCAGCCGCTACCTTGTTGGATGGAAACTCCCTAACTATTGGCAGAACCCGAATCATGTTCTGGACTGGAGTTGCCGATGTTAACCAACGTGGAGATTGGTGATTGAAACTCAGATGAGTGCACTGGCGATGACCCTGATGCGACTTGGGTTCCTCTTGTTACTGTGGGCCTTCGTCTATTTTGTGGTGCGTGTTTTGAAATCTGACCTCTACGGAACTCGTATGTCAGCAGCCGCGCAAGCCAGGTCCTCCGCAGTGGTGGCTCCAGAAGTCGTGGACCCCATGCATCTCGGGTCTAAGCGACCGGTCCGTCTAGTCGTAGTTGAAGGCCCGCTGACCGGCACGTCTATCCCACTTGCTTCATCCGCTATCTTGATTGGCCGTTCTCCTAGTTGCACGCTGGTACTGGACGACGACTACTCGTCATCACGCCACGCACGCATTTTCCCTCAAGGCGAGAACTGGCTAGTTGAAGACCTCGGTTCAACAAACGGAACGTTCGTTAACGGTGAGCGCGTACACCAGCCTGTGCGGGTAACCGCGGGCGAATCCGTTCGAGTTGGGCAGAGCACTATCGAGTTGCAAAGGTG
>DFNY01000177.1:10688-11562 GCA_002376595.1 Jonesiaceae bacterium UBA3555 | reverse complement strand
GTTCCCCGAACGTGACTGCGAGTACGACAACTCCAACTCACTTCGCGCACGTGTAATTCCGACGTATAGAAGTCTTCGTTCTTCAGCGATTGCGTCGTCTGTTTCAGCCAACGAAATTGGCATCAACCCTTCGCTGAGGCCAGCTAGGTATACGATTTCCCATTCCAAGCCCTTAGCAGCGTGCAACGAAGCAAGGGTCACTCCGTCAACGGCGGGCGCATGTTGATTGCGTGCTCGTTCATCCAGTTCAGCAATGAACTGGGACACCGTGGAGCCAAACTTTTGCTCCATGTCAGTGGCCATGTCAAGCAGCGCAGAATAGGCATCCCACCGCTCTCTGGCGGCTCCCTTACCAACNNGTCAGGATCAGCAGACCGTGCCGACCCGCGCAAAAGCACCAGAGCATCGCGCACATCCCTGCGCGCGAAGAACCGTTCTCCACCCCGCACCACATAAGAGATGTTTGCATCTGACAAAGCGTTCTCAAACGCTTGGGACTGAGCATTCGTACGATACAGAATCGCAATATCTCGCGCAGGAACCCCCGAAGCTACCTTTCGCTTGATCCGAGCAGCAATAGAGCTCGCCTCGGCCGAATCTTCAGAATATTGAGAGAACCCCACTTGTTTTCCTGGCTCACGTTGAGACACCAACTCCAGGCCCGGAAACGACTTTTTCTTGGGAGCATTCATGAGGAGCCCGTTTGCGAGCGTCACTACTTGTGGAGTCGAACGATAATCCCGGATCAATCGAATCATCTGGGCATTCTGATGTTTCTTTCCAAAGGTGAGCAGGTGATATGGAGTCGCTCCCGTAAACGAGTAAATCGTCTGGCTAGGGTCCCCCACAACACATAACTCATCACGGCTACCAA
>DFNY01000177.1:0-10661 GCA_002376595.1 Jonesiaceae bacterium UBA3555 | reverse complement strand
GCAACGGCGAAACGTCTTGGTACTCATCTACAACAAACCTGCGGTACTGCGAACGCACCTCTTGAGCCACCCGAGCGTTATCTTGGAGCATTCCACCCAGAAGTAGTAGCACGTCCTCAAAGTCGATCACAGACCGCATTTCCTTGACTTCCTCATATGCAGTCATGAGTCGGGAAACTGTGCGATGATCAAATCCAACTGGAGCTGGGCGATCCGTTGCCGTCGCAGCTTGCTCATAGTTGTCCGAAGTGATCATCGAAACCTTGGCCCATTCAATCTCAGTGGACAAGTCACGAATAGCNNCTTCCATGCCCAGTCTGCGAGCCGCTTCAGCAACGGCCTGTGCCTTGTGTTCCATGATGCGAGGCGGTGCTCCGCCAACCACACGAGGCCAAAAATAGCTCAATTGCTTGAGAGCCGCTGCGTGGAAGGTTCTCGCTTGGACCCCCGCCACGCCAAGGTCCCGCAATCTAGTTCGCATCTCCCCGGCAGCGCGCGCAGTGAAAGTAACCGCTAAGACCGAAGTGGGGACATAGACGCCGGTTCGCACGCCATATGCAATCCGGTGAGTGATAGCCCGGGTCTTACCCGTACCGGCTCCGGCGAGCACGCATACCGGAGCCGTGAGGGCCTGCGCAACTAGCCGCTGTTCAGGGTCAAGGGCCGCGAGGATTTGGTCTGGGGAAAGGATCTGCTGGGACATCGATACTATTCTCCCAGCAACCTGTGACAAAGTGCGATATACACATGGGTGTCTGCCTCACAGCGGCAGGCACCACCAGAATGCGAAGTGAAGCAAGTTCATGGAGCAGCCCGAGTCGCCCCCGCAACGCGAACGCAAGCACACATGAAAGCAAGCATGCAAAGAGAGGACATCATGCCCAACAATAATTCTCCAGTGATTCCTGAGTCCGGAACAGTGGTCATGTACTCAACCACGTGGTGTGGATACTGCACTCGCCTCAAAACACAACTGAAGTCTGCATCAATTTCCTACACCGAAATTAACGTTGAAGAAGTTCCAGGAACAGCCGAGTATGTTGAGTCTGTCAACAACGGCAACAGAGTGGTGCCAACAGTTGTGTTTCCAGATGGCACAAGTGCCACTNNCCCGGTAACGTAATACGAGCATGCGCCACTTCGTCTAGCAACTGCTGACGGGTGAACCAGCGCGCCTCGCGGATCTCTTGGTGATCCACCTCAATGTCGGTTGATACCGCGCGCGCAAAGTAGCCCAACATAAGCGATGCCGGAAAAGGCCACGGTTGAGAGCCCCAAAACTCAGTTTCGCCCACGAGTATCCCGCTCTCTTCGAACACCTCACGACGCACAGCAGAATCGAGATTCTCCCCAGGTTCCACAAAACCCGCAAGAGTAGAGAAGCGCCCCTTTGGCCATTTGGCAGAGTTGCCAAGCAACATTCGATCAGAATTATCAAGAACCGCCATTATGACCGCAGGGTCAGTGCGCGGAAAATGTTCAGTCTCGCAACTCGCACACCGTCTCGACCAACCCGCGCCAGTTGCGTGAGTCGCGTTGCCACACCGCCCACAGAACAACGCTGTCACATGCCAGTTGGCCAATGCTACAACCGGTACAGCGAGCTCCACCTCGCGTGCGTCTCCGTTTTCGGCCACCGAACGTAACGGCAGCCATGAGACAGATTTCGTCCACTTTGAGAACTCTGAGTCGCCCAAAGAGGTGGGTACTACCAGCGCAATCACTTCGCGCCCAGTTTGCCTGCCCACGTAAATCCACAATGCATCGGGGTGGCTCACCAAATCCTGCGGCAGTTCCGCAAGCGTCCAATACAGGATCGATAGCTCACGTTCGCCGGCCACACTCTCTTGTGCCTCAAGCGACCCAATCGCCGAATCATGAGTCGCAATGATCAGGGTTTTAGGGTCCTTCAGCAGACCTCTGATGAGGTGTGGCTGCGAACGCACCAATGCATTACGGTCCAGCGTGCTGTTTCCCAGGGGCAAAGTCTTGAATTCCATCAGTTCTGACCATACACCGGCCAGCGGTACCCGCTGAGTTAGTGCCACCACGTAGGACACACCAGAGTGCCGCATTTCCCAACGCCCCGTTCCAATACTCACTATTGTGGAAGGGTGCATCGATCTGAACTCGCCATCGCAGCTCTCGCCACAGTGGCTATTCCCGGCTTGGATATCTACCAAGCGCGAACCGCTCCGGCACCCGACGGGTGCGAAGCAGCGTTCGTCTTGGATTCTGAGGCCAGGCAGTGGTTGGTAAAGGTTCCACTCAATGCTGGCGCAGGTAGCGCATTAGATGCTGAAACGGCTTTCCTCAAGGCTGTGGAACCGTACGTAAGCTCCGGATCTCTGCCTTTCGTTGTTCCGCAGCCTGCGGGTTACGCACCGCTTCTCGAAGGCGGCAGAGCAATTGTTTATCCTCGAATTGTGGGCAACCCGCTTGATATCTCGGCACTTCGCCCAGGACCTGGCGCTAGCGCGAGTTTGGGGCGAGCGATAGGCGCACTACATTCTTTGCCCATCAATATTGTTGAAGATTCTGGCTTCCCTAGTTACAGCACCGAGCAGTATCGTGAGCGCAGGCTTGCGGAACTCGACGAAGGCGCGACTAGTGGACTAGTTCCAGTACCTTTGTTGCGCNNCCCTAGAGAATGTTGCGCTTTGGCGGTTCGCACCAGTAATTACCCACACCAACCTTTCGGCTGAGTCCGTCATCATGTCCCATGGCCAAGTTGGAGGCATTACTGATTGGTCCCAGGTGCAAGTGGGCGATCCCGCAGACGACCTAGCATGGTTGGTGGCCGCCGCGCCTGTGGAATCCGCTGACTCGATCATTGAGGCTTATCAGCTTCGTCGGGCAGAATCCCTAGACAAACACCTCATAGATAGAGCGATGCTGGGCAGCGAACTAGCGTTGCTTCGCTGGTTGCTTCACGGCGTGCGTGGAGACAACGCAGAGATTATCGAGGATGCTCAAAGTATGCTTGCTGATCTCTTGGAAGCAACCGTTGATGATACCCACACTGGATCGTTTACCGTTTCCACCCTCCCGGCTCCCCGGGATCACATGCCTGTGGTGCGGATGATCGGAGACACGTCCAACATCTCGATAGGCTCTGGAGACGAGTCGACGGTCGGGCCAGAACACAGCGCGCTAAGCAGTAACTCTGAACCCGAACGTTTCACCGACGATGATCACTCGTCCAGTTTCGAAGATGAGCTCAATTCGAACAATCAGCACCAGAACGTACCTGCTAGTTTGCCGGATACTGGAGATAACGACCTTGAGTCACGTGAAGAGTACGAGGTTCCTGACTACGCTCACGCTCGACCACCTCGCCCATGGGCAGACACCCAAACGGCGCTCATGACGGCTCTCTCACCGCACGAAAATGATGGCGTGCAACTGTNNAAATCAGATTCTCGCTGAGAGTCCCTCCCCCCGCCTTCGCTTACTGTTGGTTTCCAGCGAGTATAAGCTGGATCTGTTCCCTTGTGGCCATGTGCTGCGGCCACACAGTGGTGTTGCTGGCTACGTAGTAGAAAGCTGCTTTGACGTCTTCNNCAGTGGTGTGTGTGTGAACTCAGACCACGCAATGCGATAGAGAGCGAGCTGCAGTTCCCTGCTCGCTGCTTCTTGTGGATCTGTTGGTGCGCGGCCAGTTTTCCAGTCCACCACGATGGCTCCGCCTGGAGTTTCCGGATCAGGAAATACGGCGTCAATACGGGCCCTGATAACAATCGAGCCAAAAACCACGTCGATATCTTGTTCCAACGATTGAGGCGTCATCGAAGCCCATGGGGAGGCTAGGAAAGCCTTCTGCATTGACTCAAGTGTTTCGTCTGATTCGAGATACTCATCGTCTGCGCCGGGCAAATCATCAAGATCAAACAGGCTCGTGACACCGAAGTGGTTCTCCACCCAAAGGTGAAATCGCGTGCCGCGGCGCGACGCCACTGAAGGTTTTTGAGGGATGGGCCTGCGGCGCAGTAGTGCGTATTTTTCTCTATCCCGGTCAATTTCAACTACCGCAGAAACGGAGAGGTTCTGAGGGAACTCAACCTCCTGGGAAGTTGTGTTGTGCGCATCGCGTTCTTTGAGCAAGAGGTCCGCGAAATCTGTGAGGTCTAGCCCGGTAGCACTGGGCATTGGGATGCTCAGAAGTCCGTCTACTACTTGGGCGTCGGTGGTCTCTTGAGCGCTGCGACTCAGAAGTTGACGTGTCTTGGATATTGCTAGACGCTGTTCAGCTTCCAGGTCGTTACTGCTGGCGCTGTTGCTCTCCTGCTCTATGGCGAGCTCAAAGGGCCAATGCGCTATGACTTCTCTTGCGCCCATCGGGTTTGAGTCTTGTGGACCTGGCGCAGGTGCATCACACAGGGGGCTTAACGCACCGCACTCGACAAGTTCTTCGTAGAAGGGAGATGGCTTTGAAGGGCGTGCGCCTGTGCGCCACCAAGCCCCCGAGAGGAAGAGCTCGGACCTCGCCCGAGTAAATGCAACATATGCAAGCCTGCGCTCTTCCATCAGTTNNTTGAGCATCACCGCGCAGTGGGAACGGCAATGCACCAAGGTCCGTGAGCCATCCTGCGTCGGTTGGGCCTTTGTCGCCCGTGGAAGCTAAGGTTGGGAACTGTCCGTCACAGAGTCCAGGTACGACAACCACGTCCCATTCAAGCCCCTTTGAAGCGTGCACTGTCACTAGCTGGACGGCATGCGGGTCGGGTTTCCCCATTGGGCTTTCGAGTCCGCGCTCTTGGGTCTGCGCAATTTCGAGCCAACTGAGAAACGCTCCGAGCGTAGGCGCCATTGCAGATTCGGTAAATTGCACAGCTACCTGTTCGAACGCGTCAAGATGCGCTCGTCCAAATGGATTCGCCGGATCAACTGGTGTGCCCCTACGACGGCTGGCATCCGCACGGACGGCAACTTCAATATCCAGCCCTAACAGTCGCTGNNCGCTGCGCAGAGATGACCATTTCGGGAACGCTCAAGTAAGTCAGCGACCGCGCATGCTCAAGCATGCCTTGTAGGACACTGATCCGTTCGAGTCCTACCCGAGATATCTCAGCCGATGGGTCATTCGTGGCTCCATTTAGGTCGGCAATGACATCTAAAATGGACCGTTGATCAAATGGATCGTTTACCGATGCCTGTGTGGAGACTTCTAGGGAACTCGATACTATTCGGTTTCCCACCTTGCTTTGTCTCCGCGCGAGGGTTCCCAAAGCAAGTAGATCAGATGGCCCAAGGTTAAAGAGGGGACCAGTCAGAAGGCGCATTGCGGAGTCCCCACGAGATGGATCGTGGACCGCTTGCAAGAAAGCAACTACGTCTACCACTTCAGGAGTCGCGAGCAGGCCGCCTAGTCCCACCACTTCCACAGGGATCCCAGCCGAGCGCAACGCGGCCTCGATGCCACTAAACTGGCTTCGTTTTCTGCACAGCACTGCGGCGCTACGCTCGCCTGGCTTCCAGTGCGCTTTGAGGAACTCAACAATGGCATCCATCTCGTTGTCGAGTGTTGCAAAGTATCCACCGGTTACATGGCCGATTCCTGCACCATGGCGCGGTTCCAACCCCGGCAGCGAGTTTTGGGGGTCCTGCTCGTACAGCGGAGCTGACGTAAGGTTAGCGGCGTGCAGGATGGCTTGGTCGTTGCGCCAAGATGTTCCCAACTTGTAAACGCTGGCTTTGCTTCCATCGGAGTTTCTGAACTGGTTGGGGAATCGTGCTGGACCTGCAGCACTAGCTCCACGCCACCCGTAGATCGACTGGTTTGGATCACCGACAGCTGTCACCGGGTGCCCTGCACCAAAAAGTGCGCTGAGGAACTTGATTTGCGCAAACGAAGTGTCTTGGTATTCGTCCAAAAGCACCACTTTGAATCGTTCTCGTTCGAGTTCCCCCCCTTCCTTAACACTAGGGGCAAGGTGGGCTGCCAACGCGTCCTGATCACCAAAGTCCACGGAATCGGTTGTGCGTTTCGTTTCAAGGTATTCCGAAACCAGATCAAGCAGTTGGTATCGCACTGACAAGGACTGGCCGAGTTCGCTGACCTTGGCATTGCGAGTGCGCGCCCTAGGTGCCAGCGGAAGATCTTCCAGCGGAGCAAGTAGTTCAAGAATTCGTGTTTTTGCCTCTTCCACGGTGAGTAGGTGCTCACTCAGTGCGTTCGCGAGCTTTAGCACTGCATCGACAACGGTTGAAGTTGCCTTATCTGTGCCCAGTTCGCCCTGCCAAGTTGTAACGATTTCGTTCACTATTGACCACGAGGTGGCCTCAGACAAAAGACGCGAATTCGGTTCCCTGCCAATTCGCAGTCCGTGTTCCTGNNAGTTGTAGGTGGAGATTGTTGGCCGGTTGAGCACTTCAACGGATAAAGTCTGAGTTTCTTCACCAAGGGCGCGCGCCAGTTGTGTGAGCCTCAGCCGCACTCGGTCCTGCAGCTCACCGGCTGCTTTACGCGTGAAAGTCAAACCCAATACTTCCTGGGGTTCAACAATGTTATTAGCGATGAGCCACACTACTCGGGCAGACATAGTTTCTGTCTTGCCAGAGCCGGCGCCCGCCACCACAAGCATTGAACCGAGTGGCGCTTCAATGATGTCTGCTTGTGCGGGTGTCGGCTCGGGTTGGCCCAGAAGTTGCGCGATCTCCTGCGCACTCATCAGCTTAGTCATGAGGAGCACTCGTATCTATTGTTGTAGTGGCGTTCATTGGGACAACCTGCTGCCCCTCTTGGGTTAGCGGACAAGATCGCCGCACTGGGCACGTGGGACATAGCGAGTTGATATGCGCTGTGAACACANNCGTTTGAGCGCATGGTGTGTACGGTGTCTCGAACAATCTCTCGTGCCCAGTTATCCTCCAAATCTGCAATCGGCTCTTGGTCTCTGGTGGCAACGCTTTTGTTCGCCGAAGCCAAATACACCAGTGAGGCACCACTGGAAGAATTCACAGACTCGAACTCTCCAGCCAGCACTGCCAACTGATAAATGCCCAATTGTGGATTGACTTTTGCTTCAGCAGTGGTGGGCATAGTCTTGCCAGTTTTCAGGTCCGTTATGCGTGCGCTTCCATCTGCCATGAGTTCAACTCGGTCAGCGATCCCAGTGAGTTTGGCGCCTTCGAGTTCGAGTGAGAAGCCTGTTTCAACAAAGACGTCCGTCATGCCACGTTCATCGGCGAGGTGGTAGTACTTTTCTAAGTTCTCCAACATGTGACGGGCCATCTGGTATTGCCGTTTTTGTGGCCAGCCGCTGGGCAATGCCAACTGAGGCCAGCTTCGATCGAGTTCCTCCACCAACACGCTGAGCCCGGCATTTGGGAAATCCGATGCGATCTTGTGTATGAGTACTCCGACATTCTGGTGCAACGCCGAAGCCGGTTGGCCGCCTGAGGATTCCAAAGACCATCGCAGAGCACAACGACTCGCGGACTCCACCTTGGACGGAGATAGCGGAACCAACTCTTGGTTTGCATACAAAGGAGTGGCGGTTGACACTTGTGAAACCCCAAACCATGAGGTTGGAGACGCAAGTACTTCTCCTTGGAACGCGAGATACTTCAACAGCTGCGCACGCTCAGCAGCAATCTTCGTGTTGGCGTCTTCGAGAGCGCCCATGAGTTCCGCGCGAAGAAGAGAAATGAGACCACGCATATCCAACGGGACATCCCATGCACTGTGTGGCCGCATCGACGAGGTGGGAGTTCCTAAGGCGCCTTGGGTGGTCGTCTCGGGTCGGTGCGTCGAGGTTTGAGGCTCACCGGGTGAGGACGGGTCCGAAACGTCTGGAGAATTAGCAGACTCTAGTTGCTGAGAAATCCGATCCACAAAAACCGACGGGCTTTCATCTTGACCATTGACCGCTGTGACCAGCAACNNAACGCACGCAATTCGTCGAAAAATACGTCCTTACGAGCGCTGGAACCCGAGTATGCGGCTTTATCGAACCGGCCCTGCAAAACCTCAACTAGCCGAGCAGCCCCCATCAATGAGTCACGGATACGTAAATCTGGCCACGTTCCTTCCTGAACACTTGCAACAACCACAAACGGCCATTGCTGACCGCTGGCGCCCGGAGGGGTTAGCAACGAGACTTTCCCACCGCCCGCCACCTGCTGGGCAAGCGAGTCAGCAGGAATATCTTGTGACTCAATGAAATCTAGGTAGGCTTCAAGTTGCGCGTCAGGCATCTTGTCTAGGTAGGTTTCCGCAGACCTAAACAATGCCATGACAGCGTCTAAGTCCCGGTCAGCGCGGGCGGAACCAGGCCCAGCTGCAAGAGCCTGCCGCTGCCACAAAGCGGCAAGGCCCGCAGCATCCCACAACTCCCACAACACTGTTTGCGCAGTCGCGCCTTTCACCGCCAACGCGTTGGTGCCAGCAGCCAATACTCGAGCTACCTTTGCCAACGGTTGCCCGATAACACCGAGGGAGGCACAAAAGTCAGGATTCTTCACGGCTTCCAAGAGAAGTTCATCTGAGGTTCTGGCGCCTCCTCCACGCAACTCTTCACGCCGCAGCGCGCGCCTAATCTTTCGCACCGCAATAGGATCTGCGCCGCCAATGACAGATGACAAAAGTTCGAGCGTCACATCCAATTCGGGCTGCGCCAAACATGCACGTGCAGCAACAAGAATTGGGCGAACAGCTGGCTCATCTCGCAAGGGGATGTCGGTGCCAACCACTGCCACGGGCACCCCTGAACTGCTCAACGCGCGCCTGAGCTGAGCAAGTTGCGAGCCCGAACGAGCGATGACAGCCATATCTGTCCAAGGTATGCCTTCGCGCAGGTGAGCGGATCGCAGTTGCCTTGCAATATAGGCAGTTTCCAANNGACCTGACACGAAACTGCTGGAATGTTTGGGTCTCCCCACCGTAGTGGATTCGCGCCTGCACTCTGAGTAGCAGTATCGCGCTTGCGTTCTGCCGGTTGCTCAAGTCCGTTTGGTTCTAAGTGTTCTGTGGTTCCTGAGGGAACCTCGGTGCGCTGCTCACCAGTCGTATTGGCTTGGGAAATTTGTTGGTGTTCTGCTGAAGCTGCTCTGTGTCTCACCGATCCGAGCGGGTTGACCAGCGAGGTTAGGTCAGCGACAGTGCGCCGGATTTCAGTCGCGTTCTGTGAGTTTCCTCCGCGCCAGATTGTGTCGAGNNAAACTGACCGAGTCGCTCTTGAGCGGTAGAGACGGTGTCCGAGGTTCCGGCAGCTGACTCCCCAAGAAGTGATGGTCTCGCGCCACGAAAACCCTGGACCGCCACATCTGGATCCCCAACGAGCATGAGACGAGAACCGTGTGATCGTGCAACGCTCAAGAGTCGGGCTGTGGCCGCAGTGGCCTCGTGGTAGTCGTCTGCGATGATGATGTCCCAGCTTGGGCGGTGCGGACCAGTCCAGTTCGCGAGTTCATATGCGGCTTCCTCAATAATCCCTGCTGGATCGTACCGGTGTCCCGCGTCCTGCGCTTGGGTGGCAAAAGCGTTAAGGGTGAGGTAGTCATTGAGAATGTGTCCCCCAACCACCCACTCCTCAACTGCGTGTTCTTGCCCTAGCTGTTGTAAATCGTGCGGTGTTAAGCCGTTTTCCGCCGCGCGCATCATGAGGTCACGCAGTTCCGCTCGAAACCCTCTGAGACCTAGAGTTTCAGGTGGAATTGATTGCGGCCATTTCGGCGCGGGGAGCGTGCCGTCCACGTAGCCTTCGAGCAATGTGGCAAGTAGGTGGTCTTGCTCAGGCCCGGTAATCAGGCGCGGTGGCGGTTCGTTTCTGCCAACAGCAGCTGCGGTGAGGACCGAGAATGCTAACGCGGCTGGTGTTCTCACAATTGCCCCACCCAGCGGACCCGCAAGGGCTAGGGCGACTGCGTTACGTAGTTCCCCGGCACCTTTTCGTGTTGCTGCGAGGATCGCAATTCGCTCAGCAGGTATTCCACTCTCGACGAGTTTGGTGACGGCCTGGATTACGGTGCTGGTCTTCCCCGATCCGGGGGCTCCGAAAACGGTGACCACAGGCGTCCCTGCCAACACGGCGTTAACTGCTTGAGATTGCGCGCGATCCAGCAAAGGAACATCGATGTGTTGAGCGGACGCGGGAGGCAACAATTTCACAAGAACATCGAATCATATGCCTGCGACAAAGCGAATTTCACCACGGCTTTGTCACGGCAGCAGTATTCGCAGCGTGCCAGCACGTATTACGGGAGGTTACTTCGCAATCGAGCTTCGAGTTGTTGATATTTCAACGATTCTCTCGAGTGTTATCCACCATTTGATATTTGCATACCAGATCTTGAAAGGAAGAGCGTAGTCTTGTCGCGTGGTTATGGAACGCGAACTATCTCCCTCGCCGGTCCCCACTCAGGTTGAAGTTGCCCTGATCTCGGACCGCAAGCGCCTCCCCGGCGAGGAACGTCGCGCCCAACTGATTGAGGTCTCACAGCCGCTCTTCGCCGAGCACGGATATCACCACATCTCAATGGACGACATCGCCTTTGCAGCACAAGTCACCAAGCCAGTTCTGTATAAGCACTTTCCATCGAAGTATGATCTGTACCTTGCTGTCATTGCCGACCGAGCACAAGCACTCGTTGCCAGCGCGCAATTTGAGTTGCGGACCACTGCTAAAGAGGCAGACCGTGGGTTCGCTACGGTAAAGGCG
>DFNY01000144.1:6821-7176 GCA_002376595.1 Jonesiaceae bacterium UBA3555 | reverse complement strand
GGCGTACGATCATGCCTTGTGCTGCGGCCAGGGTCATGTTGAAGATCTGCTGCTCTGCACGTGCAAGTTCCGCGCCTCCTAGCCCTTCGCGGGCAGCCAGCCAGGCCCCGAGCGGAGGGGTCAGCATGGCGCGCGCACGCGAAAGGAACTCCTGCACGAAAGCTTCCAACTCAGGGTCGCGGACCGATTCACCTCACACCTGAAGCAAGATCTTTGCATTGCGTGGGGACATCTCAGTGAAGAACTCGGTGAGCACCGCAGAGGGAGATAGAGGCTCTTCACCACGTTCCCGAGCTTCTTCTAGCGCGTCTTTACGGGCGCTAAGCACTCGCCTGGCCACAAGCTGAACCAGTTC
>DFNY01000144.1:2899-6722 GCA_002376595.1 Jonesiaceae bacterium UBA3555 | reverse complement strand
TGCAGCTGTGGCTACCCCCTGGCAGTTCCTCCCAGAACCTTGGGGCGCCATCGGACAACTCTTCGTGCCCGGCGCATCCAACTGGCTCCTACGCTCAGTGAACTACTTCCCCGACGCCTCCGACGCGCAACAGTGGCTAGTGCTCCTCGGCTGGATCGTACTGGGCTTGGCATTGGCCGCTATTGCCGCAGCCCGCACCCGGAAAGCACTAGCAGTTGTGGAGGAGGCCGCCTAGCCTCACGCTGGAACTCAGCTGATTCGTCGCGAAGCAGAAAGGGGTGGGCTCCACCAACACCCCCAGTGAGATGCGGAGAAGACAAACCCAAAGGGACCCATTCGCAGAAGCGGATGGGACCCTTTTGAGCAAGCTAGGCTAAATCTCAGTCAACAAGTGCGTGACGGATGATGGTGTGGTCACGTGCCGGACCAGTACCAATCGAAGAAATACGAGCGCCAGACATCTTTTCCAGAGCCAGCACGTAATCCTGGGCGTTCTTTGGAAGCTCCTCGAAAGTCTTGATTCCGAAGATGTCCTCAGTCCAACCTGGGAAGTACTCAAAAATAGGCTTCGCGTGGTGGTAAGCCGACTGGTCAGTTGGCATTTCGTCGTAACGAACGCCATCCACGTCATACGCAACACACACAGGGATCTCTTCGATTCCAGTGAGAACGTCAAGCTTGGTCAAGACGATGTCAGTCAAGCCGTTCACACGCGAGGAGTAACGCGCCACAACAGCGTCATACCAACCACAACGACGTGCACGTCCGGTAGTAACACCGTATTCGCCACCCGTGGTTTGAAGATAGATGCCCATCTCGTCAAAGAGCTCAGTTGGGAATGGACCCTCGCCAACACGAGTGGTGTAAGCCTTAATAACGCCGATCACGCGGTCGATGCGGGTTGGACCAACACCGGAACCGGTGCACACGCCACCAGCAGTTGCGTTCGAGGAAGTAACGAACGGGTAAGTTCCGTGGTCGATGTCCAGCATGGTTGCCTGGCCACCCTCAAACAGAACTGTCTTACCCTCATCCAGCGCCTTGTTCAGAACAAGCGCTGTGTCAGTAACCATTGGGCGCAAACGCTCAGCAAGGCCAAGCAGTTCCTCTACGATTTCCTCAACGAGGACCTCGCGGCGGTTAAAGACCTTCACCAAGAGCTGGTTCTTCTGGTCGAGGGCGCCCTCAACCTTTGCGCGCAGGATCTTCTCATCGAAGAGATCCCACACCCGGATACCAACACGGTTGATCTTGTCCGAATAGGTTGGGCCAATACCGCGTCCGGTAGTACCAATGCGGCGCTTACCAAGGAAGCGCTCGGTGACCTTGTCCATAGTGCGGTTGTAGGACGGAATCACGTGAGCAGAGCCCGAGATCAGCAGCTTAGAAGTATCAACTCCGCGCGACTCAAGGGCGTCAAGCTCTTGGTACAAAACCTCAATGTCAATGACAACACCGTTACCAATGACTGGGGTGACGCCAGGCGAGAGGATTCCAGAAGGAAGCAGGTGGAGCGCGTACTTCTCACCGTCAATGACGACGGTGTGTCCTGCGTTGTTGCCACCGTTGAACTTCACAACGTAATCAACCTGCGATCCGAGCTGGTCGGTCGCCTTGCCCTTGCCCTCGTCTCCCCATTGGGAACCGACGACTACTACGGCTGGCATGGATAAAACCCACTTTCGGCTGCCGGTGCGTAAGCAAAAAAGGAGAGGCAGGCCGCAGGTAATCGGAGTATCTACAGTCAATCCGCCTCGCAAAGGAAGCCGGGCGGCAGATCACCCCGATTTCCCATACGAGTTTACCCGTCTTTTGCCAATTAGTCAGGGTGATGTATGGCATGGACTGCAACAAGCCACCATCCGGAGGTGCTCCTCGCCGGTGAATTTCCCGTTCACCATGCGAGGTGCTTGCGAACACTTTAGGATCGAAAAATGTTCGAGATATCAGCAACCCCAATAGCGACCACCGTTGCCATATCTGGGGACCTTGATTACTCCGCGAAAGCACAATTCCCGGAAATCGTTACTCNNTAGATCTGTGCGAAGTAGGTTTCCTAGACTCAACCGGCGCAGCATTCCTGATTTCTCTTGCCGAAACCGGCCAACGCCGCGGATGGCTCACCGTGCTACGAGGATGCTCACCAGACAACCGATTCGTACTAGATGTCTGCGGAGCGCTCTCCCTGTTCCGCCTAGACTCCGGACACTCCTGCGGTCTACATTCACCCGCACAATGAAGCAGTCCTCAGCGAAGCGGGCCGCAGAGAAACGATCCTTAGCGGTCCAGTGAGTTCTCAAACGGAACTTCTGCCACG
The DNA here is from genome assembly GCA_002376595.1 of Jonesiaceae bacterium UBA3555. Classification (GTDB taxonomy): domain Bacteria; phylum Actinomycetota; class Actinomycetes; order Actinomycetales; family Cellulomonadaceae; genus Timonella. Next base: position 4,405 of record DFNY01000144.1, on the reverse strand, counting down.
ATGACCTTTCCGCCATGCGTCTCGCGCCAACTCCACTGCGATAGGCGATCCACAATCTTGATGCCGAAACCACCAGTGCGGTCGGCATGACCATCCAGCTTGAGCGGACCAGCCGGGTTACTGTCACCAACTTCAATTCGCATCGCAGCAGGTGACTTTGACAGTCTCAAAGTCACCGGGCCCCAACCGTGCTTTACCGCGTTTGCCACCAGTTCCGAGACTACAAGTTCTGCCGCAGCATATTTGGGCACATCCCATTCCTGACACGATTGAGCAAGCGCTCGCCTGGCCAACGCAACAGAATGGGGCACCGGTTCAAACTCGAATGAGTGCGACGAATGCAGCGCTAACGAGTCCGGTTCTTGCGGGCTCGGAACCCGAACTATCACCATTGCGACGTCGTCTTCGGGTTCATTCCCCAAGATGCCTAAAAGCTGTTCACCAACTTCTCCGGCGCTCGACATTCGCAGGCCCGTTACGGCTTGCTGCAATTCAGCTAGACCAGCCTGCATTGGCCTGTTTCGTCGCTCAATGAGTCCATCGGTGTAAAACACGATCAGATCATCGGGTTCCAGTTCCACTCGATCTTTGGTGCGATCAGTTGGGTTGAACCCAATCAAGGTGCCCGCGCCGCCAGCCAAAATGTGGCCTTCTTTGTTGCGCACAAGTATGGGAGGCAAGTGCCCTGCTCGTGAGTATTCCATCTCCCAGTGCGCGGACTCGGACGCTTCAATGTCTTTCTTTCTGGAAAGTTTGGCGTACACCATCGAAGCCTGCCTCGACAGATCTAGCCGGGAAACCAACCGGTCAACCTTTTCCAAGACTTGTTCCGGCGAATCAATTTCGAAAGCGTACGGAAGCGTAATCGATCTCAGTTGCCCCATGGTGGCGGCAGCCTCTAGGTCATGCCCCACAACATCGCCCACCACGATTCCAACCGTCAGATCGTCCACTGGCAGAATGTCGTACCAGTCCCCGCCCACCTTGGCATGGTCCGACGACGGAGCATAGTAGGTCCACACGTCGAGTCCGCGGATCTCCACTTGTGTGGGGAGCATTGACTGTTGAAGAGTTTGCGCCAGATGATGTTCACGCTGGTAGAGGCTCACGTTGTCGATTGCCATNNATTTACCTTGAGCGCTTCTGAACTCACGTCAAAGACCGTAAATTCTTCGGCGTACTCATTGTGTAACGGATATGCACAAACGAGGATCCCGTGAACTTCGTTCCTGCCAGCGATACCCTGCACGGTCACAGGACCTTGCTGTTCAAAGGCATCAGCGTGCCACGTTGCAAGGATTGCCTGCTGCATCAGGAACGACAAGGAGCCTGCTCGGTAAGCACGGTCCGTATGGAACTCTACGGCGCCGACTTCGGTGCCACTCAATATTCGTGCGATGAGGTCGCTGCGAACATCATTGCCATTTGAGGGCGCTTCAAAAGTTTCAAGGTCTTGGGCCGCAATAATTCCGTCAGAGTGCCGAAACGGTCCGCCACCCAAGAAGA
>DFNY01000144.1:1756-2845 GCA_002376595.1 Jonesiaceae bacterium UBA3555 | reverse complement strand
CGGCTGCTGAATTCTCAATGTGGTTTTGCGCAATGGCTGTTTCACCAGCAGGGAGTATCTGGATCAGCCACATTTGCTCATGGTCAGACGCATGCGAGCGGGCCACCGCACTGACGCAAGCCTGCGTCACTATCCAGTGGCCTTCAACCGTTTCGAAATCACAGGTCCACAAGTTTATGGGCGTTGAAGTGGGCCCAAAAAGCGGATCAATGAGCGAGTATGGGTTGCTCCCCGGCGTGGGCAACGCCCCGTACTGCGTTCCCTTCCCAGCAGACTTGTCCGTCCGTGGGGTCCATCGTGAGACTTCTCCAGATACCGGATTTTCCTGACGAAGTNNTTGCATCCGCTGAGCGTGGAACCCGCAACAGATTCAGAGCGCTTGGAAGCCTTGTAAAACGCTCCATTTGCCCAGACCACAGTAGGGTCAGTGTTTACGCCTTTGACCAGCAACATTGGCGTTGGCGATGAGTTGAGAACGTCCTGCTCCCCCATGCCTAGATGGGCGAACGAGTCACGAGGAATGGGTCTGTGACGCTTAAGTACGTTACCCCGATCGGGTACATGGGTGTCAGTTCCCACTATCGCCCTCTCCACAGTTTGCGCCGGTCACAGTACTATCAATAGTCAGAGGTCTTCGACAACACAGATCGATGGGGGCGAACGTGACCGAAAATCACGCGCATCATGATCCAGCCACAAGCTGCGATGAAATCACTCTTAGCCAAGAGGGTAGCAACGCGCGCGTCACTTTGCGCGGCGAGATCGACATTGACGTCCGACCTTCTTTCAAGCGCATCCTCCAGGAACTACGTGCGGTACGTGGAACTGTTGACATTGACGCCTCTGAAGTAGATTTCATCGACTCCTCTGGAATTGCAGTTCTAGGCGAAATCGCACATGAACACCCCTCCCGAGTCACCATCACTAACGCCCCGCCAACGATGCTTTTCATCTTGGAAGTAACTGGACTCATCAACATGGTTCGGGTCCACAATCCCGAAGGCGTGTAGCACGCCAAGATTCGGCACCAAGACTCTGCCAGAGTTGGACCAGTAGCCCAGCAGACTGCTCATGAAAAAAGCGTGTGGG
>DFNY01000144.1:337-1723 GCA_002376595.1 Jonesiaceae bacterium UBA3555 | reverse complement strand
CCCACACGCTTTGTTTGAACTCTTTGCCTAACCAAATCTATGACTTGGCTAGTGGCTGAGTTCGACCGACCTCAGTTGAGGTCAGATCACATCTTGTTACCAGCGGAACGGAGCTGCTGTGCTGCCTCGACGATACGAGCGGCCATTCCAGCTTCAGCAAGCTTGCCCCATGCGCGTGGGTCGTAAGCCTTCTTGTTTCCAACTTCGCCGTCTACCTTGAGTACGCCGTCGTAGTTGCCGAACATGTGGCCAACAACTGGACGGGTGAATGCGTACTGGGTGTCGGTGTCGATGTTCATCTTGATAACACCGTTGTCTACTGCTTCAGAGATTTCTTCTGCAGTTGAGCCGGAGCCACCGTGGAACACGAGGTCGAATGGGTTTTCCTTGCCAATTGCTGCGCCAACCTCAGCCTGGATGGTTGCAAGCAACGATGGGCGGAGCTTAACTGNNAGCAGAGCGGTGAGGTAACGACCGCGCTCCCCTGCACCAAGAGCCTTAACGGTTGCGAGACCGTCTTCGGTGGTGGTGAAGAGCTTCTCGTTGATTTCAGCTTCGTGGCCGTCTTCTTCTCCACCAACAACGCCGACCTCGATTTCGAGGATGGTGCGTGCTGCAACGGAGAGAGCGAGGAGCTCTTCAGCGATTACGAGGTTCTCGTCCAATGGGATGTTCGAACCATCGAACATGTGGGACTGGAAAGTTGGGTTCTTGCCAGCCTTTACCTGCTCTGCTTCGAGAGCGAGGAGTGGACGTACCCACGAGTCGAGGTTCTGCTTGGTGCAGTGGTCGGTGTGGAGTGCGATGTTGACGTTGTAGTTCTTAGCTACCTCGGTTGCGTAAGCAGCGAGTGCGAGGGAACCCGATACGCGGTCCTTGATAGTTGAACCGGATGCGTACTCTGCGCCACCAACAGAAACCTGGATGATGCCGTCCGACTCTGCTTCCGCGAAGCCTTGGATAGCTGCGGTTACGGTCTGGGATGAAGTGATGTTGACTGCTGGGTAGGCAAACTTGCCTGCCTTCGCGCGGTCGATCATCTCGGCGTAGACCTCTGGGGTTGCGATAGGCATCGAAAAACTCCTGAAAGAAGGGGATGTAAACGAATGTTCGTCACCATTTTGTCACAAACATTCGCAATCAATCCTAGGCCGTTCGACCCGTGGGCACTAGTAGCACGGGGGGGGAGCNNCCTGGTCACACCCCGTGTGTGTTTCCTCAGGCAGCACCCGCTTTTCGACGAGGTGTCACCTAAGGCGATGGGCCTGAGTTGCTCAGTCGGCTTGGTAGAAACTGCTCACACATCCCACGTTGAGACCCCATTGGTGTTGACTCTTGAGACGTCATACCCAGTCCCCTTCTTTGCGAGTGTGAAAGTGAAGAACC
>DFNY01000144.1:0-310 GCA_002376595.1 Jonesiaceae bacterium UBA3555 | reverse complement strand
TGAAGAACCGTGTTGATGTGTCCTTCTGCATCTCGCAATGGACCTTGGTGGACGTTACGGTGCGGCATTGCCCGTAGAAGTCGTCTCGGCCCACACCTTTGAAGAATGCCCTGAACTTAGCTTTCTCGTTTGTTGTCAGTGAGATGCCCTTGGCTGACCGGCCCATCTGTTCATTGAGCATGAGGCGGTCGGCCGCTGCCATGATCGCTGGCTTTGCAAAGTTGAATTCGTACTTGTTCGCGCTGCGGTTCCACTTTCCGGTGTAATACGAGCCATACGCACCGTGCACTCGGTTGGGGACCGTGGCATA
>DFNY01000172.1:2867-9555 GCA_002376595.1 Jonesiaceae bacterium UBA3555 | reverse complement strand
ACCGGGATGGAAGCCAAAAGCGGCCTCATCAAGTGCCTCAAATGCGGTTCCACCGACATCGGATTCAACGTTGTTAAAGGTCATCTACAATGCAACTTCTGCCGTTTTGAATGGCAAGGCGCATCAGCAGTAGATGCCTTCAACCTCAACTCCCCCATTGCGCAACTCAAAAGCCTCACCATTGGGTCTGGATCCGAAACCATCATTCCAGACACAGATGTAGTTGTGTCTTTCAAATGCTCCGCCTGCGGCGCTGAAGTGGTCATCGACACCGGACACGCCATGCAAGCACGCTGCCACTGGTGCCGCCACACACTCTCCGTGGCCGAACAAATGCCAAACGGAGCAGTACCAGATGCAATCCTGCCGTTCTCGCTGCCTAAAGAAAAAGCCATGGAACGCATCCAAGAATTTGTGGACTCCCGCAAATTCTTTGCATTGCGCAAGTTCAAGGCAGAATTCAAAGCCGAAAACGTCATAGGCGTGTACCTGCCCTACATGATTGTGGACGTCAACGCACAAATGGCGCTCAACGGTGTAGGTGAAGAAGAGATTCGCCGTTACACCGTTGGTTCAGACGACAACAAACGCACCGTCTACGACGCAGACCAGTACCGAGTCACCCGCCAGTTCAAACTGCTCGTGGACGACCTCACGCTCGAATCAGCGTCCGACAAGGCCGACATCGACGTACACANNTTCGACACCAAACAGATAGTCAAGTTCGACCCAAACTATCTGTCAGGCTTCTCATCACAACGCCGAGACACCAACGTTGACGGAATCTCAGACCTTGCCGCAGCACAATCACGCGACATCGGCCGACACCAGATACTGCCGTCCATCAAGCAGTATGACCGAGGCGTACGCTGGGAGAACGAAGGCTTCGAAGTAGTACTCGAACGCTGGATCTCCGCCTACCTACCCGTATGGCTCTACAGCTACTACGAAAAGAAATCCAACGGCAATGAACTGCTCCACTACATTGCAGTAAACGGCCGCACCGGAGAAACCATGGGATCGATCCCGATCAACATGGGACGCCTATTCGCAGCTTCAGCAGTAGCCCAAGTTGTTGGCACAATCGCTACATTCTTGATGTGGTAGGAGGAAACATGTATCTGGAAATCAGCACCGTACTCGCGGACTTAGCGGCATACACGTCCACCTCATCCACCAGCGACGGTGATTGGCTCAAGCTCCTACCGCTGCTGTCTGGCCCCGCCTACTTCGCGTTNNATACCGCAACCGCGACAAGCGCCACCACCACGAGAACGAAACCTCCGCACAAATCGTGGACGTCACTGGAACCGATGACAAGTTCAAACGCATCACCGGAACCAGCGCTTCACGAGTCAGCGGTGAAAACTCGCGATCCGTACGCGCAGCCCGAAACTAGGCACACGCAAGCCACACAACAAACGCCCTTCCTCCAACAGCAGTGTTGGAGGAAGGGCGGTATTTTTTGGTTCCAGTCAGATTCCAGCGTTCTGTCACCTCGTGATTGCTTTCGGACTCGGAAAAAAGGAACAACCAAATTCGAAGAAATCACGAAAGAGATCGACACATCAAAATAGCGGATTTCCCTCTAGCCGCGCCATCCAGACAGAGTTTGTAGGTGCCGAAACCTTCACAAATCAGGACAGAATATTCATAAAGCTCAAGATAAATTCTGCCGATATATTGCGTTATTAGTATTCTGCGCCGCACCCCCCCACATTCAAGCGCCGCACGACAGAGGATCTCTCTATGCAAACACCATCAATGAACGCTTCGCAAGAAATCGAGCAAGGTTACTTTGACGAGATCTATAGCGTGCGCGAAGAAAAGCGACTCCAAGCGGGAAATAGCTTCAAGACCGCTGGAAACGCTAAAGATCGTGCTGCGTTAGCAAAGATAGCCACCAGTGAAGAAGTGCGCGGAGGCCCAAATGACGCAGTTGCATTCGAGCGCATTGACCTCGATGATGGCGAGTGCTTCTATGTAGGATTACACACGGTCCATGATCTAGCCAGCGACATCATGGTGTATTCGTGGCACAGCAAGTTTGTGCAGGAGAAGAACAGGGCTACGCCGCAAGACCCGCAGGACGTTATCCGCAAGCGACAGTTCAAAGTTGCGGCTCCACGATCCATTATTGACATGACTGACACTGTTTACGCGGAGCTTTTGGAACAACTGGAAGAACTTGAACGCCAATCAGGGAGCGATCTAGAGACTCTTGCGATTCAGTCCGACGGCTTCCTACAGGCCATGTTGGACGGCGAAAACAATGCCGCCACTGAAATGCAGAACATTGCTCGGACGATCCAAGCATCCCAGATGGAACTTATACGTAACCCAGCGGACCAGTTGCTCATATTGCAAGGGGGGCCAGGTACCGGTAAGACGGCTGTAGCGCTACATAGAGTTTCTTGGCTTTTGGAGAACTATCGCAGTGAGAGAAATGACGCTGATGGCTTTTCGCTCGAAGCCCAAGATATTGCGATAGTCGGCCCTAACCCAATCTTTAAGAAGTACATCAAGGATGTACTTCCAATCTTGGGTGACGCCGATGTTCCACAGTTCTTTACCGATGAGTTCATTTACAAATCAATCACAACTGCACGGCGTGATACCCCTTTGGCAGGTGAGCTCAAGGGTTCACTTCGTATGACGAAACTTCTCAGACAGGGAGTGCGTCGGAGAATTCGTCTCCAAGACGATTCATATTTCAGCGTCAAGGGATACCGATGGAAGGCAGAATTTTCCAAGTCAGACCTAGAAAACGCAATCGAAGGTTGCGGAAAACGCGCATACAGAGATGGGCGTGAGGCGTTCAGGATTCGTGTCACACAACTGGCCACAGATTCTGTGAAGCGGACATTGAAGACGGAGAAGAGGGGCTTCCGTGGTGATCCATCCGCACTTTTGAACTCAACTGAGATCACTGACTTCATAAACAAAGTTTGGCCTACTTTTTCCGGGCCCGAATTCCTGAACGATTTGTTCAGTACATCAGACAGGCTCATCGACGCGGATAGCAGCCTTAGTGGTCTAGAAGTTCGACTACTTCAACGCCAAAAACGCGATCGACTGACAGACGTCGAATGGACTGTTGAAGATTTGCCCTTGCTCGATTACGTTGACTTTCTGTTGTATGGAAATTCCGATATTAGGGATTTCAAGCACATAGTCATTGATGAAGCCCAGGACCTCAGTGCGATGCAGCTCGAGGCTATTAAACGCAGAAATTCCGAAGGCTTTTACACGCTCGTTGGAGACCTCGCTCAAATCACGGCTCCACTTCAGCGATCTAGCTGGGATGATGTATCAGTCCAATTGAGTGTGGGGCAAACGATCAGCGAGAAATCGTTGAGGCACGGCTACCGCGTGCCGCAACAGCCTATGGAAGTTGCGGCAGCGCTTCTACAATCAATCTCAGAAACACTCAGCCCTCCTATCGTCATCCGCAAGGCCTCGACTCCGCCCAGCTTCCACAGCGCGGACACCGATGAGGTTGAGTTAGGCAGGTTCGTTTGCGAGCGAGCGCAGCAATACGCTAGCAAAGGACTTTTCCTAGGCATAGTCGTTTCAGACTCAAAACTTGCAGAGGTGACTTATGAACTCAACGCAGAGGGTGTCAGCTTCTCACTTGCAACTGGAGGGCAACTCTCAAGTCAAATAAACGTATTGACTCCCGAGTTTGCGAAGGGCTTGGAGTTCCAGGCACTGCTAGTAGTTGACCCTTCCGGGATGGTTCAGGAAAGTGAAAATGGCCTGAAGGCCCTTTACATTGCGCTGACACGCACGACGAACCACTTAGAAGTAATCTTCGAGGATGACAAGCTCCCAACTGAGCTACTACAGGTTGCCCAAAAGTACGGTTACACCCCGCGAACAGGTCGAAGTGCAATCGAGAACGAAACGCCGCGTCCTCAGGAACCGGTAGGCGAAACACAGGCGAAGGACGAAACGGAAAGGCACAACGCCCTAATGCCCGCAGGTGCGGATTCTTCCTTGGACGTTGTTGCAGACCCACCACCATTGCTTCCCTCAAAAGTTCAATACATGGGGCAACACCTGCGTGCTTCGGAAGAAGCCATTAAGCGTGAAGCTGCAGAAAGTTCTGGGGGAACTAACTCCCCCGCCAAATCCGCACAGACCCAAGCGTTGCCGAAGGTTGGTCAAATGTTTCCAGAACTCAGTTCGTCATTGCAACTCCAAATAGAAGAGATAGCGCAAAAGCTAGTTGAGCATTCACATGCGCTGCTGGCGGAGGAACTCGCTCCAAAGTACCAGCCGCATGCCCTCGCATATTTGGCGGCGATTCTTCAGGAATCAAACTCCCCCTTCAACCAAGAGCCGAGCACCAAGTGATTGCCAACGCCGTAGTTATCAAGCACCTGATTGGCGCTCAAGTTGTGTACCAGGTACCTAATTTTCAGCGTCGATACAGGTGGCAACGAGAACACTGGAACGTGCTCTTTGAAGACCTGGTACGAGAATGCGAGTCGAGTTCTTCCGAGAAAGAAGGTCATTTCTTAGGTAGCATCGTGGTTCATAAGTTCGTTCCGGAATCTGGTGCAGATCTCCCCCAGTACAAGGTGATCGATGGACAACAACGCCTCACAACCGTGCTTTTGCTCCTCGCTGCGCTAAGAGATAAGTACTCCGAGCTAGGACAACCCCACCAAGCCCTGGAAATCGAGAACAAGTTTCTATCCAACCAGTACGCAGATGACTCAGAGAATCGAAAACTAAGGCCGACGCCGTTTGACTTGATCCAGTACGAGGCAACAGTCCACGAAAACGAACCCGCCGGCAGATTCGGGGAAGCATACGACTACTTCGTGCGACGAGTAAACAGCTATGTGGGGTCTTCGCACGCGCTGGTAGATGCGCTTCTCCAAACGCTGTTGAACCGCATGCTGGTGGTTCGCATTGAAGTAGAGCGTAAGGACGCAATCAACTCCATTTTCAACACCCTCAACTCGAAAGGTCTCCCGCTAAACGCAGGAGACCTCATCAAGAATGAACTCCTCTTAACACTGTCAGAGGAGGAAGCACTAAAGATCTATAAGGACAAATGGGCACCGATTGAAGACGAACTAGTCATTGATTTCAAAGGTAAAGTCGATGATCGTGCTTTAGTCACGTTTTTCTGGGCACGTGAACTTCCATTCTCCAAGAACGTGACTAAGAAGAATCTCTTTACTGTTTTTGAAGAGAGGCACCGTGCCAGAATCGCCACTGCGAGTTCCCCGGCTCTGGCTCGAACTGTTGCCCTTGAAGAGATCGATAGCATTTGGCGGGACTACTCCATTTACCGCAACATCACGGACATGCGAACCGCACGGGGCAAGATTTCTCCACTGATTAGGAATGAGATCAAGTTTTTCAAAGCGTGGGCTTCCGAGATCCATGTGCCAATCAATCTCTGGATCTTACGCACGATGGTTGATCATCCCAGCTTAGTGAGCGAAGTCGAAGCGNNCTACCTAGCAATAACTTGAACGCGATGCTCTCTGTTATCCCATCAGTTTTCCAGAAGAGGATTCTCGAAAGCTCGACGCCCGAGACGCTCCCCGCTGTGCTCAGAGAGCAATTCCGCAAGCCAGGATTCCAGTGGCCAACCGATGCAGACATCCTACGAAACGCGCGCAATATCCCAATTCTGAAATCGATAAAGGCCCCACAGGTCACTGCACTCCTGGAGATGGCAACTGGATCGGAGGTTCGGACCAAGAAGATCTTGCGAGTGATCCCCAAGTCACCAAACTTCGAAGACCTAAAGGAAATCGGCGCTTCAGACGATTCAATTGAGTTTGCATACTCCGTCCTTCCGTTCACCCTTGGGAACTTGTTCTTGTCTGGGACATTGAAAGAACAGACCACTCCCGCCAAAACGGCTAAAACTAGCAGCGACCTGTTCATTGGCGATGACACGTTAGGCAGCGTGCTTGAGCGAATTCAGTTGAGAACTGATTACCTTTTCGAAGCGATTCTTGGAGCGTTGGATCAGCAGAACGTAGGTGAAGCAAAGGGAAATGGAGTCTCTGCAGGCGATCGCCTCGAGTACATCCTGCCAATCATTCCCGAGCGTAACTGGACAANNTGAGCCATGACGAGCTGTTGAAACAACTGGCGTCCTACCCTCCCTATCACGTGCGTTTTATCAGGAACAGCGACGGCACAGTACTTTCTGGCCTTCCAGACTCTTTGAGAGTTCGTATTGAGAAAGAAGATCAACAGGCTCAATCGAGATTTACACCAAAGGCACGCTTGACGGATGAGGACCTCTACGAATTATTGGAGGATGCTGAAGACGTAGCGTAAACCAACCCCAAGACTGCACAGCCCTGCTTGAACTTGCAATGCNNGTGTCTCGCCTTCAACACAGATGACAGAAGGCGAGTCACGCTGTGTAATGTAGTTGATGGGAAACCAGCATTCACTCAACAGGTGATGGATCCCTGAAGAACCGATTAGCAATCTCGTCTAGTTGCTGAGCGATCAGGGCAAAGGGCTGGTTAAGGTCGAGAGTCCTTACCCCAATCTTGTTACCACTCATCGCGTATTCGTGGTTTGGCTGGATTTCCTGATCCGTTCGTGCATAAAGAAGCAACCCCGATACTGTCTGTCCATACATGCTCGGTTCCTCTGCTTTGTTCTTAACGTAGGTGAAGATCTGATAGAGGTTGCTGGA
>DFNY01000172.1:0-2852 GCA_002376595.1 Jonesiaceae bacterium UBA3555 | reverse complement strand
AGTACTTGGCGTCGATTATGAGCATGCGCTTACCGTTGGATAGGACCACATCGCTCTGCATCGTCGGCAACATCGTGTTCATGTCGTCGTCGAGGGCCCACTTGATAAAAGGTGCACTCGTACGCGCGACTAGGCATTCCTTGGAGTAGTACTCAAATATGAACTTCTCATAGAGCCGTGACATCGCCTGTTCGTCGAGAAAAGTCATGAGCCTTTGTTCTCCACGATCCGTGGTGAGGAGCATTCCCTGGACCACGAGCTGACAGATGCCAAGTAACATCCGATATGACTGGCTGTTACGGGTATAGCGCAGCCCGCTCCAACCGATACTCTTTGGATCAACTACATCGACTTCGGAGAAGTACAGCAGCGCTCTTTTCAGGTCGTCGCGATGCTTGGCATCCACACGTCCGTGGCGCATAAGTAGAAGTGCTGTTGTCTTCAGGATTCGGTTATGGAGATTGTTCTCTGAGAGCTCGTCATACTCACAAACCAGTTCATGCCGGCGCGCCATCTTTGCCCGCACTGATCCATCGAAATCGATCTTGCCTCGAAGTGCCGTTAATGACTCATGGTGTCCTACTTATTCCCGGTACAACCCTTGCTTCAGTTGACGCCCCATCCCCTTCGCTAGAATTGCCGCAAACAGGTTGTGAATGTTGTCAAACTCTTCCGCATTCAGGTCCTGGTACTTGCTAGTTTCAAGAGTCTGAAAAGCATACGAAAGCATGTAGTAAATGTTCTTTACTGCAATGCTTGTTTGACCGGTCATCGTTGGAGCACTGCTCGAAGGTTGTTCTCCCACCGTTGCAACTTAGGCAAGTCATCGAACCAATACTCGCCTAACATCGGCAAGATATCGTACTCGATTACATCCCTAATCCACANNCGCAGACATAACTATGTCCGATGCAGAAGCCTTTTCCGAGCGCCCTATCTTGGGCAATCTCGACGTTCAGGTCCTTAATCCGACCAATGAGCTCGGAGAATGTATCATCGCCAAATGCATCGCGGTATTGCGTGAATCCCTGGGTGTCAAAGCCAGGTTCGATCTCAACGAAACTGAAACGCCTACGCAAGGCGTAATCGATCATCGCCAGCGAGCGGTCAGCAGTATTCATCATCCCAATAAGGTAAAGGTTTGGAGGCACAGAGAATCGCTGGCCGCTGTACGCCAAAGTTGCACTTGTACCGCGGTAGTCGCGTTCGATCAGCATGAGTAGTTCGCCAAAGATCTTTGACAAGTTACCCCGATTGATTTCGTCAATGATAAAGAAGAACTCTTGATCTGGCTGCGCCTCCGCACGCTTACAGAAGTTGTAGAAAACTCCGTGCTTAAGCTCAAAGCCGTCGCCAGATGGCCTGTAACCCATCATGAAGTCTTCGTAGGAGTAATTCTGGTGGAACTGAACAAACTCGATGCGGTTTAGGTCCTTTTCCCCCATCATTGACCACGCTAGTCGTTGGGCCGCGAACGTCTTTCCAACTCCTGGAGCGCCCTGCAAGATGACGTTCTTTTTGTTTCGTAGCAGTCCAACGAGCTGCGTGTACCGCTCTTCGCTCATGAATACCTCTGAAAGGAACTCCTGGGAAGTGTACGGTTCTGCAGGTTCGTCAGATTCGAACATCAAGTCCGGTTGCGTTTGCTCAACAGTCTAACTGGTCATCGTCTCTCCGTTATTCTCGGAGTATAGAGCCACATTATTGAGACTCACTCTTTCCAGAGCCTCGCTCAGTTCGTCACGCAAACGCCAGATGTAGGAGCCGCGCTCTTGGGCAGTTGCTCGCCGGCCTGTAAACAAGATTGGCCACCAGCGTGATCTCTCGGAATCGCGCGGCATTGTCCGACAGCCAGTTTCCTTCGATACACGTTCAGCTAGGGAAGACGATCCCCCGTTGTAGAAGCCACTACTTCTGCCGTAAGTCTCCGCCAAGTTGATGCAGGATGACTCGCCGCCGATATCTTTAAATCGCTTCATTATTTCTAGGCTTGAATCGGTGAATACTTTTGGGTTTTGGAGTAACAATTCCCAGTCATCGACGTCTAGTCCCGGGTGATACTCATCGAATTGCGGGAACCACTTATCGAGACTGGTGTTTGCCGGAGGCGTTGAGATCTGGCGACTTATGTAGAATCCGACGTCTACGGTCAGAGTACGAAGTTGAAGGTCTGAATAGCACTGGGAATCGACATGAGATCGGAGCAAAGTAACGAGCTCCGTGTCTAGTGCTATATGACCAGCGATTTCGTTATAGAGCTCAAAGTGTTTACGAATGTTGTCGGCATAGGCCCCAGACATGAACTGATGGTTGCTCTCGAGCGTCTCAGCTATCTTCTTGGCTTCACCAAACTTGTAGATGTAGTATTTATCCGGGAATCTGAGCCACAAATAAGTTGTTATTGCGTTCTCATGCTGGAAATGCTGCGCGTGGCCTTCACCGTGCGCGTCGTGCACACTCGCCGAAGCTTCTTTGAATCCAGCTATGCGCGCATAGAGATCTTGGGATTCGTCAAAGAGTGCAATGAACATCCCACGCACACGTTCAGGATCGGATTTGGCATAGTCGGAAATCATCTTCCGAGGGAAGTTAGCCATCGAAGCCAGCAAATTCTCTGTCTTTGCTAGAGATTTCACCAGCATCGAGTGGAAATCAGCGGCGTTGATATCCCAATGGTCTTGGAAATGCTTGACCGCTACCCACTTGTAGCGTTCTGCGTTCCACTGTTTAGCTGAAAAGTCTTCCTTGTACTGGACTAGGATTTCACTCAATCGTTCTTCATTGATCATTGGTGTTTCTGCTTTCGGGGCGGCCACTGACACTACTACTAATATCGCCGAAGCCTCATGGCG
>DFNY01000174.1 GCA_002376595.1 Jonesiaceae bacterium UBA3555 | reverse complement strand
TGCTTCGAAGGTTTGGATCGCGGTAATCCTGTGGCCCTTATTCTTGGCGGCGCGGGCGATGCCAGAGAGCGTTGATCCAAAGTAAAAGCCTCCGACTACGGGCGAAAAAACTCCTAGATTGTATGTTTCATCCCGAAAATTTGGATATTCCTGTTCCTCTTTCATGGCGCTTCCCCCTTATTTAGCCCCATTTGTCGAACATTTTGCGAAATGTGATGCGCATTAGCTCATCTTCGAGCATGCTAGTACCGTGGCGAACAACTTTTCACCCGAAACTTCACCCGAATCTACGTCTAAAATCGCAAAACGTCCAACGATAAGTGATATTGCCCGAGCAGCAGGCGTCTCGATCGCGGTAGTTTCGTATGCACTCAATGGCAAAAACGGGGTCTCACCAGCAACGAGAGATCGCGTGCTTCGTATTGCAAACGAATACGGCTGGCGGCCCTCCGCAGCNNTCAATCTGCATACACCCTTGAGTTCGTAGCAGGCGTTCAAACTGCTCTAGCCAAAGAAGGCCTGAGCCTGATGGTCCAAGTTGTGGAATCCGTTGAGGTTGGCGCTCAACTCTTCAGCACCTGGTGGGCAGAACGTCGGTTCGACGGCTTCCTCATAACCGATGTCACCCAAGATGACCCGCGCATCTCTGCGGTAACAAAGCACAAGATCCCGTCCGTCGCAGTGGCCCACCCTGAATCTAGTGGAGGCGGATCCTATGTCTGGGTTGGCGAAGAAGAAGCCTATGCCTCAGCAGTCCGAACGTTGGCAGCGCTCGGGCATCAACATATCGCGCTACTCAATGGCCTAGAACTAGTGGAAATTGCGCAACGTAGAGCACTTGCCGCACGAATCGAGGGTGCTAGGCATGGAGTTCGACTCACCGTTAGAAACTCTTCGTCCGCCGAAGGTGCAGCTGCTAGCGCGCGTGCACTTCTGAACGATCACGACCGGCCGACTGCACTCATCTTCAGCAACGACACCGACGCCGTCACAGGAATCGATGTGGCTCGTCGTCTCAGTCTTTCGGTGCCATGGGACGTATCAATCATTGGAATCGGTGCCTCAGCATCGAGTCAGTTGTCTTTGCCATCGCTTAGCTCGATCGCTTACCCGCATCGCGAAATTGGGACCTTGGCGGGCCAAACACTGATTCGAGTACTCAAGCGCGAGGTCCGTCCATTCGAAAAGTACGTACTTCCTCCNNTCACGGTGAGGGGATCTACCGCGCCCAGAGCCACCACCTAGCCTCACTTGGGAAGCCGCAGTGGCAGGTGCGCAATCGGACGTGGAAGCCTGACAATCGCTGGATAGTGGACCGAGAAGCCTTTCTTGTCAGAAAACTCAGTGTTCTACACCTTTACCCATTTTGCGCGTTATTACGTCAACAAATGAACAAAGTTCAATACCTCATCAAACGACCACTTAATCGTTTTGTCAGTTACAAACGACTGGGTGAATATTGTTGAGTTGCCGTGTCGCGGATCCCCGTGACACGGGGCGGCAAGTGCTGGCCCGTTCGAACCAAAATTCGGAGGACCCACGTGTCTACACTCCTGAAGCGGCTGCGCAAGGGCGCTGCAGCCACTGCAGTTGGTGCACTGGTTGCCGCACCACTTGCCATTGCGGTAGGTACTACAGCAGCCGTTGCAGCCGAACCACACGTAGATAACCCGTTCGCGNNACTGACGGCGGCACCACTGACGGCGGAACCACTGACGGCGGAACCACAGACGGCGGAACCACTGACGGCGGAACCACAGACGGCGGCACCACTGACGGCGGCACCACTGACGGCTCACCTGAACCTCACGTAGATAACCCGTTCGCGGGAGCTTCTCAGTACGTGAACTTGAAATGGT
Organism: Jonesiaceae bacterium UBA3555; assembly: GCA_002376595.1. GTDB lineage: Bacteria > Actinomycetota > Actinomycetes > Actinomycetales > Cellulomonadaceae > Timonella. Next base: position 1,415 of record DFNY01000174.1, on the reverse strand, counting down.
CAGAGAACGTTGAGAAGGAAGCGAAGGCACTTGAAGCTTCCAAACCAGCACTGGCTGCTCAGATGCGCGCAATCAAGTACGAGCCAACCGCAGTGTGGATGGACCGTATTGGTGCAATCGGCGGAAACGTTGATGGACCAGGCCTGCGCTACCACTTGGACCAAGCACTGCTTCAAAAGGAAGCCGGAGTACCTTTGGTACTCAACTTGGTCATCTACAACTTGCCTGGACGTGACTGCTACGCACTAGCTTCCAACGGTGAACTACCAGCAACCGCAGCAGCACTACAGCGCTACAAGTCGGAATACATCGATGTCATCGCAGACATCCTGGCAGAACCTAAGTACGCAGGAATCCGCATCGCGGCAACCATCGAACCAGACTCACTGCCAAACCTCACCACCAACATGCACGAACAAGCATGTGTCACCTCTGAGCCGTTCTACCGCGAAGGCGTCAAGTACGCACTCGACGAACTCTCAGCAATCTCCAACGTCTACACCTACGTAGACGCTGCACACTCAGGATGGCTCGGCTGGGAGAACAACGCTGCCGACTCGGTACAAACCTTCGTTGAAGTTGCACAGTCCACCAAAAAGGGCTTCGCATCCATCGACGGCTTCGTCACCAACACAGCCAACACCACCCCACTGAACGAACCATTCATGCCAGACGTAAACAAGCAAGTCGGTGGCGCACCAATCCGCTCCTCCAACTTCTACGAATGGAACATGACGTTCGATGAAATCGACTGGACCGCAGACCTGCACCGTCGACTCGTAGCAGCAGGCTTCCCAGCCTCAACCGGTATGCTCATCGACACCTCACGCAACGGATGGGGCGGCTCAAGCCGACCAACCGCAGCATCAACCTCCTCAGACCTCAACACCTTCGTCAACCAATCCAAGGTTGACCGCCGCTCACACCGTGGCGCATGGTGCAACCCTGCAGGAGCCGGTATCGGTGAACGCCCACAAGCATCACCATCGGGCTACACCGCATCACACCTCGACGCATTCGTATGGGTTAAGCCCCCAGGCGAATCAGACGGATCCTCCACCCTCATTCCAAACGATGAGGGCAAGGGCTTCGACCGCATGTGTGACCCAACCTTCAACTCACCAAAGCTCGACGGCAAACTCACCGGAGCACTCCCAGGCGCACCAGTCTCAGGAAAATGGTTCTCAACCCAATTCCAAGAACTCGTGAACAACTCCTACCCAGTGATTACCTCCGCTGACAACCAGCCAAACCCAGGTGGAACTGACGGCGGCACCACTGACGGTGGCACCACAGACGGCGGCACCACTGACGGTGGCACCACTGACGGCGGAACAACTGACGGCGGAACAACTGACGGTGGCACCACTGACGGTGGCACCACAGACGGCGGAACCACTGACGGTGGAACAACC
>DFNY01000017.1:4453-5685 GCA_002376595.1 Jonesiaceae bacterium UBA3555 | reverse complement strand
CAACTTGTCACTTGCTCTGGCGCCCCCACTTCATCCATGGTGTACAAACTGGTGCAGCGTGAAAATGCATCTGGCGTCATGGAATCCGTGGCTAAGGCATCCGCTGCAAAGGCGAGTGTTGGCGGGCACAAGACCGCTGCGCGTGAACTTAATGCAAAGGGAACAGCAACCGTAGAAGTGATCGCCGTAGGTAGCGCCCCCGCCCGCGAGCAGTGGCTGGAGTCGAGCAAGAACCTGAGGCCATTGCTTGTACCACTAGTAACCGAGGGCGTCGTTGACGCCGCTTGGACCGGTGCACAAGGGCTCGAAAGGGCCGTGGATCGCCATGCAGCTTCACGCGCAGAACTGCCACGAAATGCCCTCCGGCTCTCCACCGGTGAAGTCGCGATCCCCCCGGAGCCCCGCCTGCTTGACTAACGTTTGGGCAATATCGGACTAACGANNCACAGCCATGATTACTTTCGGCCTACGAACCAGCCCCGAACCGTTTGAACACGTTTCTCAAGCTGAGCCACCGACGCTTGTGGTACCTCAGGCCCACCACTGCGTCGTCTCAAGTCATTATGGATAGACCCATGAGGCTGGCCAGAACGACGAGCCCACGCGTTGACTAACTGCTGGAGTTCTTTTCGCAGACTTGCAGCGCGACGATGATCAAACTCGGATCGTTCTGCTTCTGCGGCTGGCGCACTGCTCGAGCGCGAGCTTAAATGTTGTGATTGGTGCGCCCGCAACAACGTGCTCACCTGATCCGCATCGAGCAGACCCGGAAGCCCCAGAAAGTCCAGTTCCTCCTGGGATCCGACCTCTGCACCAGCCCCGAACTCGCCGCCGTCAAATAAGACCTTGTCAAAGGAAGCGAAGGATTCCAACATCTCGAACGAACCTTGTAAATCACTGGACGCATTCTCCTCACGGTTCGCAGCAGCAAGCAAGGCAGCTTCCGGATCGTAGAGAGGCGAATCCTCATCAGTTTTTGGTCGGTCGAGTGCGTGGTCGCGTTCCTCCTCCATGGAGTTAGCCAACGCCAACAGTGGTGCTACCGAAGGAAGGAAGATCGACGCAGTCTCGCCACGCTTACGTGCACGCACGTAGCGCCCTACAGCCTGAGCGAAGAACAGTGGTGTCTGAGTGCTGGTCGCATACACTCCCACAGCGAGCCGTGGCACGTCAACGCCTTCGGACACCATGCGCACAGCAACCATCCAGCGGTCAGTGGACGAGGAAAACTT
>DFNY01000017.1:1201-4394 GCA_002376595.1 Jonesiaceae bacterium UBA3555 | reverse complement strand
CGGTTGCAATAACCAATCCACCAGCATCAGGAATAGCTCTACGCACTTCAGTCAAACGCTTGTCTGCAGCGGCAATGACCGCAGGGATCCACTCGCCCATTGGGTCAAGTGCAGTGCGCCACGCCTGAGAGGTCATGTCCTTTGTCATGGCTTCGCCAAGGCTAGCTGAAATTTCGTCTCCCGCTTTGGTCCTCCAGCGCATCTGTCCCGCATAGGACATAAAGATGACCGGACGAACTACGTGGTCACGCAGTGCTTCCCCATACCCATACGNNGTTGTCTGGACCGGCGGCATACTTCACAAACGGAATTGGCGCCGTGTCTGAACGAAACGGCGTACCAGTGAGGCAGAGCCTTCTAGTCGCTGAATCGAACGCCTCGTGGATTGCATCGCCGCAAGACAATGCGTCACCACCATGGTGCACCTCATCAAGAATCACCAGAGTGCGGGCGTTCTGGGTACGGTTGGCGTGAAGCGCAGGGTTCGCAGCAACTTGGGCGTAGGTGAGCGCCACACCGTCATAGTGATCGGCGAGTCGTCCCTGCGAATTCGAATAGTTCGAATCCAACTGGATTCCAACTCGCGCAGCCGCATCAGCCCACTGGTGCTTTAGGTGTTCTGTTGGAGCAACTACAGAGATTTTCCTAACCTGGCGTGATTCCAAAAGCTCGGTAGCCAAACGCAACGCGAATGTAGTCTTACCTGCCCCTGGCGTAGCAACTGCCAAGAAATCTCTTGGGTCTTTTTCGCGGTACAGTTCTAGCGCTTCCTGCTGCCACTTACGCAGTTTGGTGGCAGCACCCCACGGTGCCCTGTTCGGGAATGTTGGCGAAAGCTGTGTCGCTGCATGCACCGAGGCAGCACGAGGCGGCTTCGCCGAAGTGGACAAAGCATCACCAGCATGCAGGCCACGATTGTTTTGTACGTCTGTGTTGTCGATGTCTAANNAAGAGATCCAGCTCAGAATTCACTTGCTGTCGCCACCAGAGTTAGGGTCATTGTCCTGTGGATCACGCAATCCGTCATAGATTTCCTTGCAGATTGGGCACACCGGGAACTTGTTCGGATCGCGTCCAGGAACCCACACTTTTCCGCAGAGAGCAATCACTGGGCGTCCGCTAAATGCAGATTCCATGATCTTTTCTTTGCGTACGTAGTGAGCGAAGCGCTCGTGATCCCCTGGCTCAACTTGCTCCGTGGTTTCGGTACGTTCAAGCAGGTCAGTAGAAGTCTGTGTACCTGAATGCGACGGGTCATCCAAGAATGGGTCTGGTGGCATCGAACCTTGCGGGTCAAAGGTGAGCGACACTGGACGATTCGTGGAAATGGCGTCTATCGAGTGTGAGTCGCACATGGATGCTTCGAAAGAGGTCATGGAGAAGAGTCTACGACGCGATCTGGACTCTTGATGAGTCGCTACGCAATCAAACGATATTTTTCACACTTGCCAAGTAATCTTGAAAACATGAGTTCCGTTGAGTTTTCCCACACCACACGGGTTCGAGTTGATGCTTGGGTGTGGTCGACGCGGTTGGCAAAAACCCGATCCGCAGCGGCCGCGTTGTGCCGTTCAGGTCATGTAAAGGTCAACGACGAACGAGTCAAACCCAGTTCCCCGGTCAGTGTGGGTGACATCGTTCGGGTGTTGAACGAATCCGGAGAACGCATAGTCGAAGTTGCTGCCCTAGTAAGCAAACGTGTTGGAGCGCCCGTTGCAGCGACGTGCTACATAGACCACACACCACCTCCCCCACCCAAGGAGGAAGTCGTTGTGGTTGCTTTGCGTGAGCGAGGAACTGGGCGACCAACCAAACGTGAGCGCCGTGATTTGGATAAACTCCGCGGACACACCAGCTTCTAGCGATTCCTACACTCAATGCTTATTCCAAAGGACCAAGAGTGACTGCCTCAGACGCACAAGAATTCGACGTGAACGCGCCAACCAACGGCGAAATCCCGAATGACACTTCCAAGGGCGCGTCTCCCCTCGAACAAGAGGCGGGAAGATCAAGCTCAGGCAGCGGAGATTTTGGCACTGCCGAGGCGGTAATCAGGCAAGGCGATCCAGAGATGTCCTCGGTTGTATCGCAAACGGGGACCGAATCTTTCGAGAGTCATAGAGAAGCAGCGGACAAAGGCTTTGGCGAGGCTGCAACCACATCAGGGACGTCACGCCGACCCACTGACAGTGCTCCGGCCTCCATTGCGCCGTCGCGACATNNAATCGCAGTTCCTACCAAGGCGTCCCTCAAGCATCAAAAACGCAGTAGTTGTGGGGTCGGCCAACCCGTTGAGGCATCCCATTGCCTCACTGAGAGAGATTCTTTTCAAGGATCCCACTCAGTCAGTTCCCATTGCACGTCCAGAAGACAAGATTGACCGAATACTGACAATGATGCGGCGGCTGGGCACAGCAATGCTTAAGTCCCACCACGCAACTCCGGACGTTAAGGAAACACTTCAACAGATTGCTGCCGCCTACAACATGCCTGGCGTGCGTGTGGTGTCACTCCCCACAGTCATTGCCATCCAAGTAGAAGGTACTGATCGGCGCGCTGAGATCGGCTCCGTTGAAGGTGGCCATTTTCGTCTTGATCAAGCAGCTCTCGTTGACGAGATAGTCGATAAAGCTACTCGCGGGGTCATAGAGCCGGATGAAGCGCTAGCCGCTATTGAACGAATCGTGGCGCTCAAGCCTCGATTCAATTGGTTCATGCACCTGTTGGGTCAGGTCATCATGACGGTTGCTATTGGCTTACTCATCAATCCAGCGTGGCCGGCAATGACCGCGTACATCATTCTCGGACTCATTGTGGGGGTCATGCAGTTGTTGGGTAACCGAGTGTCCACCCTATCCATTGCAATGCCGGTGTTGTGCGCGATGGTGGTCACCATTGTTGCCTCAGCCTTCCTCTCGGACTTGACGCACGAAGTTCCCGTAAGGCTCATCGCTCCCGCCCTAGTGACGTTCCTTCCTGGTGGGACTTTGACGATCGCCGCATTGGAACTGACCAGAGATGAGGTCATTGCTGGATCTTCGCGCCTAATCTATGGAATCTCTCAGCTTCTTTTGTTGGCCTTTGGCGTGGTTATCGGCCTAGCCATGGTCCCTGATTCAACCACCTCAAACGAAGTAGTTCTCAATTCCATTGGACCGTGGACCCCTTTGCTAGGAATCACGCTTTTGGCCCT
>DFNY01000017.1:0-1181 GCA_002376595.1 Jonesiaceae bacterium UBA3555 | reverse complement strand
GCACTCCTCGTGGTTCCACTGTCCCGGTTCCTTGGAAAGTTTCGTACCGCACCATCTGCAACGGTCACCCAGCTTGTTGCGTTTTGGATTCTGGTGCCCGGGTCATTGGGTTTCATTTCCTTCACCGAAGCTGCTTCAGGGTCCAGCGAAACTATCAACACAGTGGTGACCACTGGCATGACGTTGTTCTCAATTGCATTGGGAATCATCGTTGGTTCGGGACTCTACCGAGATACCGAACGCTTGCGGTCCAGCCGCACAGGATTCTGAGCATCTATCGCCTTTAGGACCTTGGTGCACTTTCTTGTGAGCAGCCTCACCACAGTGCGGTTTTGCCGCAATGTCTTTTGGGCAGTGTGTGCCGCCTCCGTATTCCAGGTGGCTGTGTGGCTATTCGCACGCCCTCTCTTTACCAAACAAATCTCCATGTGAACTAGGGTTAACGTGTGTCGACTCCACCACCTGATATGACCCAATTCGCAGCACTTCAAAGACGTGTACTTACGGTGCTATCGCTTGCCCAGATCTTTTCCGGCATAGGTTCCGGCGCGGTAATCTCCGTGGGAGCTCTGCTCGCAGTGGAGCTTTCAGGTTCGGAGTCGTGGGGCGGATCTGTCACAACAATCATGACGTTGGGATCCGCCGTTGCGGCAATGCCTCTCGCACGCTACGCAGCACGCAAAGGACGCCGAATTGCACTGTGCACCGGTATCGTCATTGCGTTCCTAGGCGTTCTGACCCTCATCACCGCGGCCGTAACACAACAGTTCCCGGTTCTCCTAGTTGGTGGGGCACTCATCGGAGTGGGAAGTGCGGTTAACCTGCAGGCGCGGTTTGCAGCTACCGACCTTGCACTCCCGGAACGGCGCGCACGTGACCTTTCATTAGTGGTTTGGACCACCACTGTTGGTTCGGTCGCTGGACCAGACCTTCTGGGTGTAGGCGAACACATAGGCAAGGCACTTGGCCTCCCTCAGTTCACCGGGATCTTTGTTATCTCTGGTGCCGGTATGTTGGCCTCAGCCCTCATCCTGTTCTTCGGTCTCAAACCAGATCCGTCGTTGGTGCTTTCCACGGCAACACGTGGTCAAGGCATTGCGCAGCCCGCTCCTCGTCCATCATTGGTGTCGTCGTTCAGAATTCTACGGGGCAACCGGGGTGCTCAAGCCGGCCTTGCTGCG
>DFNY01000033.1 GCA_002376595.1 Jonesiaceae bacterium UBA3555 | reverse complement strand
GGAACGCGCCAAGCAATTCTGTAGGAACACCCATCGATGAAGAACTAAAGGTGGGCGGGTTCATATGACCCGCCCACCTTTGTGCGTCGCCATACGGACGTGCACACTCGGGAATAATCTTGCCCTTATTCTCGCTATCCCAATGAGCACATTGGCACGTTGAAAGAGCGAGTACCTTGGTGATTACGTCGAGTTTGCTAGTGCTACTTTCTCTTTCTCACGCAAGGACTTACAAGTGAGCATTGATAAACAATCGGTTGGAATTATTGGCGCAGGAAAACTCTCTCTTGCACTTGCCCGACGGCTCCTGGCATCTGGAGTCGAGGTTCGCATTAGTTCCACCCGACCAGTGGAAGACCTGGAATGGATTCTTGATGTCCTTGCTCCAGGGGCGAATGCGGCATCAACTCCGGAACTTATCTCCGCCTCTGATGTGGTTGTCTTGGCCCTTCCGCTCAGCAAGCTCAGCCAACTAAATCCAGAGTTGTTTGTTGGCAAGGTGGTAGTGGACGCAATGAACCACTGGTTCGCGGTGGACGGTTCTCTCGCAGCGCTAGATGAATTCTCGGGCACATCGAGTGAACTTGTTGCAGCTATGCTCCCAGGCGCGCAGGTGATCAAAGCATTCAACCACGTGGGTTATCACGAACTAGAAGATCTGGCGCTTCCCGCCAATTCATCTGAACGTATTGGAATGGCCGTAGCTGGAAATGATCCACAGGCTGTCGCCCAAGTTTCGGCTCTAGTGAACCTCGCAGGATTCGACCCGGTGTACCTGGGAAGCCTCGCAGAATCTGGGCCACTCGACAGCGGAAACCAACTTTTCGGTGCAACTCTGCCCGCAACTGAGTTGCGCAACCAATTCCACGCCGCGCTGGCAAACGCCACACACGTTCGCGCGCAGCCCATCAACGAATCCGAATCAGCAGCCTAGGCGCATCGATGGGCGTTCATGCCGAGCGAGGCGACAACTTAATCACCGGAATTACTCGGTCTGTCGATTTTTGGTAGTCGGCAAAACCTGGTGCATTCGCGGTGATGAAATCCCACACTTTGTGGCGTTCTTCGCCGTGCGTTTCTTCCGCATGGACAGGAATTTCGTGTCCCTTGACGTAAACCTTCGCGCAATCGGGGTCGAGTGCCAAGTTGTAGTACCAGCCTGGATGGTGCGCTGCACCGGCCGCGGAAGCGGCTATGTATGCGGTGCCATCAGCGTTTGGAAAGTAGGCCACAGGGGTTTCGCGTGGCCTACCCGACTTCCGGCCGATGGTGGTCAGAATCAACACTGATCCCACATCTTCACCGGCACGGATTTTCTCAATCATGGGTTGGTTGAACTCGCGCATCGCCTTACCGTCTGGCAACTCGCGCCCATAGGTTCCTTCAGGTGTATCGAAGCTCATGCATTTATCGTGACCCGCAAGCTCTGGTTTCGCGAGTCCAAATGTGGGTGAGCGCAACAAAGTGCGCCGCAATTTTGGCAACTGCACCAACTGCGGGCGGTGCTGGTATTTAGGGATTCGTCGGGAAACTAGAGGCAAGTCCCAGTTTTTTATGGGTGGGAATCCGTACACTTGATCTGTGAAAAACGTGACCGTTGTNNTCTGATACTCCGATTGGTGAGGCCGGGTTGGAGTTGGGGCGAGCAGCTGCGGAGCGGCTTATCCAGATGTATGGAACCCCAGCGGCCGTATTTTCTTCTCCTTTGGAACGCGCGCGTGCCACGGCTCAGTTGTTGGGGCGCGATGTGTCGGTGGTGCAGGGCATGAATCAGCGCAGTTATGGAATCTGGGAGGGCATGTCTATTGAGGATGTTGCCGCTCAGTTCCCGCACGAATTAGCAGTGCGCGATGCAGGCGGCGACCCTGACATTCCGGGTTGGGAAACTAGCGCCCAAGTGGGGGAACGCGTTGCGGCAAGTATTGTTGCCTGCAGTGAACGGATTCTAGATGAGATTGCCGCTGGCAATCTGTTTTTCGACGATGCATCTGGGCTGGGAAGCCTCCTCGCTTCTGTCGCTGCTGCCAGTGAAAACCCAGGTGCCACTGGTGCAAGTGAGGCGGCCGAGAAGCCGCCCGTCCTGGTGTTTGCTAGCCACGGTTCGGCTATTGCTACGGGTTTGCGTAGGCTGCTGGGGTTGCCGGAGGAGCCGCAAATCTTTGGATATTTGCATCATGCGAACTGGGTGGAACTCCAGCGAGTGGATGGTGTGTGGAAGGTTGAGCGGTACGACTATGGGGTGTCATGAAGCCCGAAAACTAGTAGTGGAACGGACGCAAACTTCCAGGTGTGAGCGGCGCTACCACCTGTTTAGGTTGGTTAACGTGCAGTTTTGGTACAGACTGGAAGGGGGCTCGGCGCAATAATGCGCCTTGAGCGAGTGGTTTCTTGGTGTGGAGGTGGTTTTCGTGTCTGACAGTCCGAGTCGATCGATCTACGCCTCCGCGAAATCCTAACGCGCCAGTTTTCGCGTGTGATGGCGTCTTTTTAGTGGCGCGGTCTCGCATCTGCTTTGCACAACAGTGTGATCATTTCGGTGATCTCCTGGTGTCCGTGAACGGCCCACTTTCAGTACTGTTCGGCTTTCAGTGCGACTTTCCCTATGGGAGGTGCCATGCACACGCTTATCGAAACCACCACAATCCAGGAACTCATTCGTAACAGAGAACTGACGGAGCTCGGCCGGGTGCTGGGTGAACTCACCGCAGGTGAAGTTGCAGACCTGCTCGACGAACTACCAATCAGCGATGCGACCGTGGCTTTCCGGCTATTGGGTAAGGGCGTCGCTGTTGAAGTGTTTGATGAACTTGAGTCGGGGTCTCAAGCCGCGTTGATCGAGAGCCTTGGGGCTCAAGATATTTCCGATGTTTTCTCAGCGCTGGACCCAGAAGAGCAAGCCTGGCTGCTCGATGAAGTACCTGCCAAGGTTGCTAAGAGCATCCAAACTTCGCTGTCATCGGGCCAGCTCAACCGTGCAAATATCTTGCTGGGGTATGCAGCCGGATCGGTTGGCAGACGAATGAGCCCTCAGGCCGTGAGCTGCCATCCTGACGAGCTGATTTCTCAAGTTCACCGGCGCATCCAAGCGAGCACTGCAGATATGGATCGGCTGGCAGTTATTCCGGTTATTTCAGCCTCTCGGCGCCTTCTTGGTGTGGTTTCGTTGCTGGATATCTCGCGCGCAGTGGGCTCGAACGGCTTTGCGCAGCACGAGCTTGAGCAAGACGCACCAACCATTGCCACCATCATGAAAACTGACTATCTCAGCGCTTTGACCTAGCAAAACGCAGAAATTGTAGCCAGAGACGCACTGGATGAAGGTGCACTCGTTGTTCCGGTGGTGGATGGCGAGAACCGACTTGTTGGTGTGCTTCCCATTGCGGACGCCGCACGAATTGACCGAGAAGCCGTTGCGGAAGACCAAGCGCGTCAAGGTGGAGCTGAACCGCTCCAACGGCCCTACCTCGTGAGCTCGGTGTTCCGGGTTGCACGTTCACGCATTGTCTGGCTACTTGTGTTGGCATTGTCAGCGGTTCTAACCGTGCACGTGCTGGAAATGTTCGAAGCCACTTTGGCCGAGGTTGTAGCGCTTGCCTTGTTTGTTCCACTACTGACTGGAATTGGCGGAAACACCGGCTCCCAAGCAGCCACAACAGTGACCCGAGCAATCGGACTTGGAGATGTTATATCAAAGGATGTTGCCAAGGTTGCATTCAAGGAGATGCGAACGGGCGCTGTGCTCGGTGTAGTACTTGCCGCATTGGCCTTTGCTATTGCAACGCCGCTGTACTCACTAGACATTGGGCTCACCATCGGGTTGACGCTTCTAGTGAACTGCCCTATTGCGGCAACTGTTGGTGGAGTTATCCCGCTGGTTGCACGAGCTTGCAAGGTTGATCCAGCAGTATTCTCCACACCCTTCATTTCGACGTTCTGTGATGCCACTGGACTGCTCGTGTACTTCACAATTGCCCGAACCGTGATGGGTCTGTAGAGGGTAGACTGTGCGGGCGGCTTCCTATAGACGCCTGGCACCAGGCCCTCGAAGTGTAGGTTTACGCTCCGCACGTTACCGTGGGCTCATGATTCTTTGGATACAAACCTACGTAACAGCACTGATTGTGTTTGCCGTCATCGACGTTGGCTGGATAGCAGGAGTGGTCAAACCCACCTACAGCAATCACCTCCCGCGCCTCCTCGCCGACAAAATCAATCTGGGTGCAGGCGCAGCCTTCTACCTGATCTTTGTTGCGGGAATCGTGTACTTTGCAATCGCGCCTGGGACCGAAAAATCAGCGTTCGAAATTGTGCGCGACGGTGCCCTATATGGCTTATTCACGTACGGAACCTATTCGCTCACAATGCAGGCAGTCCTCAAAGACGTCCCAACAGTAGTGGTATTCACCGACATTATTTGGGGCGTGGTGCTGTGTGCACTGGTAAGCGGAGTAGCAAGCTGGATAGTAGGAAAAATGTTTGCCTGAGGCTGCTGTGGTCTTGGGCAAGTAGTGATACTGCCAGCGCAGCCCTAGATTCTGGCACATGCGTGCTGGAACNNTGGGATCGGGGGCGCTTACTTGTTCAGCCGGTGGTAGGAGTGACCTATACGTGGTCGCGCCAGGAGTGTTGGGGTTCAAAGCCCAACATCTGACGTGCTTTGTTGATTGAGAAGAGAGTCTCGTTTTCCTCGAATGGTCCTGTGATTGGAACGTCAGGGAAGACCTCCGCAATGAGTTCGCTGTTTGGGCGGCTCATCACCGTGTCAGCGTTCGCAATGAGGAAATGGTTGAACCCAGGCAATTTCTTCTCCAGCGCTTTCTCAATTGCCTGAGCGCCGTCGCGTGCGTCGATGTATGACCACAGATTCCACTTTCTCTGGAGCGCGTTGTCATTGAAGCTTGGGAACTCTGCGTAGTCTTCC
>DFNY01000157.1:7113-7451 GCA_002376595.1 Jonesiaceae bacterium UBA3555 | reverse complement strand
CCCGTGCAACAATCTGCAAAACATCAAGTACCGTATCGCTTGTGCGTCGGCGAACCTCATCCGAACTGGACGAACCACTACGATCCGAAGTGCACACCAGAATGGGGCAATCTAGCTCAAGCCCCTGAGCAACCCGGGCATGGCCCTCACGAATAGCACGCAACCAACCCGAACGAACCGGCGTAGCTTCAATACGCTTCAAATTGGTATCAAACTCCCACAGACCACCAAAGTCTTTGTGCAGCATTCGCGCATACTGTGATTCGTCCTCAGAAAGCACATAGTCCGTAACATACTGCCCCACTGCATCCAGCATCGCGGTGGCCACAACTCGGTCA
>DFNY01000157.1:6492-7055 GCA_002376595.1 Jonesiaceae bacterium UBA3555 | reverse complement strand
AGAACCACGGGCTATTAAGGATCAAGGCATCAACTGTGGCTCTACCGGTAGCGCTGTGGGCCCAAAGCGATGCGATAAGGCCGCCAGTCGAGTGCCCCATGATGATCAGTAAATCGAAACCAAGTTCTTGGCGGATCAGAGAGGTCGCTTGCGCAAGCTCAAAGCCATACTCCCGCAATGAATGCGCATCATTTCGAGTTGCCTCGTCACTCGTTGATCTACCGTATCCATGCAGATCAATTGCGAAGAACGCAATTCCCAGAGACTCAATCTGCGCGGCTAAATGCTCTTGGAAGAAATAGTCGTTGTAGCCGTGCACATATAGCACCGCCGCATGGACCTCCTGACCATTCACAGTGCGCGCCGCACCATGCGGATCAAGCCACTTGGATTGAGTGATCATCGTAGCTAGAGGGATTTGACCCCGCAATTTAGGCACCGCGAACTGCCAGTTCACCCACTCGCCACCGAGCACTTCAGGTGTCCAGCGACGTGCACCAACCATCATCTGCATAGCTCCAGACTAGGCCGCAGTAGGTTCGTGAGCGCCAACTACTGTGCGA
>DFNY01000157.1:819-6346 GCA_002376595.1 Jonesiaceae bacterium UBA3555 | reverse complement strand
ACCATCTGCCCTGTGCTGTGGAAACCGAAAACGATTAGCGCGGAGACGATCATTCCCACTAGCGACACCACGATAACCTTCTTCGCGCCGACCGCATCCTCAATAAATCCAAAAAGAATCGTGGCCAACCCAGATATCACGTTCGCGAGAATTGCAAACAAGATGACTTGGCCTGAAGAGAATCCAAATGATGTCGCGGCGATGATGCCACCAAATGCGAACACACCGGCAAGGCCATCACGGAAGATCGCCGATGCAAAGAGGAATCGCAGCACGTTTCGGTCCGTGCGCCACAACTTGGCAACGTCTGAGCCGACCTTCTTGTATGAACCGACGATCCCCAGAGCCTTGTGCTTTTCAGATGAAGGCTTCTCTGGGATGGCAAAGAACACGGGCAACGCGAAAACCAGCCACCAAAGACCCGCGAACAACATCGCGACCCGAATATTGAGGCCTTCGTCCGAGGTAACTCCGAACCAGCCAGCACCATCACCGATGTTCACAAACCCAATGAACAAGATGACGAGTAGAACGATGCCACCCAGGTATCCGGCGCCCCCCCCGATGCCGGAGATACGGCCTCGGTTAGCGGGCGAAGAAATCTGGTTCAACATCGAGTTGTAGTTCACCGAAGCGAGCTCGAAGAAGATATTTCCAAAGGCCAAAATAACCAAGCCGATAACCACTTGCTTGGACAAATTATCTTGATCTGGAGTAACAAAGAAGCGCGCCAAGGTTGCTGCCAACACCGCAGCGGAGTTAATTCCAAGCCACAGCTTTCTGCGGCCGCCCGAGTCTGCTCTAGAGCCAAGGATTGGCGCCATCAGAGCAATCACGACTCCAGCAGCTGCCACAGCCCATCCCAGCCAAGTGTTGTGGGTGGCCACGATAGTCTCAACTTGAGCCTTAGCAGCTGGATCGGTGTCCATCTGCGCAACCAGTTCTGCTGGCGCAAAGGAGGTAGCCATAAGCCACGTTGCAAAGACAAAGGTAGTTACAACAGCGTTCCACGAAGCAGAACCCCAGTCCCAAAGTGCCCACGCAGCAATAGTCCGCTTCTTTGCGGCTGGAACTGCGTGGGGCACTGAAACGTATGAAGAATCGTAAGTCACCCACACATTGTGGCGCACGTATTGCCTAATTGCGTGCACATAGAGCCAAAACGCAGTGAACAGATCACACAATGACCAAATAGTGGGGCACCCGGCGAAAACATCCTAGGAATCTAGCGAGAAACCTACGAACACAGGCTCTGGCACCAAAGTGATACCAAACTTGTCGCGGACACCGTCCCGAACGGCCAATGCCAGATCCCGGATATCAGCTGCAGTAGCTTCGCCGCGGTTCGTTAACGCCAAAGTGTGAGCGCTAGACAACGAAGCCTTCGAAGCTTGACTATCCAGCGCGAAGCCCTTGTCAAAACCAGATTGCGCGATCNNGGTCAATAGCCCCGGTACTAGGACCGGTAGTGTTTGCAGGCAAAACACCAGTCACAGGGTAGCGTGGCGCATGCTCAGGTAGCGATTCGGCGTCTTTGGCGGCAATGATCGGATTGGTGAAGAAAGACCCAGCCGACCACCTATCGTACTGAGGCGCTGCGCCGCGGGCATCGTCGAAAAGTACCTCAGCTGACAAACTGTTCGAGCCAGGCAGACCACACTCCAAGGCAGGGCCATCGCCATCCAAATCAGCGGTCAATACCGACTGTGGCAAAGTACCTTGAGCTCCAGCCGTGTGAGCGACTTGCGGCCTATCAAACGCATCGACCAACATGCCCTTGCCCGAACGCAACTTCAGAACGGCCTGAGCAATATCGCGGGCTGGGGCGCGATCCCCCACTTCGATCCCAAGTTCTCGAGCAAGTTCACCGTACTGCACAGGTGCAGACCGAGTACCCAAACGGAACTGGAATGACACCTCCAACACCACATAACGAGGAGTTGGGCCCCACACCTTCCCCGAATCATCGGGAGTGGTCATCGATCGTTTGATCTTGGAATCACGGTAACCAAACTCAAGCTCAAACAGGGCAAAAGTACGCTTACGTTGCTCACCACGGTCCCACACCCGCACCGACGAAATCACGTTAGAGACCTCTGCGCCGTATGCCCCGATGTTCTGAACCGGAGCAGCACCAACGCTGCCAGGAATGCCGATCAAAGATTCGATCCCAACCCAACCCTGGGCTATAGCCTCCACCACAAAATCATCCCAATTGTGGCCGGCCGGAACCGTAACAGACCCCCCGCCACATGAATCAACTTGATCAATCTGAACGCCGCTACGCCGGTCACGGACCACGATTCCCTCAAACGCACTGTCCGAGGCGACAACGTTGGAGCCACCACCCAAAACAAGAAGCGGCAGACCCTGAGCGTCGGCATACTTAACCACCGAGACCAGGTCCTCTTCCGAATGGGTCTCAACGTACTGCGAAACGGGCCCACCAACACGCAAGGTTGTTAGTTNNTTACGGCTGGGGCAACTGTTTGTTCGATGGTCACCACTCAAGCCTACTCGGTTTGCTTGGTTGGCTGCAGCGCGGCCCGCTCAAATCCAGCTCGCACGCCATCGCGCAGCACCGATCGGCGGACGTACGCGCCAGCGTAGTTCTCAGCGCTACTCGCGAGCGATCTGGTGAATTCTATTCGGCAGCGTAATGTGTCGCAGAGGCGCNAGACTCTTCCTTTGCAGCTCCTGAGACCAACAATCCAACAATGGCTGGAATCATGATGGCGAGCATGGCGTGACGGTAGCCAATATGGGTAGCCAGTTCACCCAACAATGGTGGACCGGCAAAGAACGCTGTATATCCGATAGTTGCCACCACAGACAGCCTTGCAGCCGCAGTTCGTGGATCATCGCTCGCTGCGCTCATTCCAATTGGGACCCCGAGAGCCGCTCCCCCGCCCCACAGTGCCGCCCCAACGAGCGCCAGCCACATCCATGGAGCCAGGCCGAAGAGGATAAGGCCAATCAACGCAAACACCGCACATAAACGGAGCACCACAAGACGTCCGCACTGGTCGAGGATGCGCGTACCTACAAAGCGTCCGGCCGTCATCGCACTCAGGAACACAAACAAACCAAACGCACCGAAACTATCGTTGACGCCAAACCCATCAACTATGCCAAGCGCGAGCCAGTCGTTAGCAGCGCCCTCCGTAAGAGCAGCCGCGAGGACAATCACGCCAATCAGCCAGGTTCGACCCGACTTCCATGCGCTCCATATGCTCGGCTGCGGTTGGGGGGACGCACCAGAGTCNNGCAATACCGCGGAATCTGGGCCAACCTGCACCACCGCCACATTGTGCTCGCGCGGCAAAAGTGAAAGTACAGCCACCATAATTGCTGCAAAGCCGGCCACCACAGCTGTAGAGACGTGGACTGCAACGGTCACACCAAAGTGCGCAACAGCCGCACCAATCAAGGCTCCCGCCATGGTGCCAAGCGAGAATGCACCGTGAAAGCGCGGCATGATGGATTGCCCTAGGACACGTTCAACTCTGGCACCTTCAAGGTTCATTGAGGTGTCACAAATTCCCATACCAACACCGCCAACAAATAACCCCACCGCGGTCACCACGATTGGAAGTTGGCCAACTGAGAGTGCAACCAGCAAATAGCCGCCAGCAAAAAGGACCATGGCGCACTGGATTGCGCGCTTGGCACCAAGACGCTGGTTGATCCACCCCGAGACCGGCAACGCGATAACAGACCCAACCGCGCCTACAAGGAGCAAGCGCCCCATCTGTGCGGGCTCATAGTGGAGTGCATCGCGCACTGCGGGCAGTCGTGATGCCCAGTTGGCAAAAACAAACCCAATGACAAAGAACAGAACATAGACCGCGAACTTTGCTCGCTGCACCTGCACGCCTGATTGTGAACTCACATGTGGGGTGGGGCTCATGGCACCGAACTCTCTAAGAATGGAGCGAGTGGGTTGTTGGAAAGGCTAACTTGTTGGAGCGACTGGATTAGTGGAACAGCACGCGGAGTCCAAGAATCGTCCCAACTGGTAGTGCGGTGTTGGTTAGGCAGTTGCCACGGCCTTGGCAGATTCAAGTGGGCGTACCGACTTGGACACGAGGAAACTAGCAATCATAAACACGGTAATTGTGGTCAGAGCAATGCGTGCTCCAGTGTTTTCAGCGATAAGCCCTAGAACTGGTGGGGCCGCGAGCGATGCGATTGAGGCAAAGGCTGACACCGCTGACACTCGAGCTGCAGCTTTCAAGGGGTCGTCTGATGCTCCCGAAATCACGATTGGCACGGCAAGTGCGGCGCCCATCCCCCACAGCACCACTCCAAATAGCGCGAAGCCGAGATGCGGCCCTAAGCCGAAGCTCAGCAAGCCAAGCACGGAAGCAACCGTGGAGATTCGCAGGACAGTTACTCGGCCGTAGGTGTCTATGAATCGGGGTCCAAGGATTCTAACTAGTGTCATCGCAGTTAGGAACAGACCAAGCGTGATGGCGCCCATGGCTTCTGAGCGCCCAAATCCGTCCACCACTGCGATGGAGAGCCAGTTGTTTGCGGATCCTTCGGATAATGATGCGGCAAAGATGATCAAACCTAAGAAGATGGTTCTCGGTTCGCGCCATGCTCCTAGGGCGTGTCCCAGAGATTGCTTTCGCGCTTTGAGTTGGGCCGAGAATCCTTGGCTGATGTTTGACTCCAGCACACCTGCCTTGATTTCGGCCTTTTCCACGCGGGAGCGTCGGGCTTGATCAGCGCGTTTCCAGCGGGTTTCTGGGTGGAGCTGGGTGTCGAGCACGACCCGTGGAATGAGCGCGATTCGCACCACGAGCGTAAGCAGTGCGGTGACACTCATTTGTAGTATTAGCGGCACTTCTAAAGCTGAGCAGGCCGCGCCAATGAGTGACCCGATTACCGCACCAATTGAGTAGGCGGCATGGAAGTGAGACAGAATGGATCGGCCTACGCGTCGTTCACCGCAGCAGTCTCAACATTCTGAGGCACGTTTGTGAGCGCGACGAAGGCGCCGTTGAGGAACACGCCTATGGCGAGCACTCGCACATCACCGATTGTCGGCCCTAAACCTTCCAGGAAGAATGCGATTGAGATTCCGAAGGCAGCTACGGTCAGAATGGTCCGCCCGCCGAATTTCTCGACGAGGGCGCCCGCAATAGTGACAAAGATAAGTGAGCCCACGGCACCGGCTAGTAGGACTACGCCTAATTCTGCGGTTGAGAGGCCCAGTGCCTCCCGGACAGTTGGGAATCTTCCTAGCCAGCTTGAGTNNCAACTCTTGCTTGCTGTACGTGCGGAGCGGGTTTCTGGTGGAGTTCGCGTGCTGTAGTGGAGGCCATGGTTCCGTTTGTGGGAGTGATGTTGGTGGGGTGGCGGATTCGGGCCACTGCATTTGAAGAACGGCAGCTGATATGGCGCAAAAAATCGAATCGATTCGAGCCCCGCATATAATTGTCAAGTACGCTTGGACTAACGTCAATCGAGAATCTGCCGAAAGAACTGCGATGTCAGCCACTAAACCCACGCTTGCACA
>DFNY01000157.1:383-774 GCA_002376595.1 Jonesiaceae bacterium UBA3555 | reverse complement strand
CCGCATCACTCGCGTTCTCGGAGTCGGGCCCAATTGCTCAGGCAACAAAAGCACGGGTATTGCGTGCAGCTGATGAGTTGGGGTACCGAGGCCCAAGCGCGCTTGGCAGGCAGTTGCGTAGTGGCCGCTCGGACATCGTAGGAGTGGTGTTCAACGACGCCCTCAAAAGAACCTTCCGCGACCCTGTCTCTATTCAGGTACTTGATGGTGTCACCCGAACGCTAGGTGAGCGCGGCTTGGGCGTTCTACTCATCCCAGGTGGAAACCACTACGACTCAAACACGGGCCTCAACCCTCTACTCGAAACGGCTGCGATGGATGCCGCAATTCTTCTGTGGGGCGGGCACGAAGAAGACCCAGCGTTCCAGACCTTGCACCTGCGCGGCGTACC
>DFNY01000157.1:0-239 GCA_002376595.1 Jonesiaceae bacterium UBA3555 | reverse complement strand
GGGATTACTCCCGTAGCGATCTGGGAAGCGCGCGGGTCACTGGTAGAAGAGGGCATCGAAGCTGCCCGCTACCTCTTAGATCCCTCCAACTACGAGAACCCTCAAGATGTACCAACCGCCATAGTCGCACAGTCAGATCTTCTGGCAGCTGGCGCTCTGCACGGAGCAAGGGAACTGGGATTGAAGGTCCCAGATGACGTCTCCGTGTGCGGCTTTGACGGCGTGGACCTACCGTGGCT
>DFNY01000162.1:14279-14482 GCA_002376595.1 Jonesiaceae bacterium UBA3555 | reverse complement strand
AGAAGGCGCTGATTATTCCGCGCAGTCGCGTGAAGATGCCCCACCTATGTGCAAGATCCGCACCAACCACGTGCTGGGCTACAAGTTCATTGGGAACGACGCCTTCGAAGCCGCAGACCCTTACTGGAACGCCTACATTGCAGCGATTCAAGGGGCAGACGCAGCCGACGATCGCGCACGCTACGACGAACTCATCAAAGATG
>DFNY01000162.1:284-14143 GCA_002376595.1 Jonesiaceae bacterium UBA3555 | reverse complement strand
CTGCCTACGAAACTTCGCTCACTCTCCTGGCAGAATTCAAATGCCCTGACTTTGAGCAGCTAACCGCCGAAATCGAAGAAATCAGGGACACCACTAAGGTTCGTTTGGAAACTCTGAAGAACCCTGAATACCCGCCAGCACCTAAGGCACCCGAAGAGGAACCAGACCAGGAGAATCCAGACGAGCAGCCTGAACCTTCCGAAGGTGGCAGCGGCGGGGAATCTCCAGAACCTCTTTNNAACAAGCAAGGCCAGCAGGAACGCGAGACCCTTGAAGGTCAACTAGGCGGCGGCGGTGGCAGCGGGCGCCATTGGTGATGTCACGGACACCCATGGTGAACCTGCGGACGCCAGTGGTGAACCTGCGGTGAGCTCGCGGGCGCCAGTGGCGACCGCACTGCGAGGATCGATTCCCCGGAACTAGCTCGGCAGTGACTTAGCTAGTCAATGAATCAGCCGGGCAGTCCCGATTCCGACAGCCGGATGAACGCTCCGTGTTCTTCCATGCCCTTGATGCTGTTTTCCACTGCGTCAAGCAACGCTGGCGAGTGAACCACGAAGGCACTGTGTTTCCCGCGTGAAACCGAAACGTTGAGTCGGTTTCTGTTACGCACAAACTCGAGTCCGCGCGGGGAATTGTTGGCGTCGGAGACTGCTAGTGATACCAGTGCAATCGGTGCTTCCTGCCCTTGGAATTTGTCTACAGTGCCAACCGGCACTCCATCAAGCCCAGCCCTCTCAAGGTACTGCTCAATCAGGTGGACTTGAGCAGTGTAGGGAGCCACCACAATGAAGTCTTCCGGCGTAAGGTCACGCGGATCATCTTGAGCGGTCTCTTTCCATTGACGTCCCACAAGGCTAGAGATTATCTGGCAAACAACGCTAGCTTCTTCCGCAGAACTCGTGGTGTTCCCAGAGTGCTCCACCAACGCCGTGTGGATACCTGGAGCGAGCCCCTCTACGTCTCTGCCCTGTGTGATCGCAACAGAGTGGAGCTTTCCTTCGTAACTCAGTTCAGACACGGCGTGTGTCAGATCTGGGTGCATGCGCCAGGTTTCATCCAGGAAGAAGCCGATCTCTGGGTCTATCGTTGGGGAGTCTTGTACCAGCCACGACAGCGCTGATTCATTAACCGGTTCGGGATGCGTTCCTTGGCTTACTTGCGGCAGTTGTTGAGGGTCGCCCAGTAGCAGCAGCCTGTGTGAGGCGTGCGAGATCGCAAGCGAGTTAGCCATCGAATATTGACCAGCCTCATCAATAACCAGCAGGTCAAAGCCTTGTTCTGGGCAGAAGGAATCTGCTGAGAAATTCCATGCAGTTCCACCAGTAACGGTGCCCGTGTGTGCACTGTTAATCAGGCCCGGTATGGCCTTGATGTCTGCGTTCGTGTACGGAATCGATTCTGGGTCTGCCGGGATCCTGCTCTTCTTGAATATCTGGTCTTTGGGTATGCCCCGCTTGTGTACTGCGCTCAAAACGTTTTCTACAACCGCATGTGACTGGGCTACAACCCCAATATTCCAGCCGGCTTTCACCAATGTGGCAATCACATGGGAAGCAACGAATGTTTTTCCGGCTCCGGGCGGCCCTTGAACCGCAACCACAGCCGGATCATCAATCTTGATGGCATCAAGGATGAGTTTCGTTCTATCAAAGACCTCACCGTTAACCGGTGAAGATCCAACGCTTCCGATTCGTTTGAGTAGCCGCATCCGCGCAGTGTCAGCGAATTGTGGGTTCTGCGGATTCGCGTCGAGCGCCTCCAACACTTCTGTGCCCAAATCAGCCAAGCGTGCGTCTATGACCGTAGTACTGATGGGGGCGCCTGGCCCCAAGCCCATTGGTAACTCACTCCATGGTTCGACCGTCTTGCTTGCCCGTTCCATGATGGTGAGCGCAACGGTGCCATCCGCATCGCCAGGCAGTGGTTCAATCTCTACGATCTCGGCGCCGTGATACCCGCGAATGCCGGAGCTGGACGTTTTCATGCCCAGCGGGACTACGTCGTCGTAAAGCGAATAGACGCTTGCGCCAGGCGCAAGCTTGTTGCCCGGCTCTAACTGGCCGTACAGCACACTAAACCGCGTTTGGGAGCGCTTGCCCGCAGGGACATGCCACTCCTGGGAAACTTCGGCGCGGGTGGGCCTGAAAATCTCTGATCCAGTCCATTCCTCTACTGGATCTTGAAGGCGGGAAAAGTGCCCCCACCAGTACTGTTTGTTTTCGCGCTTGTTGTATTCCACTGCTGCCCACGCCATTCTTGCAATGAGTCTGGCTTCAGGCTCCGGAACCTCTGGCAGATTATTTGCCTTGGCCTGGGCTATTGCGTGTTTCCAGTCCTGCGTCAGGCGTTCCACGTGTTCACTGAGCCGCGCGACCAGAGTTTTTACGGCGTCGGGTTCTGAGTCTTCAAGTTCAGGCTGATCAATGAGGACGGCTGCTGCTTGGCGCCAAGCCAGNNCAGCAAGTGGAAAGTGGATTCGCAGTCGTAACGGTTGTAGTCGGCGATCTGGTCCAAGGTGCGCTGAAACTCTTGTGCCTGCCCTTGGTCACGCAACGCAATGGCCTGCGCATACTCGGTGATTGAGTCCGCCGCGTTAGTGACGCCTTCTCTTGCCGCGCCTAGCTTGTCTATGTAGAACGGCTCCAGCTTCTTTATGGACAGCGAATGTCCCGAGGTGCGCAGCGTTCCGCGCACCACCGCATAGAGGTCAACAAATAGTCCCATTCGAAGCAACGCATCGAGTTCGTGTTCTCGGGTGCCGTGCCGGGCCGCGAGGCGCTTGAGCGCCGTTGTTTCGTAGGGCGCATAGTGGTACACATGCATATCGGGGAATGCGACGACTCTGTGTATTAAGTAGTCGATGAATGACTCAAAGGCGTGTTTTTCTTCGATGCGATCATGCGCCCACAGCGCCTCGAAGTGGGGACGGCCGTCTTCAGCAAGTTCACGCGTGCACCACCCGAAGAGGTATTCGAGTCCCCATTCGGAGCTGCCGTGTTCGGAATACAACGGGTCGCCCTCGAAGTCGAAGAAGATGTCTCCTTCGCTTTCAGATTTCAGTAGTCCAAAGGCTTTGGTGTCAAAGACGCGGTACAGGTCAACACCGCCGTCATGCTTGCGTGCCTCACCGGCGAGGAACAATTGCGCTTGCGCTACTAGCTTGTTCAAGGTGACTCGGTTGATGTCTATTCCGGTGGAATCTGCATCCACGGGAAGCCCCACACTTGAGTTCTCGCTGGGTGTTGGAGCGAGCGCAGCAAGTTGCTCAACTGTGTAGATGCCCGCAGCGTTGAGCTTGCTGCGGTGTGCGGTGGTGGTGCCCATTACTAAAAGCACGTCGCGGGCATCTTCGAGTTCTGCTTCGCAGGTGGAGCACCTACCGCAGGAGGTAAGGCCGCTGCCTCCATTCTCTGGCACTCCCCACTTTGCCAATGCTTCACCGTTGCGTGATGCCATAAGGTTCTCGTATGCCGTTTTCTGCTTGGCAAACACTGGCTGGGTGTCCAGCACCGAGTGCCGGGTTANNGCTCATTTCTACGCCCTGCTGCGCTAACGCTTGCGAGTAGGCGGTGATTTGCAGAACCGCAGAGCTACGAGCTGTACGGGAGAGTTTGGTGTCGTAAACGGAGTAGGTGCCGTCTGGCTGGAGCACCACAAAGTCCGCGCGCCCAATGAGGTTGCCATCGAGGATGTCCACTTGAAACAGCACTGGAACGCGCTGTTCAAATGCTAGCGCGGTGAGAGCTCGCCGGGCTTCTGCGGGAGCCAGATCAGCGCGGAACACACCACCGTTTAGTCCCTGGTTGGGATCCCACACACCGTACTGGGCCACGAATCGCGCAAGAGCATCTTTCTCATGCGCATCACCTAGGTGAGCCAACCGGTCTAGCATCGCGTCTGACGCGTGGTCACGGCAGTTTGGATCAGAGCACGCCGCAGCGCTGGTGTTTCCGCAGGCAGGAACCCTCCAGCCTTGCCTCAGCTCAAAGGATCGCACGGCCTGGTATTCGCAGGAAGACGCAGCAACAAGTTGGGTAACGCTGTATGGCACGCAGGGCTCCATCGCTGGTGTGGTGGTGGAATTTCATTGTGCCTGTTGGATACGACATTGAGTTGGAGGCACCACATTCCTGCCGCAGGCACGCCACGTTCCGACCCCGGGAGTTAATCGCTTGACCNNGGATTTTAGACCTGCACAGAACCGTGTTTTCACGTTACAGTGGTATCTCCACTAGTTATGCGTTCAATGGCGATCCGCACGTATTTGAGGGAATTATGAATTGGCTTGAAATCCTTGGCTGGGTTGGCTCAGCAATTGTTGTGTGGTCATTGCTGCAAACGCGAATCCTGCGGCTTCGCGTACTCAACCTCACAGGGTGCGCGGTTTCGGTTGTTTACGCTGCGCTGGGAAGTGTGTGGCCGGTTCTGGGCTTGAACCTGGTGCTGTGTTTCATCAACATCTACCACCTGCGTAAATTGACTGCCACCAAAGAAACCGAACGCGCATATTCGGTGGTCACAGTGAACCCTGATGACCCTTACTTGCAGTTCTTGCTGAACAAGCACGCCAAAGACATTGCGGCCACTTCCCCAACTTTCGCTGCAGAATCCGTCAAGACTCCTGCCACCGAAGCTCACTTGGTTCTCCATGAAGACGAAACCGTTGGCATGGTGCTGATTCACAACGATTCCAACGGAAACGCACGCGTGCTTCTGGACTACGTCAGCCCTCGCTTCCGCGATTTCACGCCTGGCCGCTACCTATTCCGTGATTCCGGCTTGCTCAAGTCACGCGGCTACACCACCGTGATTGCGCCGGCGCCAAGCAACCCACAGACCGTCAGGTACTACCAAGCACTTGGCTTCTCGACGAATGGCGAACACAGCACTTTGACTCTCGTTTAGCAGGTGGCTGAGTTGCTCAGGCGGCTAGTCCGCTAGCGACACCTCCCCACACATAGCAATGGGCCCCAAACCATGAGGTTTGGGGCCCATTGCTATGCAGGACTATGTCTGCGAAGTTTCTGGTTTGCTTATGCCACGAGCTCTTCTTCTGAGCTCTTCACTGCGGCTGCTACCAAGTCATCTTTGATGTCTTGGGCGGTGCGGTCGAAGGCTACTGCTGCTTCAGCACTGAGTACGTCGAGTGCTTCGAGGAGCATGGTGCGTTCGGTGCCTGGTGATGGATTGGCGCCGTGCTTGTGTACAATTTCGCGCACCACGGTGGCGCGGGTCTCGTTGGTGCCTTCGTGGATGAACTGCTGGTATTCCTTGATGCGGTGTGCCCAGCTGTCATTGTTTGGTTGAGTTGGTACTGCCAGTACATCCAGTACTTCTTGGTACTGTGCGCTGGTCATGAGTGGGCGCAAACCGATTTCCTCGGTTTTGTGCTCTGGAATTCGTAGGGTCAGTTCCTTGAGTTGCACTTCCAGCTCGATGTATTTCACCTGCTGACCCTTGAATTGACGTTCAAAGAATCCGGCCACGGTCACTGGACCGTGGTAAGGGTGGGTCACAACTTGCCCGATGTGGAATTGCACAAATACCTCTAACTGCTCTGAGCTCGCGCGCCGACACTTCCGTACTGCCAAAACGATGTACGTGGAGTTTGGTAGCGAAGAATCTGATGGCGAAAGCCACTCTCACGAGCGCTACGCACCGCATGTGGATACCGGCGCTCACGCTTACGACACCATCCCATTTTACCGGCTTTTTGGGCAGTAAGACAGAGGCTAGATTGAATCTCACACTGGGAAATCGGCTTATTTTCGCCACTTAGTGGCTCACTGGCTTCCCGACGACACCCTATNNATTTGTGCGTGGGTAACGCTGGTTGCGTACGTTTACGACGCACTGCGTCACCAACTTTGAGCCACCCAACAAGAGCCAGCGCAAGCACCGTTAACACCAGAGGTCGCGTGGCCCACCACACGGCGGTTCCTGGCATAGGGAATGGCAAGCCAACTACGTAGATCAACCCCATGACCAGCACCATCACCGGCAAATGCCAGAGGAATGCCCGCATTGAGTAGTGCGCGGCCACATCAAGAACTCGAGCAATCTTGGGGGCGTCAATGCGCTGCTTGAGCCACGGGTAGATGAGTATTGCCACGGCTATCAGAAGCAACGTGTGCAGCAAGGACGGGATAGAAGGTGGGCTCATGTTGGAGCGTTCTCCACTCAATCCCACCATAGACTGCGACCAAATTGGCGTGGCCACCGCTGCACACAGTAGAGCGAAGGAGAGTCCAGCCCATACCAGCAGTGTCGACTTCTTGAGCTGAGTAAGGCGCCCGTCAAAGTAGAAGAAGCCGATTTGCTGAGCAGTGCCGTGCACAAAAATGTAGTTTGCCCACCCAATGAGGGGCTCGTCGAGAAATGTGCGCAGGCCATCGGACAAGCAGGCTAGCGCCATCAGCGCAACTACTACCCACACCCCATAACGCTGATGCGCTGCAAACAGAAGTGGGGTCAGTAGTGCTAACACCGCATAGACAATCACAAACCACAGTGGCATGAGCACCACCACGGCAATAGTTGCCGTGAGCACCTTGGGAGCGCCAAGTTGCAGCGCCACTAGGACCAGCGCAACAACGACCAAAACAAATGGCAGAACCGGGAGCAGAAGGCTTGCTAGACGCTTCCTAACCCATTGCGCGCTGGATAGCGAACGGCTCTTGGCGCGATGCAAGGACGTGGCGTTAGAGAAGCCACCTACAAAGAAAAACCACGGAATCAATACCAGAACCCAAGTCACGGGCCATAGGGATCTATTAGTGTTCAGCACGTTGTCCACGTGCATCATGCCCTCGGCGTCCACACTGACCGCACCCATGGTCCAGTGCCCAAGGATGACCGCACCAAGCGCTAACGACCGCAGGAGATCCGGGAAACGGTCGCGGGTATGAGCCGTCGCCTCGTTGGTGAGTGTGTCAAAGGGCGAACTAGCCATAGTGCAACCTCACGGATGGATTGGGACCAATCCCCCAATTGTTGCCGCCAAAGGGTCTATGGCGCTACGGGTGAGTTCGCGCAGTGAGACTGCATGGAAAGTTCAGGGTCTCCGGAATCAAGGAGGGCTTGCCCGATTTCGAGAAGGTTCTCAACCTGTTGGGGCGTGAGGTGGTCAAAGACCGTGCGCCGTACGTGATCCACATGGCCCGGCGCCGCCTGCTCCAGTTTGGACAAACCTTGTGGAGTAATCTGCGCGATGACTACGCGCCGGTCTTCAGGCGAGTTTGTGCGCGTGACGAACCCCAGCTTTTCCAGCTTGGTCACAATGCGGGTGAGCCTGGGTTGTGCCATCTTGACGAGGCCCCCGATGTCGGTCATTCGCACACCCTCATTGGTGTTTTCGCTGAGCATGGCCATGACCATGTAGTCGGCGAACGAGAGATCCTCTTCGCGCTGCAGTTGACCTTCAAGCACTGGCGGAAGCCTAAATAGGAGTCCCACTAGGTATTTCCATGCTTGGGATTCTTGGTCGTTCAGCCAGGTTCCGTTGGTCATGATGTCCATTCTACAGATGCGCTACTTGACAGTTCAACCATTTCTATCGCATTATTTTTGATCGAAACAACTTTCACTCTGAACAACCCGAGGACACCTCATGAACATCGCACTGTGGATCGCAGCAGTACTCGTGGCCCTGCTCTTCGTCATGGCAGGAACCAACAAGGTCATCAAGAACCGCGAAGACCTAGCCACCATGCTTCCATCGACCATGGAATACCCACTGGGCTTCACCCGATTCATCGGAATCGCTGAACTCCTCGGCGCAATCGGCCTGATTGCACCACAAGCAACCGGGATCGCCCCAATCCTGACGCCAATCGCCACCATTGGCCTAGCAATCATCATGGCCCTCGCAGTGGTCTTCCACATCAAGCGCGGCGAAAGCAAAGCAATCGGCATGAACCTCATCATTCTGGCGCTCAGCCTATTCGTAGCGATCGGCCGCCTAGCAGGCTGATTCCTCCTGCGGGTCGCACCCATTTGGGGCGCAGGCGGGCGCNNGCTTTTGGTTGCCGGTTCTGGTCCCGCACCACGCCAGCACTGAACATACAAGCAGCCATAGAGCATTAAGGGAAGGCGCTCACATAAGTGAGCGCCTTCCCTTTCTGTCTTACGACATATGCCTTATGAAAGCAGCCGCTTCCACGCGGCAAGTCCTTTGACCTGGACTAGCCCCAAATGAGCCCGCGCGAAGGTTCCTCTAGAACCGCAGCGACATCGGCAAGCGTGCGCGAACCAAGCTCACCATCAACCAAACGGTGATCAAAACTCAACGCCAACTGGGTAACCCAACGCTTCTTGATCTTGCCCTTGTGCACCCAAGGCTGCTCACGAATGGCGCCAAACGCCAGAATCGCTGACTCCCCCGGATTCAAAATTGGCGTACCAGTATCAATACCAAACACACCAACATTGGTAATAGTGATGGTTCCATCGCTCATGTCAGCCGCCGACGTCTTACCGGAGCGCGCAGTCGCAGTAAGATCAGAGATCCCCTGAGCCAAACCCTTAAGACCCAGGCGGTGAGCATTCTTCACGTTAGGAACAATCAGACCACGAGGAGTCGCCGCAGCAATACCAAGGTTCACGTAATGCTTGTACACGATCTCCTGGTTCTCATCGTCCCAGCTGGCGTTGATCTCCGGATGACGCGATACCGCAAGCAGCAAAGCCTTAGCGGCAATCAACAGCGGCGTTACCCGAACATCGGCAAATTCCCGGTCCTCACGCAACGCCTTCACCAAACGCATCGTCTTAGTGACATCAACAGTGTGGAACACCGTCACGTGAGGTGCCGTAAATGCCGAAGCCACCATGGCTTCAGCAGTACGCCGGCGAACAGACTTCACAGGTACGCGAGTCTGACGGCCATCAGATGAAACCGTTCCAGACGCCAGCCACGGAGCATCATCGACGGCATAGGTTGCCAACGGCTGCGCAGCAGTAGCAGCTTGAGCTGCCAAAACATCCTCACGCGTCACAAGCCCACCAGGGCCAGTAGGGTCTACCGACGATAGGTCGATACCCAGATCACGGGCCAGTTTGCGCACCGGCGGCTTGGTACGAACAGCCTCATTGCCGGCAGGCTTGTTCACCGTCAACACATCCGCCCTACGAGGCCGACGAGTAGTAGCGCCATGGCTAATTCCATAACCAACAAGAACAGCACCGGAAGCCTCATCGCCCTGCGGCTCAGCCGAGCTCGCAGACGCTGGCTGTGTAGATGGAGTTTGTGTAGATAGAGCCTGCACGTGTTCGCTTGCGGTGGCTGCAACTTCAGATGAGTCCTCTGCGACAGTAGCGCCTGTTGCATCGGCGACGGCTTCAGTTTGCTCAACGTCTTCTGCCGAACCGGCCGCTCGTTCTTCCGCAGGAGACGGGGCCGACGCAGCCGATTCGTCGGGAAGAGGCGCAGCCGCAGGCGCGCCAAACGGATCCGTATCAACCACCATGATCACGGTGCCCACATCAATCAGATCGCCAGGCGCACCAATAATCTCAGTGACCACCCCAGCAAACGGCGAAGGCAACTCCACCAGCGACTTAGCGGTTTCAACCTCCAAAATCACCTGATTAATGGAGACCGAATCCCCCACCTGGACCTTCCACTCAACGATTTCGGCCTCAGTAAGGCCTTCGCCAGCATCAGGCATTGGGAAGCGTTCAAAAGTTGGCATATCAGTCCTTCAACGAACCATAGAAAAGCAAGAAGACTAGAAACTCAGGCAGCAAGAACGCGGTCAACCGCATCCAACAAACGATCTAGCGACGGCAAATAATCGTGCTCAATCTTGGCCACCGGATACGGATTATGGAACCCACCAACCCGCAACACCGGAGCCTGCAAATCAAAGAAGCACTCCTGCGACACCTGGGCCGCAACCTCAGCGCCAGGGCCCATGTACGTAACAGCCTCATGGACCACAACACAACGGCCAGTCTTCTTCACCGAAGTAACCACCGTGTCGGTATCAATCGGCGAAATCGCGCGAAGATCAATAACCTCGATACTGATGCCCTCCTGCGCAGCCGCCTCAGCAGCCCGCAACGCGGTAGCCACAGTAGGACCATACGCAACCACCGTGACATCAGTACCAGCCCGGGCCACCACAGCCTTGTTCAAAGTGGCACTACCAACCGGAGCGCTCAGGTCCACCGGCCCCTTCTCCCAGTAACGACCCTTAGGTTCAAAAAACAACACCGGATCAGGACTAGCAATCGCTTCCTGAATCATGGTGAACGCATCTTGCGCCGAACCAGGCGAGACCACCCGCAAACCAGGAGTGTGCGCGAACAGCGCCTCAGGGCTCTCCGAGTGGTGCTCCACCGCGCCAATACCGCCGCCGAACGGCACTCGGATGACTACTGGAAGTTCGATGCGCCCGCCCGAACGGTAGTGCATCTTTGCCAACTGGGTGGTGATCTGGTCAAAGCCCGGGAAAATGAACCCATCAAACTGGATTTCACACACCGGCCTATAACCGCGCATAGCCAACCCGATGGCCGTACCAATAATGCCGGATTCCGCGAGTGGAGTATCAACAACCCGATCTTCGCCAAAAGAAGCTTGCAGCCCCTCAGTCACACGGAACACGCCACCGAGTGGACCAATATCCTCACCCATCAACAAAACACGGTCATCACGTTCCATAGCGGCGCGCAAACCAGCATTGATGGCCTTAGCAAAAGGCAATTGAGTTGGAGCAGCATTCACAGCAGACTTACCTACCTGAGAAATCGAAAGATCAGCGGTCATCGGGCACCACCCTGGTTATCCAAGAACGAAGCTTCATACGTGGAGAACCACGCCTTCTCCTTGTTCACCAACGCGTGCTCAGTGGCATACACATGATCAAACATTGAAGCAGTGTGCGGACGACCCAACGACTTCACATAGCCGCGGATGTACTCGCCAAAGCCCTCAAGCTCAGCAGACAATGCAGTCTCATCGGACTGCGACCAGCCACCCTCAGCCTCCAAAAGAGCCTTCACGCGGGCAATCGGATCCCGATCCCGCCACAACTGCTCTTCCTCACGCGTGCGGTACTTAGTTGGGTCATCGGACGTGGTGTGCGCACCCATACGGTAGGTCAAAGCCTCAATGAGAACCGGGCCGTTCCCGCTACGAGCATGCTCCAAAGCCCAACGCGTCACCGCGTTGCAGGCCAACACGTCATTGCCGTCAACCCGGATACCAGGAACACCAAAACCCTCACCACGGGTATACAGCGGAGCCTTGAACTGCTTGTGGTTAGGAACCGAAATGGCCCACTGGTTGTTCTGCACAAAGAACACCACGGGAGCATTGTTCACCGCTGCGAAGCCCAACGCCTCAGACACGTCACCCTGCGAGGTAGCACCATCACCCAAGCACACCATGACAGCCTCATCACCTTGAGCCCTACCGGCCTGGGCGTCACGCTGCAACCCCATGGCATAACCGGTGGCATGCAACGCATGCGAACCAATAACCAAGGTGTACAGGTGGAAGTTGTGCTCAAACGAGTCCCAGCCGCCGTGATCGATCCCGCGGAACAGACGCAAGATCTTGGCTACATCCAGACCGCGCACATGCGCCACACCGTGCTCACGGTAGGAAGGAAAAACCATGTCAGTGGAGTTGAGCGCGTGCGCCGAACCGATCTGAGCGGCCTCCTGACCAAGCAAAGGAGCGTAGAGCGCGAGCTCACCTTGACGTTGAAGCGCAGTAGCTTCGGTATCGAACCGACGCACCAACATCATGTCGCGGTAAAAGCCGCGCAGGTCCTCGGTTGAGAGGTCTTCTACAAGGGAGCGAAAACGTTCATTGCTCGGGGCAAAAACGCGTTCGCCTTCTGGATTGATCAACTGCACCGGCTCATGCTCATCAGTTGCATTCACGGCAGGGAAAGCCAGAAGGTCGGTCATTCGAACTCCTTGAAGTACCGGCAGCACCCGCGTCACAGAGTGCTACCTACGGTTGTGTAGCCTACGCCAGCGTAACTTACGGTTCCGTAGGTTAGAAAGGTTTGCGGCAAAAAAGGTTTCGGCGGGTTTTTGTAGGAGTCCTACAACAACGGCGGGAGTCTGGCGCTTCGGTGGCTTCGTTGGGGTAGTTACGCTGTAGAAATTCACAAACCATGCGGAGAGAACGAAGGCGCAGTAGAGCCCCTCACCAGGGGTGGTGAGGGGCTCTAGTGACAGGGGAATCGTCGGGAAATGTGTTTGTTGGCTGGCTGCTGGCTGCTGGCTGCTGATCACCCTACTTGGCAAGAATTCCGTGANNTAGTCACGGAAAAACTGCCGTTTGCTGGTCAAAATGTTGGGGTGAAAACCAGCGCCTTGGCGCGTGCTTGCGCTGGCGGCGCTGTAATCAGCCGTAGAAAGCCGCTTCAACCTCAGCAACAGTCAACGGGACCACACCAATGGGAACAATGTCATCAATACGATCTTGCGTAATGCCAGACGTAGCGTCCGTAATAATTGCTGCCCGATAATCCAACTCAGTTGCATCAAACAACGTGGCCCGCGGACAGTTGGGGAAGTTGCACCCGGCAACAATGACCGTGTCAACGCCCAAGACATCCAGAAACGCGTCAAGGTTAGTCCGGTGGAAAGCACTCCAGCGCGGCTTCCACACTACGAACTCACGGTCCGAAATGCGCTGCACATCGCCCTTCATCAACTGCTCAGGCTTCAACGTGACATCGTTAGGCAACAAACGCCGAGGGATATCAGCACCTTCTGTGTGTGGCTGAACCACCCGAACCCCAGCATCAAAACTGGTGCGGCGGACGTTATCCACGTCGCCGTCTGCATACAACCGGATCACATGGAAAATAGGACGCCCCATACGGCGATACAACTTGGTCAGACGTTCCAACTCATTGAGCCGATCCGCCGTACCAACCACACCTAACGGACCATCATCAAGAAAGTCATTCTGCACGTCAATGATGACCAGCGCCGAACTATCAAACCGCGGCGAAACATACGGGTCAGACATATCAACCTCACGCTGAAGTGGATCGCTCGCCCCAGCAAGCCCCACAACTTTGGTATCAGGCCTCGAAACAACTTGGGTCAACAAGATCCCCTTCTACAACCAGCCTTGCGCCAGTTCAAGGAACAAATCTGTAGCCTCAGGTTCACCAACACTGACCCGAATGCCCTCACCCGCAAATGGCCTGACCAACAGCCCTCGCGCAGAACATTCAGCAGCGATGGTCCCTGTACGCTCCCCTAACTCCAACCATACAAAGTTCGCCTGGGTATCTGCCACATCCCAGCCTTGTTGACGCAAAGCTGTAACCATTCGTTCACGCTCAGCAACAAGCGCATCAACGCGCGCAAACAACTCATCCTTAGCAGCCAGCGACGCCAACACCGCATGCTGTGCAACCAAATTGATGCCAAACGGAGTGCTCGCCGCACGGATACCAGCAGCCAAACGCTCTCGCGCAACGGCATAACCAACCCGCAAACCAGCCAAACCATACGCCTTTGAGAAGGTTCGCAAGACCACCACGTTTGGGTACTTTGCTAGGAAGGCGAGTGCATCCAACGCATCGTCCATGCGCACAAACTCCAGGTACGCCTCATCCAACACGACCAAAACGTTGCTAGGCACCTTTGCCAAAAACGCCTCAACCTGCGCGTGCGTCACCGCAGGACCAGTTGGATTATTTGGCGTGCACACCAAAATAACCTTGGTGCGCTCCGTAATGACCTGAGCCATCGCATCCAAATCCAATGCCCCACCAGCAGCAAGCGGAACCTTCACGCTCACACCGCCAGCAACCGACGTGATGATCGGATACGCCTCGAATGAACGCCACGGGAAAATGACCTCATCGCCAGCA